>NZ_PMZU01000051.1 GCF_003170075.1 Methanoregula sp.
CATGCCTGCAAGATCGCCGAGAACGTCCTATACTTGGAGACCGGCGAGAGAATCGAGATCAAATAAAGTAATGGATTCGTAGGAGCGGATATGAAAAAAGAGCGTGTGGTTTTTATATGCTCCTTTAACTCGGTTAGGTCACCCATAGCAGAAGGGCTTCTCCGGCAGAGGGGAAATGAACAGTATACGGTTATGTCTGCTGGTGTGGCACCGGTGCGGGTAAACCCCTACGCAGTGAGGATAATGCAGGAAGAGAGAATCGATATATCTGGCCATAAACCTGCGTCAATCTACCAGTACCGGAACGAGAACTTTGATTATGTTATCACGCTCTGCGATAATGTCCGTACTATGGCAGAAAGGGTACTGCCGGATGGGGGCAGGTTTCTTCACAGGAATTTTGTCAGCCCTTCGGAAATCGGCAGAGAGCGAGATGAGATACTCACAGACTTCCGGGAATTGAGGGATGAGATCGCGTTGTGGCTCACTGAAATTTTTCCGGCAATCTCTTATGATCAAGAGATGATTCATAGTGAGGGATAGCAGGGAATGTGGTATATTCCTGCTCATATCTGGGTCTGGACAATCTGAAAAAAAAACACCTGAATGAGATGGTGGGAATAACGGAGACAGGAATGACATATACATCGTCATCGAATATGATCAATCTAGATGGTCCGCTCATCCAGATATTTTTAGGATTTCTGCTGGCTATTATCGGGTGCGTTCTCATGATCAGCGCACCGGAATTCTCGCAGGTATCCTATCTCCTGTTCTTGGTTGCCTGTGTTCTCGTAGCACTTGCTATGATCTTCTTGGCAGGAAATTGAAGCAGCAGGAATTGACAATAGAGCATTTCAAATAAATATATAAATTTACAAACAAACTATGTAGTAAGTTTATGGGGTTATTTACATAGCATTGTACCCATATGGCTGGAACCAGTCCAAAAATTACGATCCCCGGGGGAAAAGAATGATCCGCTTAACGGCAAAATTAACGACAAAACCGATAAACCAATGCGGACTTGTTGCAGGTGCTCTTGGGGGAGAATCCATCGTTCTTCTTGTTTTAGTTAATACTCTTCTTCTCAAAGCCTTTGCCCAGGAGAATCTCCCGATCAGTGATCCAAAGGTAATTGTCTGGAACACCATCTACCCGTTTCTCATTATCGTGATCTTTGAAGGATGGGGAGTATTTGCTGCATGGCTGGGTACATCCGAATTGAAAAACAGAACTGATGCTTTACTAACCGGATTTATTTCCGGTATCATGATCGGAATTCTTCTTGAGGTAATGTGGATTGCCCAGATCTTCAGCATGATTGCGCACCAATTGAATCAGTATTCCAGTCTTTCTGCGGGCTATGGTAATACCCTCCTTACAATAGGCATCTTAATTATTTTTGCAATTTTAGGAGGAATTCTCTCAGGTTTTGGTTCATATATTTTCTATTTATTCAAATTACAATCGAAAGACCGGGCGTCCCCCCAAATTGCATAGGAGGAACTTTTAATAAATTAGATCATTGTGTGAAGTGGGCACTGGAGTTTGCTATTGATGGAACACTATATAGAAATTATTTTAAGTATATACTACAAGTACAAACTATGTGTTTATGCGTTAAGCCCTACCGGGACAACACGATCCGTTGCCTTGATGAACTAGTTCCTGCAGGAAATGTCGAAAAGGCAGAACCGGAGCGGGCATCAGGGGAATCCGATCTTATGACGGACAACCTTGGTTTGACATATGTAGCAGTCAGAAATAGTGACTTCGAACGGTTCAGTACAAAGTGACATGGAGTGAAGATCTCTATGCAATGCCAGATCAGAACGCTTGAGAAATTAACCAGGCAAAACACCCTGATAATTGCACTTGCAGGCACTCTTTCCAAAGACAGTACTTTAACGGTGCCTGACCCGGAGGATCTCAAGGGACTTCGTGAATGGGTTACTGCAAAACGGATTTGTGAAATAACTCCAGAAGAAAAAAACAGGCAGATCTATTCCGCTCCATGGCGGGTAGGGTAACGGAAGGTTTTGAGGGGATATACCTACCGAAGTTATTTCCAAAAAAAACATCTGTGGGGGATTTGCTTTGTGCAAATCAATGAAACGCGTCAAGAAGATAATTCCTCTTGATACTCTATAATTTACCAATGAACTCTATAAATAAGTTTCGATAATCATGGTTACAGAAACGGATAGTTTTGGGAATTTGTTTGAATGGTATAAACGTTTCTGCTATACATTTGGCCGTTCTTTTGATCGTAATCCGAACCGGGATATTATCAAACTGATCTATCAGGCCGATCTTGAAATGACGCCAGGAATGTTTACGTCCCTGTGGATCGGCACTACTGTTCTTGTCGGGTTTCTGATGGTCATTATTGCGGCAGTTCTCTTCCTGCTTCCCCAGAGCCCTTTTTCGATACCAGATCCCGCGCCTTTTATACTGCTCTTTGCGCTGATTGGATCTGCTGCGATTGCTATTGGATTTCCTTTTTATCTGCAAAACCAGATTGAAAACAAAAAAAGGGATATTGATACCCAGATCCCGTATGCTCTTGCATTTATGTCGATTCTTGCCAGTTCCGGTGCGACGCCGCTTGATATTATCAGGAGGATCGCACGGGAGGAATACGGACAAATATCCAATGAATTTCGTAAGGTTCTCTTCCGGGTGGATGTTCTTGGAGAGGATGTAGTTACCGCTATGAATGGTCTGGTGCAAAACACGCCGTCTGATATGTTCCGGGATATCTGTATCGATATGACCAACATTATATACGGCGGTGGCGGACTGAAATCTTATCTTGAGACCAAGTCAAAAGAACTCATGACAATCAGGCGCCAGACTTACAAGGAATTTGTAGAGTCGCTTGCTGTTTATGGGGAAGGTTACCTCGGGGGGGTCGTCATGACAATCACCCTTGCCGTATTAGGTGTCGTGATATCCGGTGCATTGGGAATCCAGCTGGGGCCGTTTTCTGCACATGATATGTTTAACTATCTGATCTACCTGCTAATTCCGCTCGTCAATGTGATCTTTCTCCAGATGCTGGCCGTGAAATATTCCACAACTCCCTGATCCGCTATGAAAACGCCTGCCAAGGACTCCTCGGTCCATAAAAAGATGGAAGAATTCAGCGAGGTTATCGAGAGGATCCGGATCAAGTACAACCCGCCACGGGAACTGTTCACGATCGCGGTTCCGATTGCAGTAGCATTGCTGGTCGTACTGACCGCATTCCTGATGGGGTATACCCTGCACACCACAGAAAAGCAGCAAGCTTCTACCATTAGTGACAAGGAAAAAGCACTGCAGGCATACCTGGCACAGATGAATGCCGAAAACGGTAATACAACCGGAGGAGCTGTTCCTGCAACGACATCAACACCGGCCGCCCCGACCATGGGACTTGACGAGATAATGGTGTTTGCCCTTATAATCGCCATCCTCCCGTACTCTATCGATATCACGCTCCAGAAACGGGCGGTCCGTAAAAAGGAAGAACTCTATACCGAATTTCTCTTCAAACTCTCAGAACTGATGAGGGGCGGGCTCGATCCGGTCAAGGCAGTAAAGGAGCTGTCCAAGACTGATCTTGGCATTCTTACTCCCAATATCCGTATTGCATCGACCTCCATGACCTTTGGCAAATCCTTTGAAGAATCAATGAAAGCAATGGCCAAGTCGCTCCATTCGGAACTGATCACACGGTACACCCTGCTTGTCGTCCAAGCCTCTTACTCAGGAGGAGCGGTTGCTGATCTGATCCTCAAGGCATCCGAAGACATGCGGAGCATTATCTCCATCGAGCGGGAAAAAGAGGGGAACCTGCACCAGTACGTGATGATCTTTTACTTCGCACAGGCAATTATCATATTTATCGTCTATATTCTGTCCACAAGCCTGCTCCCGTTTGTGCAGCAACTCGGCGTCTCAAATATGTTTGGTAAAACGGATATAGGGGAAATTGATTTTGCCCGCGGATTTTTCCATATGATCATCCTGAACTCCATCTTCGGCGGTCTCATCATCGGAAAGATCAGTGAGGGTGAGGCACGGTACGGCCTTAAGCATGTCGTGGTGCTTGTGGCGGTGGGGTACATTGCATGTACGCTTTTCATCCTGCCTCCCCCCGCGGCACAGGCCGGACCACAGGTCAATATTACGGTTATATCCGGGGATCAACAGGAAAGCATTGCCGCATTGCCGCTCAAGGATCCCATTGTTTTCAAACTTACGGATGCGACCGGTAATCCAATGAACAGCACATCCGTTGCATTCAGTATAGTACCGGGAGGAACGGTAAACCCGGTGTCGGATACATCTGATCAGAATGGGCTTGTACAAACAAAGGTAGTCCTTGGAACAGATCCTGGAACGTACATTGTCACCGCGACGGCAAACGGGGCTTCTGCCAAGGCAACAGTAATAGCAAAATCTGGTGAGTGATTAAAATGTCAAAATTAATATTGCACGCTCTGTGTGCAGTGGTGTGTATTCTGGTACTTGTGATTATTTCCGGATGTACGTCATATCAGCATGATTCATCAATGAACAGGACAACCATCTCTTCTTCCGATCCTGAAACCGGGATTCAGGAATGGGTCGCTGCAGTAAACAACAAGGATCTTGGACGGCTCTATGATCTTTCGCCCGATGAGATTAAGACTCAAATGTCGTGGGAAAATTTCACTGCAGCAAATGAGAATAACGAATTTCTGCGTCCAGATGAAACTTTTACTTTCGACAGTGTCATGAATAAAACCGGTAATGCCACTGTTGCAAACCTCAAAGTGATTCTGCTCCTGCACAAAAATACTTCTGCAAATTCTACGCAGTCAGAGACAATTCCGTTGTATTTTAACTTTATCGAATTGTTCGAACACGGGGAATGGAAGGTCTGGTCAATTCCCTGGTCTTAATTATGAAGTGACCTATTTTCTCTGAATAGAGTGTTCGGAAAATACTGGTTCCTTATTTATAATCCCTGTACAAAATGATGGCAGCTGGGACAGACCCAGCCAACTGGTATCATCTCCCCGTTTTTTGTTGTAGAAAATGCCTGGATCATGGGGGTGCTGCACGGGCAGATCGGCCTATTCGCAGCGGCCTGCTGTTCCATGAAAAAATCAATCTTGCGTTTCTTATAAAGGGCACTTTCTATGCTGGCGAACAGCTCACGGGTATTTATTGGTTTGACCATGTAACCGTGGGCTTCGGCCATGACAACACGTCTGATCGTCTCATCATCGCTGTAGGCGGTCAGGAAAATGATTGGCGTACCATATAACCCTTTGATCTTCTTGGCGGCCTCGATCCCATCAATTTCTCCCTGGATGTGGATATCCATGAGGAGAACATCTGGTAGCGGTTCTCCTGCCATGGCGATCGCTTCTTCGCCACTCATGGCGATTCCGACAACTGTGTACCCAATCCGTTTGAGAGTTTCCTCCAGTGTCATGGCAACAAGCCCTTCATCCTCCACAAGAAGGATTCGTTTTTCAGCGGGGTTATGCTGATTTTCTTGAACCTACAGCAAGCGAGAAAGAGAAGATTTTTCTCAAAAAGATCAGCGACCTTGCACAAAAAAGCAGCAATGTGATCCGCAATATAGAAACGATCAGCCGGATTTACAAGATGAAACCGGGTGTCGTCTCTCTTGATCTCGCAGAGGTCCTGAAAAAAGAAATTGCACTTCATCCGAATGTCAGTATCGTACTTGAAGGGTGTAACCACACCGTACTCGCTAACGACATGATGGGCGTAATCTTTGATAACCTTTTTTCAAACTGTCTCAAGTTTGGCGGATCCGGTGTCAGAATCGAAGTCTCCACACGGGATATCGGAGAGGAGATGCTTGAGATAACTGTTGCCGATAACAGGCCGGGAATTCCCGATGTGATGAAACCGAAGGTTTTCGACCGTTTCGCACAGGACTCTAATACACGAAGCAGTTATGGCTTTGGCCTTCATATCGTCAAGATGCTGGTTGAAGGATACGGGGGGAATGTATGGGCGGATAATCGTATACACGGAGAACTGGCATCCGGTGCTGCGATACGCTTCACGCTTCATTTAGCTGAATAACTGGATAGTTCCCTTTTTTGGTGTATAGTGGTATTTCTTCTCTCGTGTTTCCCACCAGAAATTCACGCCATGCAAAACTTTCCTTTTGGTTTGGTTTTGGTAGTGGGATGTTTTTCCTGACCACTCCTTTCAAACGGGTTCGTTCGTCATTGAGCAAAAAAGAGCGGAACTATAAATGATGATGATTTTCTTGCCTGATAAACCGCTCCGTTTTTACGTTGCCGGTTCTTCGAAATCCAAGAACAGACTGGCCATCATCCATGCCGTTCACGGGTATCAATCAAAAATCCTTCATCAGTGACAGTGAACGGCAGCATCTTTTCAGGAAGCCGTGCTCCCTGCATCTTGGGGATATTGAGATATCTTTTTATTTTGTCCCCTTCGGCAACAGTAGTGATCTGGATAACCCCGTCTGCCATTGCACGCAGCAGCACTTCATGCCGCTCTGGCAGAAATCCCCGGTCTATGAGCAGGAGAAAAATCCTACCGGTTTTTGCCGCAGTCACAAGGCGGGAAATAGCATCGCGGAATCCGGCGAGGGGTGTTTCGAGGAAATAAAACGAAAACGGGTCAACGATGACAAGATCTTCTTTACTAAGGCTGGTGAGCAGATCAAGAAGCGCATCCGGGTCTGTGCCGTGCATCTCTCCAATATGGAATCCAGTCTCTGGTAAAATCCGGAGGCGGTTCATCTGATTGCGGATATCCTCAGAGTCCCGGTTCGTCACATAAAACACAGTCTTTCCGGCAGTTGCCGTCTCTGCGGCAATGTATTGTGCATAGATTGATTTGGCAAGTCCTGTCTCTTCTTCGATCAGGATTACGCTCCTTTCCGGAAAATCTTCCATGCCATGAAGAGATGCCATTATGTATCGTTTGAATGTCCCATCTCATAAGTGCTTTGAGGCCGCGGAAGGATTTCTTTGTGCCCGGTAAAAAAACCGGCGCAATCCAGAGAATGGCGAAAGATCTGTGATATTCCCGTAGGGTATACGATAATTGACCGTTAAAAGTGTTTATTGTTCTATAGAAAGTATATATAGTAATAGCAGCGTAAGTATGATTATCCCCCACAGAGATCCACTCAAAAAAGGCGAGTCTCCGGGATGCGATCATCATGCAGACCATCCCAGCATTGTTCAGGCGCTTCTATGATGCGCCGGTATATGTCGCCATCGTCCCCTCTCTGGCAGTGATAATCGATTATACCCTTACGTTTTTTCTCGCTGCGGATACCGGAATGATCCTTCAGTGGGAAGCAAGTCCGCTCGTACGGATTGCTCTCGCTCACAATATTATGGCGATCTACCTGTTTGCGATCGTTTTATTCTATTATGGTGCTGCATATGCAGTCCTTCGTATTCTCCAGCCCACCTGTTATTACCCATATGGCGTCGCCCTTGTTCTGCTCGTGAGCGTTATTCATGTGCTGGGCGGGTTGTCATGGCAATTCAGGAATGTATGGTACTCTGACAGCGTTCNNATTCTCTCGTTTTCATCCGTTATTATTGCATTTTGTCTTTTTGGGTACAGTCTGATCCGACAGAAGCATTCGTCCACATGAAAGATTTATGCTTGGGAAAGTATGGCAGGATCCATCCCACAATAATCTCTATATCAATCAGAGATAACTATATTTTAAATTCAAAAAGAATATATCTTGCTCATGACTAATTACTGAATTGAGCAGGTAGTGCGGGCTTAAATGGGGGAGAACCCGTACTGAATGGAAGTGAATCGACCCATGAGCAGAACATACACAGAACCGAGCAAATGTAGTATTAGAATTATTCCCGCTGCTGCCTGTCTCATGCTTCTCACAGCAGGAAGCGTTTCGTTGTATGGGAGTCATGACTTTCTCCCGATCATCGTGTCCATCATTATCATTTGCACACTTTCTTTAGTGTTCATGATTGCCGTCCCCAAAAGGGCGGGATCGTGACGCAATCTACCATAAATATACCTCTTTTTTGGATGACATCTTGTTACATCACAGCTTTCCTGCGTCATCTTCCGATATATGTTGAATATCTTGACCTGGACTGATCGCGCAATTCCAGGTGCGCTCATGATGGTCTCCTGCTCGCAACCCCATAAGTTCACAGGACTCAAAAATATATATCCATCAATTCAAAATCTTAATAACTATAGGGATATTACATAATTACCAGAGGCCGGGCATCCCGGTGATCATTCCCACCAGGAACGTCCGGGGTCTTTGAGGCCATGAACGCGTTTATCTTAAAATTCTGTATCCTTATCGGAGCGATGCTTACGACCACTGCCTTTGTCGGTGCCGATCTTCATACATCTTCTTCATCTGCAGCCGGGACTACAAACGGGTTAGATGCACAATCGATCTTTGCCTTTGGATCGCAGATATTTTACAAGGAGGCCGCGCAGCCGGGAAACGAGTACGTGCAGGCAGGTGTAAGCGGTTATTCCCATGACCTCGTTAGTACGAGTACAGAAGATCAGACATACGCCACTGCGTGGCAGGCCGGTGTATCGACATTTATCTCGGGGTATACAAAAAGTACGGAGGCACTGCTGGATCTCCTAACGGTTCCGACATTAAAAACGAACGCGGAAAAAATGGCCGCGTGCGATAAATTTTCAAGCGGGGAAGAGGAGATCAACCAGTCAGAATCATATTTTCTTGCCGCAAAGGCAAGTGCATCGCCAGCGACGGCATCCGGTTTTACAATTGCCATGGTTCTCGAGCGGGTTGATGAGATTCTTGCAAGTTCTGATGCGGCTGACCAGTCCTGTATGAAGGCGGTGCTGGCCGATCACAATCATAATCCTGAGGAATTTTCCCGGAACCTCAAAGATGTTGAAAACTCCGTGCAGGAGATGCGGCGGATCTATCCTGAGCTCCAGGTACTGAGCAATGATTTCACATAAAAGACAAAGAATGCCGCGTATGAGAGAGGTAATTCAGATGACCGTAAATCCACACATCCTATCAGGGAAAACAGTTCAACGCCTTGAGGTGAAGCGCGTATGAAAGTACCGGACATAAGAAAACTGCTTATCGATGACAGCACGATAAGTGATGACGACTTCAGGCAGCAGAACCTGGTAAATGTAATCGCTTCGATCATTTTCATGATTGCCGGCCCGCTCTTCATGTACTATGGGTTCTATCTTCTCACGTGGCCGTATACGGTCAAATGGGGAGCCCTCGCCATTGCACTCGGGTTCTTTGTACTGTTCTTTGGATTTAGTCTCTGGCAGGACCGGCAGGTGCAGATTCTGCGGAGGATGTACATTCGGGATACAACTGAAATCCGGCAGATCCTCCAGGAACTCCGGGATGAGCGAAAAGAACAGAAAAAATGAATATGGTACCATGTTCTCTCCACGGAAAATTTTCAGTCAGGGCTTGCAGTTTTGGGGGGCAATAAGGATCTGAGTGTACCGTGTTACAAGAGAGCGTACGACCGGGAAAGTTAGTATGACACTGACGATTCTCTCATGGAATGTGAACGGGCTGCGCACGTGTTACGACCGGAAATATTTTCTGCCGGTATTCCGGCACAACCCGGGGATTGTCTGCGTGCAGGAAACAAAAGCACCGGCGGAAAAACTCCCGGAAAAAGTCAGAGACATGTACGGCTACCATACGTATTTCTCTGCAGTCCAGCCGGGGAGCACAGCCGGGGTCGGGCTCTTTACTCGTCAAAAACCGTTGTCCGTGAAATTTGGTTTTGGTGACCCCCATTTCGATAATTCGGGGCGTGTCCTTATTGCAGATTACGGCACGTTTCTCCTGCTCAATATTTATTTTCCGCTCGGGATCAAACCAATGGGAAACCTCGACCACAAGCTGCGGTTTTACGATGCATTTCTCACCTACATCAAGCTTGTCTCAGAAAAGGACCGGCCGGTGATCGTCTGCGGTGATTTCAATGTGGCGCACACCGATAAGGATCTCTACAATCCTCCCAAAAAGCCGGTCCGGCAGATCGGCATTTCACCGGATGAGCGGGAGAAGATCGATTGCCTTATCCAACTCGGGTTTACCGATACGTTCCGGATGTTTCAACGGGAATCCGGCCATTATACCCGGTGGCCGTTCCAGAACGATGCGAGGAAACGAAATTTTGGCTGGCGTCTGGATTATGTCTTCGTAAATGAGCCGGTGCGATCGAACGTACTGGACGCAGCAATCATGCCGCAATATATGGGATCGGACCATTGCCCGGTCATGCTGGAAGTTGACCTGCCGGAGACAGAAATCATCGTGCCGGTACCAAAGGCACCCTCAGAACAGACAACCTAACAAATATGAAAAAATGTATCCAATACGCGCTTCCGTCGAAGAACAAACATCTCTATACCTTATTGAGGATACTATATTGAAAAACCTTAAATCTATATCAAAAACGCCAGAAATATATAGTCTAAGGTTGATACTCTGATTGGTGAATTGACATCTGTGGGGGATGAATGAACTTCACCGGCACGAACTCAGTGGCAAATCAAGCAATCTCCAAACAATCTCTAAACAAGCTCTACAAATTTTTCTTAAATCCATCCACAACATCAAGAAAAGGTGAAACAGCAATGCACGCAACAATGAAACGCATGAATCATGATATGGCAGTCTCACCGATTGTAGCGACCCTCGTCCTTATAGTAGTCGCTGTGATCGGTGCAGTCGCCGTAGGTACCATCATGGGTACCTTCTCATCAGATGTATCGAAGCAGGCGAACGCAAACCAGGCAGGATCAGCCGCACAGTCCCAGATCCTCATTGCCGGTTCAACCACCGTCGACCCGATCACCCAGCTCGCCGGCAAGATCTATACCGCACAGAACCCCGGTGTAAAGATTGTCTCGCAGGCAACCGGCAGTGGCGCCGGCCTCCAGGCAGTCGGACAGGGCATCGCTGACATTGGTGCAATGTCTGAGAACCCGTCATCCGCACAGCTCCAGCAGTTCCCGAACCTCAAGACCTACCAGATCGGCTCGGGCGCAATCGTCGTCATCACCAACAAGGCAAAGCCGGCAAACACGACCGTAGCCGGCGACTACAACGTTAGCTTTGCTGACCTTCAGAACGCATTCTCGTCCGGAAGTACAAAATTATCAAACACGAGCCAAACAATTGCAAACCCACACACCCTCGGCAACACCCTCAACGCTAACACTGTTACAGTCTACCGCGCTGACGGTTCCGGTACCGCAGACTCGTTCTTTACGAACTACCTCGGATTCACCGCAAAGCTGACCTCAAATCCTGATGAGGCAAACAGCCTGGCAGTCAACGGAAACCCAATGATGGTTCAGACCGTCGGCTCCACAAACTATGCACTCGGATTCGCTGACTATGGCGATGCAATTGCAAACATCAACGGTGCAAACTCCATTGTAATCCTTGGCGTTCAGGGCAGCCAATTGGATTCAACCTACCACGTGCTCCCCGCCACCTTTGACGGTGCACTGGGCGCTGGCACAACCAAGAACTGGAACTATATCCGGTCGACTGCAAAGGGCCTTTACCAGTTGAATGTAGAAGGTAACTCTGGTGCAAGCCAAAGCACTAACTGGCCAGCCGGACTCATCCGCCCGCTCAACTACATCACGAACGGCGCACCCAACTCTCAGATCCAGAACTACATCAGCTTTGTCCAGTCCAACCCGATGGACACAATCAACGGACAGAAGTACGGTATCTTCCAGGAAACCAACAACTACGGTATCGCTGACCTCGCGTAAGCAGGGACGATATCGACCCTTAAACTTTTTTTATTTGTGATCTGTAAGACCGATGAATCCCCATGAAACAACACACCGACATCCATAAAGGGATCTTTTTTGGTATTGCCGGTATCACGGCTTTCCTCGTTTTGGCGATCATCGGGTTTTTAATTTACGCAGCAGCACCGGTACTGAAATTATCGGGGATAGGGTTTATCACAGGTTCCGTCTGGGATTACGACACCCATCAGTACGGTGTCCTTATCTTCCTGATCGATACCGTTATACTCACCCTCCTCACTCTTCTCATTGCTGTACCGATCAGCATCTTCACTGCGATCTACCTTGCAGAATGGGCTCCGAAGTGGTTGGAAAACATTCTTCGCCCCATTGTAGAACTGCTCGTAGGAATACCTTCTGTTGTCTACGGGCTGTTCGGATTACTGATACTTTCCAATTTCTTCATGAATTATCTTGATCCGTTTATCGACTCGGTTCTTGGATTCATTCCGCTGTTCAGGAATAATCACCCCAATTTCCACGTAGGGTTCCTGATCACCGCTACCATCCTCGCAGTGATGGTGATCCCTACCATCGTTGCACTATCGCACGATGCCATGAGAGAGGTGTCGTGCGAGTACCGGGAAGCTTCAATGGCACTCGGGGCAACCCGGTGGGAAACCCTGAAAAATGTAATCATTCCCGTTGCATTTCCCGGTATTGTCACTGCTGTTGTCTTCGCGATGATGCGGGCAATGGGGGAAACGATGGCTGTTGTTATGCTCATGGGAAACAGCCCGGTAATTCCGGTAACGCTCTTTGACCCGGGGTATACCATGACCGCCAAGATCTTAAACGACATCATGTTCTATGTTTCAGATCCGGAGGCCCGTGCCGCGCTTTTCGGTATTGCAGTGGTCCTGTTCTTCATGGAGATTCTGGCCGTGGCAGGAGTGCGGCTCATCTGCGCATGGGCGCAGAGGAGAACGCAGTCATGACTCTCCTGCGACGGCATGCAACAGAAAATATCATAATTTCACTTTCGCTTTTGGCAGTAATAGTGGTCATTGGTGTACTATTCCTGATTGTGAGCCAGATATTCATCAGCGGTATTCCCTCCCTTTCATGGTATTTTATCACAACACCGGAAAACGCGACACCGGGGATGGGACAGGGCATCGCCAATGCGATTGTCGGTACGATAATACTCTCGCTTTTCGCCACGGTTATTGCCGCACCGTTCGGGCTGGGAACTGCAATCTATCTGAAGAGGTATGCACCGGATAATGGCGTCACCCGATCATTCCGGTTCCTGCTCGAAGTTCTCTCAGGCACACCATCTATCGTCATCGGGGTTTTTGGTTTTCTCATCTTTGTTATTTACTTAAAACAGGTCACAGGAGGATATTCCCTTCTTGCCGGGGGAATCGCACTGGCGATCCTGATCATGCCGGTTATCGAACGTTCAATCGAAGATGCCATCGAACGGGTTTCCCCGGAACTTGAGGAAGGGAGCTATGCACTCGGTGCCAATAAATGGCAGACAATCCGGGGGATCACGATCCCGACGGCATTCAGCGGGATCCTTACCGGATTAACCCTCGGCTTCGGGCGCGCTGCCGAGGAGTCCGCAATAGTTATCCTCACTGCAGGGTATACACAGTATATGCCGGAAGTCGGCATCCACACCGTAAACGGTGCCTCCGGGGGAATTAAACTATTTCCATTACAGGATCAGGTCGCAACACTCCCCTATGCAGTTTACCATGCGGTCCAGAACCCTTCTTTGGTCAAGCCCTCAGCCGGATTTGCTGCTGCGTTTGTCCTTGTGGCTGTTGTCTTTTCCATCAACATCGCGGGAAAGGCATTCCTCAGCTACGGTTTTGGAAGCGGCAAATCAAACAAAGATTCTTTTCTGGATTCTGTAAAAAATAAGCTTATCCCCAAAAAAAAGATGGACACACCAACAATCGGTCCGGCCGGATGTTTGAACGACATGCCTTCAAAGAACAAGCAAAAAGATGTGGCGAAAGACACCTCACCAGAAAAATCATCTGCTACTTTCAACCCTGCGCCCATTGTGCCGGAACATATTACATCGGTACTAGACTCACCGGATGACGAAAAATGGTGGTCTGAGGATGATACCCCCGTTCCCGTCACACCCTCCCCGGATCCCGGAACCTCCTCAAAACCCCCGAAAAAACCCCATTCGCTGGGAGCCGGCATAAAACAGTTGTCCCATGCGATCCGTCAGGGAATAAACATCCTTGTACATAAGATCGGGGAAAAGCGAGCATCTGGAGATGCGACCACAGTTCATGGTACTACGGATAACCCTGCTTCCGTTGATGCAGGAAAACCGGGCAATCGTGGCAGACTCAATGACTCACTCCGGTCCTTCTTTCTCACGTTCATTCCGTTCGCACTGGTTGCAACAATTCTGGAACTCCTCAGTTTTGTGCTGCCCGGTCTGTCCTCAATTGGATCGAACGGGCCGGCAGGTGCTCTTGCAGTGCCCATCATGGCCCTCGTTCTTTGTGCGATCGGGGTGGTATTCTCCCTTTTCTTAGTACGGGGCAGCACGATTTTTCTGCTGCGTCATAAAAAGACGAAGATTGGGAACCGCCAAGCTGAGTATGCCGCAATCATAACAGGGATCTGTCTGATCCTCATCGTAGCATTCCTTTTCTCAGCCCATGTTTTTACGCCGCCGGAACACCCGGTGGGATCGGCTGCGTCGACAGAAACAGTGACATCAGGCAACTCTCAAACGCCGGATGGCAGCGGGTGCTTTGGCTTCTTTGACCTGATCTTTGTACCTGGCCAGAACCTCCTTGGCTTCCTCCACCTGTCGGGGCCGGTTGTGGGGGGGACGGGCGCTACTGTAACGGACTCATCCAACCGGAGCGCAAAACTTGCTGCACTATTAGCATCAGGAGCCTTAGGCGATACCGACGAATCATCGGCGACGCCCACACCCGCCCCGGTTTCTGCCGCCTCAACACCATCTGCTGCACAGGTCACGTCAATACCCAAGGGCTCGCAACCGATCGTCACGGCCAAGTACTATCTCGATGTGGGCGAATCCTACTGGTACGGTGATGACACCCGCCCGTGCCTGGCAACGGTCTATAACGTAACCACCCTTTCACACTACTACTGGTGGGATTTCAACTGGAACCGGTTTGCCGAGCAGACACCGGCATCGACCGGTGACACGTTCCTTGTGGTTTTTATCCGCATAGAAGACACCGGGCATATGACTGCGCTCGTACCTGCGGCAGACGATTTCATCCTTACGAATAACGGCCAGACCTATACACATAACCCGTTTTTCGATTTATCGGTTTTCAGTCAGAGCCAGATCACGCATTATAGCACCGACCCTCAAAGTGTGCCCTACCAGTGGATCCGTGAGATCGGGCAACAAAAACGGGACTACGCATTCCTGACAGGTTATAACATCTTCGGGCAGAACACCACGGTCGTGACAAATTATACGGCCAATAGCGCGGCCTCTCCCCCCAGTCCCAACACCGGCAACGGCCAGGGCTTCTTCATCATGCCCGGGAGCAGCAACGCAATTGACGGCTACCTGATCTATGAAGTCCCCGACACCGTAGCAGCGGATCTCAAAGATACCTATGTGCAGGTCTCGTTCAACAGTATCAGCCCGACCCGGTGGCGTCTGGGGAAATGAACGGATGTCGCTGTCCGTGTCCATGTATGGTTATATCGCAAACCCGCCGGACGCTAGCCGGTTTAACCCCGGGGCACAGTGCCGGCATATGACGTGATCCTGCATGAACGTCTCTATAGACTCAATTGAAAAGATATATTTTAACTGGCTGCGTAATGAATGCAGAAATGAAGGGTGTTACCGGACCGCATAAAAAACACGGGATAGTTGGATGTCACAATGGGGATCACAGCACAGGAATTATGGTCCCGGTGCCCTTAGCGCACTATTGTTTTTGAGGAACAATCATGAAAATTAAGATCCCCCGCATACAGAAACAGATCCGGATTCCCCGTTTACGGAAACAGATCCGGGTCCCGTTCATCATCGGGCTCGTGATTCTCCTTCTTCTGCTCGGGATCTATTTCCACCTTGTGCCGGGCCCCGGCGATATTGCGCATATGTTCGTGCCAAAAGTGACCGCAACCCCGGTCCAGTCCGTCGCGAGCGCAGATGCGTCTCTCACCGTGCCCCTTGCACAACCCCTTATCGCTGATTGCCTGGCCTCACCCAACCGGTCCGATCCCCTTTCCGTGCAGTTCTTCGATATGGGCCGGGGGGGACCTGCTGCATGGTCATGGGATTTCGGTGACAACACGACATCGGACGTCCAGAACCCGGTTCACGAGTATACCATTCAGGGTATCTATAATGTTACCCTCACGGTCACGCGGGAAGACGGTGCCCGCAGCACAACAACGGCGTATGACGTGCTGGACACCCGGCAGGATACTGCCTCATCGGTACTTATTGATACCATCAGACAGGGAGTCATAAAAAAAGGATCGTTTTTGGCATTTGAATCCGTAGACAGCAACTCCTCGGTCACCGTAAACGGTGTCAGGACACCCCTCCCGGCTGGTTCCCTTGTAAAGATCCGGGCGGATTCAGATACCTCCGGGATAGTTACGCTTCGCCACGGGAACATAATGAGCTGCAGTTTTGCCGCTGCCACCTTTTTTATGAATGGAAACCAGGTAGCGAGAGGCAGTTTCGGGGACTGCCTTGTCCCGGGAGTCCGGAATTATCATGCTAATCTCACCTTCGCCATCGTACCGACGCTGGGAGAGGTCCGCCAGATCCTCATCAACGGCAGTAAAATCCGGGCAGGGCCTGAGAACTCCTATATTCTGGTGACCCAGGATACTACGGGTGCAGGCAACGATCTGACCCTCATCAACCTTCCCGGGTACTTCGAGGGAAGTGCGAACAGTTTCTCACTGTCGCCCGTCTTGATCGCCGGTTTTATTACTACATCCCTTTCACGGGGAAACGCACCACTTAATGTCTCGTTTATGGATCGATCAGCAGGTTTCCCCGATGCATGGTTATGGGATTTTGGCGATGGCACAACAACACAGGAACAAAATCCCACGCATACCTACGTCTCTGTGGGAACGTACACTGTTACACTCACGGTAAAAAACACAGACCAGACAGATACTGCGATACAACAGGATGCTGTTATAGTAACCCCGCCCCGGGTTGTAGCCAACCTCTCGGCCCGGCCGCTCAAAGGAACGGCGCCTCTCACAGTCAGGTTTACCGATCAATCCACAGGGTTCCCGACGGCATGGAACTGGACAATCCAGGAGGTCACATACAACCAGTCCTTTATGGGTAATGGCACCTCTCCATTAGCAGTCTCATCTGACCAGAATCCCCTCATCACCTTCCCCGAAGAAGGAGTCTATAATGTCTGGCTTGCGGCCAATAACATCTATGGCAGCAGCGATGTACTCAAATCCCGGTATATCGTGGTGACTGCGCCATACAGCATCCCGGACAAGGATCTTGTTCTCAAGACTGGAAAATCCGGTTATCTCGAAAAGGATTCAAGCATACAGTTTGTTGTCCAAGATACACCTGCAACAATTACGATCAATGGGGCATACCGGGAACTGCCAAAAGGGGCGGTCGTGCGAATTGTTGCTGACAGCAACCAGCAGGGAGATATCACCATCGACAGCGACAGGATCCTCAAATTCGATTTCCCGGACATGGCAGTCTATGTGAACGGGGATCTGTTCGCGGTGGGCAGGATCGACAGTGTTTATATCCCTTCCATGGAGCAGTTCAATACGGATCTCACGTATTACTTCTCGCCAAAATCAGCCCAGACCTACGAGGTCATCAATGGGCAGAAAATGCTTTCCAATCTGGACAATGCCTGGCTCCGTTTTTACAACCTTGGTATGAATGAACAGGGATCGCTTTCCCTAATATCAGGGACAAATTCAACATATATTGATGGTGCCATAAACCGGACGGTACAGGACTGGGCTTTGGACCAGAATTACTCGGACTGAGATCTGCAACTCCGGTACGGGGGTTGCATGAAACCACTAACCCGTAAAAATATCCATGCAAGGGATCTCGAAACGAAGACCCAAGTTTCCCTGAAATACGGTTTTTTCCCTGCGGTGCACTCCAGATCCCTGCTTCCAACTATGTAGTTCATGCGTGAACTTTTGACAGCAGCCAAACACACCGGAAGCACTTGGCAAAGAAAAGGACGGTCATACTATTGCGCTGCAGGAAAGGACAAAATAAAAAAGGGTAACTTGGAACTTCAACCCTGGAGAAGTCCCCAAAATCTCCGGGTAAAACCAAACCAGTCAGTATGGTATGATGGTGCTCGGGGCTCTGCCTGCATCCTTGCCCCAAAGGTGCAACGACGTCTGCCCGAACTGCGACATTTTGTAAGCAGGGTGTTTCATACGAGAAATCATTCATAGGAAATCGGACACAACATTTTTTTTACCGGTTCTGATTATTGAACATCCACTGAAATCCAAGTGTAAAAGAACATTATCCATGGCTGGGTGATATAAAACCCCAAAAAAAGATTATTGGCGCTCCTGGAGAAGGTGCGCCGTTGCCGTAATATTTGAAAGCACTGTATCGCCATCTTCAATAGATGATATTGCCTTGGCCTTCGCATCCAGAGCGGCCATGCGCAGGGAGTCATCCCAGTAATCAGGATCATCCTGCGTCAGATACCCGCTGATATCGCGGTTGTAATCAACGAAATGCTGCTGCGCATTGCTCATATCAATGGTATAGATTTTCATCTCCTGCGCCAGCAGACCGCTGAGACGGCGGGTCTCCCCATCGCTTCCGAAATCAAAAGATGCGGTGTCTGTGGTGAACGTATCAGTAGCGGAACCCAGTGCCTTACTACTGGTTCCCCACGCGTCAAGGATCTGCCGGTCCGCTTCCACATTCTCCCGCAGCAGCCCGATATCTGGAGGATCGCGGGCAATTCCGTGGTTATAGGTATCGAGGTCATTTCCCAGCCGGGTGAGAGCAGAACTTACCTGGTCGTTATATGCTCTCTGCTGATCAGCCCACACATTATAGTCCTGGAGGATCTGGGTCGTGTTATCGGTATTGCCCATCCGCGGGCTGGTACATCCGGCAAAAAAAAGGGTGCACCCTGTCATAAGAAGGAGAAGGAGAATTACCCGGGATCGTTCCATCATCAATAACTATAGGGATGGTGTTTTCTTCAATCTTTCTCCTACATTAACCGGGAATTTTGAAATCTTTCCGGGGACTACCCATATATACTGTTTTCAATGAATAGAATCATTTAAGACTATAGTGATTTAAATTATAATATGTATAACCCGGGAATGATCGCATGTCTCTTCGTCGTTTTGCTGGTCGGGGCATGCGGCTGTACTGGTGCTTTTTTCGGAACAAATGCATCTGCAGGAACTGCGGCCTCTGCAACCCCTACGTTGCCGGACGCGTACACTGCCGGGGGACCAACTCCGATTTCCGGAAGTACCCCGGTGACTCCAACACCGGTACCGCTTAACACATCATCGGCAATTATCGAAGGTGCTCAGGTCAACGCTACGCTTACGGAGGTGACCATTACCTGCACGGGGCAATCCTGCACGAGCGGTACAACTAATGGGTCAACCACAGCTGCAACTGCAGTTAATACCCCAGTAAGTGCTCCTGTAAGCACATTTTCATCGAATATAACAATGGCCTATGTTAAAGAAAATCCGTCTGTTGCAGTCCAATTCAGTGCAACTGGGACAAATAATCCCCCATACTCCTGGATGTGGTCGTATCCTGGCGGGAATTTAAGCTACGTAAGTGACCCCACCCTTGTTCTCACCTATAATAATTATGGTTATTATGTAGTGTCTCGTACCATTACCAACACTCTGGGAACATCCA
This sequence comes from Methanoregula sp., assembly GCF_003170075.1. Taxonomy (GTDB): domain Archaea; phylum Halobacteriota; class Methanomicrobia; order Methanomicrobiales; family Methanospirillaceae; genus Methanoregula. The sequence goes on from NZ_PMZU01000051.1 coordinate 19,754, forward strand.
GCAATTCAACGACAATCTCTATTTGTCCGCTTGTTGCATCATTTACGGCAACTCCTGTGCAGGGCCAGGTACCGTTGACTGTCCAGTTTGTCGACACTTCGACCGATCAGCCTGTCTCGTGGCTCTGGAATTTTGGCGACGGGGTGACTAACAGAACCCAGAACCCGGTTCACACGTTCACCACATCCGGAGTTTATACCGTCAGACTTGATGCAACAAATAATCTGGGCTCCTGCTGGTATACGAGCACGATTTCTGTTTCACCGCTGGTCGCATCGTTTACCTCCAACCAGACAACAGGACCTGTACCACTCATAGTACAGTTCACCGATAAATCGACCGATCAGCCTACATCATGGAACTGGACGTTTGGCGACGGCACGAGTTCAAATCTCCAAAACCCGGTTCACACGTACATGAAAAATGGAACTTATACCATAAATCTGAGCGCGTTCAACGGTTACGATGAGCCGATAAGTTCCCCTGCTATTCAGATTATAGCATATACGCCATTTTCAGTCAACCTCATGGCAGCTCCGACATCCGGGATGAATGGAACCTCTGTAATCTTTACCGACCAGAGCACCGGCTTCCCCAGCCCCACATCCTGGTACTGGGACTTTGGCGATGGATACAACAGCACACAACAGAATCCTTCGCACCAGTATGTCAGTCCCGGGTTGTATACCGTGGCTCATTCTGCAACGAATTCACAAGAGACACTATGGTCGAATAAAACCGCTTTTATCTCCATATCATGACACTGAAAGATTTTGCAGGTAGAATTTCATCATTTTTTAGGAAAGGAGATATTGGTACGACCCCGGAGGATCTCCGTACCGATCCTGAGGGCTCTCTCAGAGAAACGGGTGACGGAAATTCCTTTCATACGGAGAATGGTCTAGAAACGGAAATGACACCCCTCTCTCCAGATTCCCATGCATCCACGTCGCGTATACAGAAGTTCATCCTTTATTTTATCGAACCGGATTTGGAGCCGGAAACAAAAGTTGAAGCATCACCAATTCCTGCAAACGAGCGTCCTAAAAAAATGCCCCCGGTGTCATTCGCACGCAAGATCCGGGCGCTGGTTGCATCCATAAGGTCATTTGGTCCAAGACTGAAATCGTTTTTCATAGAACCGTTCGAGGAAGAGATAGCACAGGGAGTTGGCGTGGAAACAGCCGTGCTCTCGGGAACATCCAATGAAGTATTCCCCGATCTGACGGTTCAACCGGAATCAGCGTCACCCGCAACCGAAGCAGGCCAACCGGCTGATGTGAAAGCAGCCACCCCTTCGTTCGTGCAGAAGATCCGATCGATTTTTGCATCCCCAGTACAAAAGGATATACAAACCCTAGATTTCGATCCCGGGGTACTTGACATCCCCTCCCTTGAAGGCTCGCTCCGCGATGTCAATATCACGTATCTGATCGATCCCCCATACCAGTATGTCCATATAGAGTACAGCAAAAAAGACGGGAGTCTCATCTACGATGTAGTAGAGCCACAACTCTCCGATGATGAGAAAGTCGCGCTTGATATTATCGAGAATGCTTTTGAGAAACTGGTGAGCACTAACCTTGAGATCATTGAGGGGGATCGGCGGGCTGCATACCTTAGGGAACGGTTTTATTCTCTGGTCAACATCTTCGGGCTTAAACTAACAGAACACCAGAAAGAGCGGATGTTCTTCACCCTCAAACGACAGTACCTCGGGTACAGCAGGATCGACACCCTGATGAAAGACAAATACATTGAGGATATCAGCTGCAACGGTTCTGATATCTTCCTGTACGTGCAGCACCGTATATATGGTTCAATACGGACCAATGTGAAATTTAGTGAGGTCGAACTCAATAACTTCGTTTTAAAACTCGCGCAGGTCGGGGGCAGGCATATCTCTCTCCTCCAGCCGATCCGGGATGTTTCGCTCCCGGACGGGAGCCGTGGGAACCTTACTCTTGGTGGTGAAGTAACCAAGAAAGGGTCGACATTTACCATCAGAAAATTCCGCGCAAACCCCATCTCACCGGTTGAGATGATGGATTATCATTCAGTGGATGCGATGGAACTGGCATACCTATGGATCCTCATGGAGTACAAGCGGTCGATCCTCGTCTCCGGAGGAACTGCAACCGGTAAGACCACCTTCTTAAATGTTCTGTGTTGTTTCATCCCACCCGAATACAAGATTGTTTCAATCGAGGATACCGCAGAACTCAACCTGTTGCACCCCAACTGGATTCAGTCCATTACCCGGGCCGGGTTTGGCAGTTCCGAATCGTCGTCGTCGTCATCTGTATCCGGGATAAGCGGTGTATCCTCTAAAACTCCGGGGGATATCTCACTCTATGACCTGCTCGTCGCGGCATTGCGGCAGCGCCCCGAGTTCATCATTGTGGGCGAAGTGCGGGGCGGCGAGGCGTTCACGCTTTTCCAGGCAATTGCCGTGGGGCATGCAGCTCTTGGGACCATCCATGCCGGCTCCATGGATGAACTTCTTGCCCGCGTGGAATCAAATCCCATGAACGTTCCGCGAAGCCTCTTTTCCAATCTTGATGTCGTAATCTTCCCCATGCTTATTATGAAGGGGGAGCGGAGCGTACGGCGGCTGGCAACTATCATCGAAATGCTGGAACTCGACCGGGACTCGGGAGATCTTATCACCAACACGGCCTTTAAATGGCTACCGGATGTCGACGAGTTCCAGTATCAGGGCCGGAGTTTCCTCTTCGACAAGATCAAGGACACCCACGGTGTGAGTAAGGAGGTTCTCAACCAGGAACTCAAGGACAGGACAGCATTTCTCCTCTGGATGCAGAAAGCAGGGATCCGGGAGTACAGTGCTGTGACTGAACAGATCCGGGCTTATTACCGGGACAAGCCTGCCGTGATGAAACAGGTCGAAGATCGATCGGTAATTGCAGTATAGTGCCCTTGTTTCCGGGTGATCGTTTTTGAGCCTTTCACCGCTTCTTTGGAACTGTTTATAATATCAAAATGGTGGAGTAGAGGATCTACTTCGTTCCCCATGAAGAGCGGTACGCTACAGACAATCCTTTCTGTGCTACCTTAACATCCATTATTTGCCCTGACCGCCACTTCAATGGGAGATAATTGACCGGAGACAACTTTCACTGTGCCTATGCCGCAGGTGATGTTAGTACTGTTCATCCCATTGACGTCGGTGGTTCCCACATAGTTGTCAAGCGTCAGGTTCCCGAACTGCTGGCTTTGCTCCGCGATATAGTTCACGACGGCATTCTGTACGGGTTTACCATTGATATCTTTGATGGTGATATTCACAAACGGTGGATTGAATGTGGCAGCAATATTAGCCGGTGGCGAAAACTGCGGGTCGACTGGAATACTGATATAATTGGATGTTGCCATCATACCAGTGTTATCGGTAACCCTGAGGTTCACGCAGAACGGCCCGTTGATTAACGGATTATACCTGATGATCTTTCCTGACTGATCAACTGTATCTGTAAGGTTCTGTGTGTCGCCACAGTTACCCGAACCTGAAGGATAGGTTCCTGATGCATTCACGATGTTCCAGTTCCATGTACTAATGGAATTATCCGAGGTGGATTGCGACCCGTCCAGTACCAGTACATCCCGTTGTAGCACTCCGAGATTTTCTGTTGCGATACTGGACTGGATAACAGGGTTGGGGGGTTTAAATGTTTGTTGAAAGAAGTTGTTGAGTGATGTCATAATCACGATCTTGACCTGCTCGTTGGTACCGATGAACAACGGGGAATTTGGGAAACCATCAGTAAAATTAATCTGAATTTCCCGGCTCTGGGTTCCCGGGATATCCAGATTGAAGGTACCTAGGGAGGACGGGGTAATATTTTGTTGTTGCGGTTGGCCGTTGAGTGTTGTGTTGAATACAGAAATATTACTGACATATTGTGCGTTGCTTGATCCGGAGCTTGATACGGCTATCCCGACGATTCTAACATCATCAGTATTCAGGTTCACCAAGTGTATGGTGACTGAACTCCAATTTTCTGAATTGGTAATGTTATACGGGGTCTGGTTCCAAACGACGGGGTCGTTTTGGAAATTAACGCTGGCGAACTGGACATTCTCGGCTTTTACCGCTGCAATATGTGTCTGTTGGTTCATCGCAGTTTTTTGCATTTGCGAGATCATGAGCCCAAGAGCAGCGGCGGCAGTTACGGTTATAAGTATGAGCAGAAGAGTCCCGATGATTACTGAAACTCCCTGATCGTTCAACTGCTGGGTCATGGTATATCATCAGGATATTGATCATTCTCGGATAAATTACTTACCTAGTTTTTATATATCTGACTATACTATATCCCCATATCTCTATATTTATTTAGTTCTTCTTGACCCAGAGCCGGAATTTTTTGGCCTCGCACGGAGGGCGAATCGCTACATAGAGCTGATTGCTTTCTTGCCACTCATGACCGTCGTTGTCTGGGCCACCGCCGTTGCCGTAGCGCTGATGCCCTTTCATCGTCGGCTGTCAAAAATTGTCAGCCCGGCTACTTCTGCCACGTTTCTTACTCTTTGGGTACTCCTCGGCGTTCTCCTTATCCTCTCTGCGGTGGCAAACGTCATCTATTTTAATATCCAGTATATCGGTACCATTGCCACCTCCCTTACACGGGGCTTTGGACACACTGGCCTAGCCACGTTCCTCCCCCCACTCTCGGAAACACAGCTGAACAACATGCCCCAAACTATCGTACAGATGTTACTTCAGGCAGTCACCCCCTCGGGATCGAGCCCGGTTCTCCTCGGGCTCCAGATCGTCATCTTCTTTCTCCTTCTCTCTATGCTCCTTTTCTACGGTGAAAAAATCTGGGATGCACTGATGTACCCGCTCCCGGATACTATGCAGGTCGCAATCGGAAAACTTGCCGAGATAAGCGGGAATACTATCTACGCATTGCTTATCATCCAGATCACGGCGGCGGCGATCTGTTTTATTCTCGCCATTCCGTTCTTTACCTTCCTCGGTTACGGCCACAACCTTGAAGGTGAAATCCGCGCCAAAACTGCGCAGGGTCTTCTCAATATGCCGGGGGATGTCTTGTCCTGTCGGGTCGTAATCCCCGAAGTAGTAGATGAATGCAGGTTTATGCTGCTGCTGGATCTCTTCTGCCGCTTCATACAGGAGCGTCTCACTGGGGTATCCTTTGCAGGGCACCAGCGGCACATCGTATGAGCTGGTGGTGTCGATAATGACCCCGATCAGGGCTTCTTTTTCAATCCAGATCTCAACATAGACCGGCTGCATCACCCAGACTGATCGCCGGTACGTTTCCTTGGAGATGGCAAGAAAATCATCGAGGTCCTGGTAGGTCCGTGGTCTGCGGATCCAGCGCGTGTTATCCGTGATGAAATGGTAGGGGATGACCTCGATCTTCCGCATTTTCAGGAGATGCTTGGCTGTCTGCCGGTACCCGTTCTCGGTCTTCGGCACAAACCCCCGGGTCTCCAGCTGGTAAAACACCTGCCGCACGGTCATCGGGGTACCGCATATATCGAAGACCCGCAAGATCCCTATCCATACGGAAAGGGTCTGGCCCCTAATCTGGTACTTCCCGCTTTCTTTGAGACAGCTGTTGATCCAATCCGCGAGCTTTGCATCAGTCCATTGGGAGAGAGGAACATCCCGTACAGTAAGACAACCTGCATCCGTCACGGGCGTCCCTCTGCTGTGGCCCGGTTCCTGCCATTCAGGAACAGCGCGAGAAAAATGGGTGCGGTCATGCAGCCGCACCCGTGTTCTGATATTTGCTGCGCGTCCGGAGAATTTTCTCCCTCTCCGTAAGCTTATGCGTCGGCCGTGCCACATGCACCCGGTACAAAAAAGGATGGGTGGTGGTCACTGCTTCGATCAGGCCGGCGTCCAGGAGGTCCCAGCAGACCGCGCGGGAAAATCCGCTTATCCTGCTGCACGCTTCCCGGTACGTGAAGGTATCCGTGCCGAAGCACTCCATAAGGCTGCCAAGGATGGGCTTTTTATATAGCCCTCCCCCGCGAAAGACTGCCCCCCGGCGCGCGGGGATGGAGATGTTCATGCAGCCACCTCCGTGCAATTGCCGGAGGTGGTGTTCTCTTGTATGATCCATTCGCCCTTATCGATAAGGATCTGGGCGACCGTTTTATGCAACTCCGACGGTAAATGGTGGAGTTGCTCTTCCGTTATTTTTCGCAGGTGCATTGATAGTCCCGTCCCGCGGAAATGTTTGCTCCGCTTCGTCAGGAGTTATCACAGCACGTTCGTGCGCGAACATAGCACACCCCAAATTGCGTGTCAGTCCCGACATTACTGTCGTGACCACACTCGCCAAAAACGATTAAATCGTTGAATTATTGCTATGCACTTTATTATTTGTATTTTAATATCTATATAGATTCGTTTTCCGTCGTTGAAAAAAGAGAAAAAATGGTTAACCGATCGTTATCGCACCGCTGGCGATCTGTTTCTTCATAGATTCCAGCTGCTGTGCCATGTATTTGTACACAGGGTGCGCCTCTATCTCGGACGTGAGCTGTTCGATCGTCGCCATTTCATCGTCAGACAACGGATGCCCGCATTTTGCGCAGTAATGTGACGTAGGGGTGTTCACGGTCGCACAGTACCGGCATTGCTGGACCAGCAGCGGGTCCTTCGGTTTGGCTGCCGGTTTGATACCGTTTTTCTTCATGACTTCGCGTTCGACATCCTCGAAATTCATGTGGTTATACGTCTCCAACATCTTCGAACCGCGGTTTCCCCACATCATGTCCTTGATTGTGGTCTCGCTGTACCCCTTGCGGGCCAGGTCGGTTACCCGTGAGTGCCGGTAGAGATGGGCAGTCACGTGTTTTGTTATGCCGGCACGCACCACGATCTCGCGGATGTGTTTTGTTACTGCGGCATGCTTGAGGGGTTTGCAATCACGGTTCATGAACACCAGGGCGTCGTCACTGATCAGGAACGGATAGTCAGATTTCCATTGGAGGAGGTAGGGCCGGGCAAGGGTGAGCGGTATTTTACGGGGTTTGCCGGTCTTCCCGTCGGTGTTTATCACTATCGTATACTCGTTGACCTTGACCTGCCCCCAGGTCAGCGTGGCCAATTCCCCGATGCGTAATCCGCCCTCGTAGAGAACGGCGATCAGTGCCTTGTCGATGGGCCGGATGCACGCCTGGATCATGGCCAGGATCTCGGTCTCCGAGAAACATTGCCCGGCGGTTTTGGTCATCAAATCGCCGTGGGGTATCTTGATCTTGAGAATCTTCTCGCGCTTGCACGCGGAGATCTCGTTATCGACGAGCCATAAGAGGAATTTTTTCAAGATCGCGATCAGATCCTTCAAGGTGTTCTTCTTGTAGTGCTCGCCTTCATGCGGGGCAGTCCTGACCGGAGCTTTCTGGATGGTATCGATTGCCTTCAAGATATCGGTGTACGTGTTCTTCCGGTATTCACCGAGATAATTCCGCCACCGGATAAGATCGTAGGTGATCTTGTTGGCGTGACCGACACCGAAAATATGCTCTCCCTTGGATTCAAGGATAAACTGGTTGATGAGATCGCTATCGTCTTTCGATATCAGGCCGGATTGTAATGCCCGTGATAATGCATTGCCTGCGTACTCCGGTTTTATGAGATGGAAGCTGCACTCCTTGAGCTTCGGGGCAACCGTGCGTTGAACCTTACCGGCAGGCAGTCGGTTTTTCACAGTACTCTGCATGGCTATGCCAGTCGGAGGAGTACTTATAAATGTTCTGGTTCCGACGTTCGGGCTTCTGACCAGAAGTGGGAATGCGAGGGATGGGATTCGAACCCAAGAACTCCTGCGAGACCAGGCCCTGAACCTGGCGCCGTTGACCTGGCTTGGCTACCCTCGCGCCTGTATAGATTATGTTCCCGGTTTAATAAAGGTAGGGGAAAATGGTACAGAGGGTGGGAAGCGATAATTACTGCTTCTGCCCGTTCGCGTACCGCTTAAGTTCCCGCTCCCGCAGATCGATCCTACGGATCTTGCCGGAGATGGTTTTTGGGAGGGAATCGACAAACTCAATTAATCTCGGGTACTTATACGGTGCCGTGACCTTCTTTACATAGGTCTGGAGATCCTTGACCAGTGCCTCCGATGGGGTAAAACCTGGTTTTAGAATCACAAACGCTTTGACGACCATGCCCCGGATATCATCCGGTGAACCCACAACGGCCGCCTCCTGCACGGCCGGGTGCTCGATGAGTGCACTTTCCACCTCAAACGGCCCGATCCGGTAGCCGGATGCCTTGATTACATCATCATCGCGGCCGATAAACCAGAAATACCCGTCCTCATCCTTGTAGGCCTTATCACCGGTGTAATACCACCCGTTTATGAACGATTTTTTGTTCTCTTCGGGGTTCTCAAAGTACTCCATGAACATCCCGACCGGCTTTGGATCAATTTTGATCGCGATCCGGCCCTCTTCATGGACGCCGACCGGTTTCCCGTTCTCATCATGGAGATCGATCACCCAGCCTGGCGCAGGTTTGCCCATCGACCCGAACCGTGGCTCCATACAGGGGAATGTCCCGATGCAGAGCACGGTTTCGGTCTGGCCGTACCCTTCGTAGATGGTCAGGCCCGTTGCATCCTTCCATGCCTTGATCACCTCGGGGTTGAGCGGCTCGCCGGCGCTCACGCAGTGCCGGAGCTCGGTGAAGTCGAACTTGTCGAGATCGGCGAGGATCAGCATCCGGTAGATCGTGGGAGGGACACAGAATGTCGAGATACCATATTTTTCAATAAGCGGCAAAAGTTCGGTCGCGTTGAACCGGCCCCGGATATCGTAGACAAAAATTGCAGCACCCTCAAGCCAGGGCCCGTACAGTTTCCCCCATGCACTCTTTGCCCACCCGGTGTCCGAGAACGTGAAGTGGAGATCGTTTGTGTGGATATCATGCCAGAACCGGGACGTGGTGATATGGCCAAGCGCGTAACTCTGGCTGTGCATTACCATCTTTGCCTCCCCGGTGGTTCCTGATGTAAAAAAGATCACCATCGGGTCGGTGGCTTTCGTCTTTTTCATGCCGGGAAGGTTGACCAGTTTGGACGAGACCGGAGCCGGGTAATCGAGTTCGACCTGATAGCTGATCCAGTGATCACGCTTACCGTCCACCAGAAACCGGCAGGTCAGGGAGGGGCACTCACTGATGATGGAATCGATCTTGTCGGCCTGATCTTCCGTGGTGATTACCATCTTGATCTCTGCGGCATTGATGCGGTATTTCAGGTCGTGGGGCGTGAGCATGGTCGGGGCCGGGCAGTAGATTGCACCACGCTTAATGAGAGCGATGGTTGCGATCCACCATTCCGGCACCCGGGGCAGCATGATGAGGACCCGGTCACCCTTGTTGAGACCGTATTTAATGAGCATGTTCACGACCTGGTTGGAAAGCCGCATCAGGTCCCAGAAGGTAAATTTCTTCTCCGCACCCTTCTGGTTGGTCCAGATCATCGCAATCTTGTTCCGGTCTTTCTTTGCCCAAGCATCGATTACGTCAAACCCGAAGTTGAAGTACTCGGGGACAGCAATATGGAAGTCCCGGTATATCGCATCGTAGTCCTGCATGTTGGTCCCGGTTGCGCCGGGTGCAGTGGGTGTGCACGCGAGGGTTGGTGCATTGGGGGTAAGATGGCCGGTGCAGGCCTCCGCAATCCAGTCCGAGCGTGAGATCTTCCGTTCTTCGCAGATCTTGTCAATATTGTTCGTTAAGGTATCATCCATGGAAACAGAATATCGCACCATGCCGGATCTGTTAGATGGTGCACTTTATCATCATTTTGTTCTTTTTCTGCACCACGTATATTTGTCATCTGATATGAAACAGGTATTTTAACATCCAGTTTCTCTCATGAATGTACGATACAGGGATCAGTGTACCACCCTGCAACAGGCCTTGCTCCGAACAAAAATGTCAGTGAGGCAACTCTGGGTGCTTGGCAGGAAATAGCAGGGAGGGTCCTGACATGCAGGTGGGTTCGTGTGCGTTCCTGAAACCGGTGCACCAGATCGCGCGGAGCAAAAATTGGTTGTGCACGTGTTCGCGATTGAGCACATGGTCGGTTATTTTCCTGCGCTGGAAATCTGAAACGGCCCCGGACATTTTGCCCGTAAAAAAGTTCAAACGGAAAATTTTCCGATGCAAAAGTTTTCGTGCCTGAAAATCTCCGATCGATCATGGCAAAATCCGGAAAATCTCACGGGTTTCCCGTATTGTACCGTTGGAGACCTGTCACAAGTCCGCGTTGTTGTATGACCGGTCCCTTCGGCACCCGGACCCTGTAAAAATTATAAGGTCGGTTTTTTTCGGTCTGGAAGTTTACGGCTGGGAAAATCTTCGGCATGAAATTTTTATAACCGGGAAGTTTTGCGGTTAAAATTTTTGTGCTGTAAATTTTTGAAACTAAAACTTTTATGGGCCAAAAATTTCGGGTTTGAAACTGTGGAGCCAGAACATGCATGTCCGGGCTGGGTGCAGTTAGCGTTGGAAACACGGTCGGGCGTGGATCACTGGTGTCAGGTTGTCCGGGAAATCTTTTTGTTCGAAATTTTTTCGGCCGAATAACGCAGACCGGTATTTTTAGCAAACAAAAATCAGGCAGCGGAAATATTTCCGGACAAAAAACGCATGCGGGCCGGAAAAACAGGAACGTGAATCTCCCTGCCTGCCTCTGTGAATAATCCAATCAGGGTGCGTTGACCCTGGTCGGCCTGCCACCGGATTACTTGAATTCCCGGTACTTCCGCAGTTCCTTCTCGCGCAGTTCGGCCCTCCGTATCTTGCCGGAATGGGTCTTTGGGAGTTCGGTGACAAATTCGATTTCTCTCGGATACTTGTACGGCGCCGTGGTGCGTTTCACGTAGGACTTGATCTCTTTTACCAACGTTTCTGACGGCTCGTAGCCCTTATTTAAGACGACAAATGCCTTGACGATCAGGCCCCTGATCCGGTCCGGTGCGCCCACGACTGCTGCTTCCTGCACGGCCGGGTGTTCGATGAGCGCGCTCTCAACCTCGAACGGCCCGATCCGGTAGCCGGACGATTTGATCACATCATCGTCGCGGCCGATGAACCAGAAGTAACCGTCCTCGTCCTTGTACGCCTTGTCTCCCGTGTAATACCAGCCGTTCATAAATGATTTTTTGTTCTCTTCGGGGTTATCAATGTACTCCACAAGAAGGCCGGGTGGCGGGGGGTTGCAGGAGATCGCTATTCGTCCCTCCTCGCGGACGCCGACCGGTTTTCCCGCATCGTCATGGATTTCAACATTCCAGCCGGGCGAGGGTTTCCCCATTGAGCCGGGTTTTACCTCAAGGCACGGGAACGCGGCGACGCAGCAGCACGTCTCGCTCTGGCCGTAGCCTTCGTGGATAGTAAGGCCGGTGCCTGCCTTCCAGACCCGGATCACCTCCGGGTTGAGGGGTTCGCCCGCACTCGTACAGTGGCGCAGTGAGGAGAGATCGAACTTATCGAGATCGGCAAGGATCAGCATCCGGTAGATTGTAGGCGGGCAGCAGAACGTCGTAATCTGGTATCTCTCAAGGAGCGGGAGTATCTCGGTCGCGTTGAATTTCCCGACAAAGTTGTACACAAAGAGGCAGGCGCCTTCGATCCACTGGCCGAAGATCTTACCCCACCCGCATTTTGCCCAGCCGGTATCAGTGACCGTGAAGTGCAGGTCGTTGTGCCGAATGTCCTGCCAGAACCGGGCGGTGACGATCTGGCCGAGCGGGTGGGCGTGGTTGTGGAGCACCATCTTTGGCTCCCCCACGGTGCCGGAGGTAAAATAGATCAGCATCGGGTCGGTGTTTTTCGTGCGCTGCTGGTCCGGGATGCTTACGGAATGGTGCGAAACCGGCGCCGGGTAGAGCAGCTCGTAGGGCCAGCTTGCCCAGCCTTCGAGTTCACCATCGACAACAAACCGGCAGGTGAGCGTCGGGCACTCGTTGCAAATCTCCTTGACCTTGCTCGAATTTTCAAGATTGGTAATGACCATCCGGAATTTGCCCTTGTTGACCCGGTATTTTATGTCTCGTGGGGTGAGCATGGTCGGGCAGGGGCAAAAGACCGCGCCAAGCTTGATGAGCGCGACAACGAAGATCCACCACTCGGGAATCCGGGGAAGCATGATGAGGACCCGGTCGCCTTTGTTGATCCCGTACTTCAGGAGCACGTTTGCTGCCTGGTTGGAGAGGTTGGACATGTCGAGGAAGCTGAACTTCTTTTCCTCACCCTGCTGATTTGCCCAGATCATGGCAAGCTTGTTTCGGTCTTTTTTTGCCCAGGCATCTACGACATCAAAACCGAAGTTGAAGTACTTGGGAACCTCGATTGAGAATGTTGCCTTCACTTGTTCGTAATTTTCCATGTTATGCTGGTCTTCACCCATAGAATCAGCCTGATTATTGCGAGAATATTGAGGGTATTTCCATTTTAATCTGTCTTTTAGTCACACAAAAATCACTCTGCACAACGATCGATTTTTGCCGTTCACCCTACCATTCCCCGTCAGAGGATACAGATTAGACCATAAAGATTCTCCATTAGTATTATGATTGGACAGACTGCATAGTATACAGGATGGCTGACAAACGGTACGATTCATTGAAAATTGAGAATATCGTGGCTTCCGGAGTTATCGCCGAGTCCATTGATCTCAACGATGTATCTAGCAAGATCAAGGGCTGCGATCTCAATACGAAAAGGTTCCCCGGGGCGGTCTACCGTATCGAGAAACCGAAAATTGCATCCCTGATCTTTTCGTCGGGGAAGGTAGTGCTCACCGGTATCCGTGACGACAAGGCATTAAAAGACGGGCTTGCGATCATTATCAAGTCCCTCAAGGAAGCCGGTGTCGACACGCTCAAAGTTCCTAGGGTTGCGGTTACCAATATCGTCTGTTCCTATGATATCGGCAAGTACATCAACCTCAATAAGGTCGTTGTCACCCTCAATCTCGAAAATATCGAGTACGAACCCGAGCAGTTCCCGGGCCTTGTATACCGTATCAAGGATCCAAAGATTGTCGCGCTCCTCTTCTCTTCCGGAAAAATCATTCTGACCGGTGGGAAAACCGTCGAAGATATCAAGAAGGGCCTCGATTTCCTCGAACAGAAACTTGAAAGCATTATGTAATACGGGTGTCGGTATCGTACCCGCACCACGATCTTTTTTTTTACTTATTACCCAAAGAAATTCACGCTCCTCATTCCTGCACCATATCCTGGGCAGACCTCCCGTTATACTGCACATTTCAAATAAAAGCGTTTCTTTATAACGGGAAGTTTTCATGGCCTTCTTCGGGAATTGCAGGGAAAAGTTACGCCCAGTACCGGTGCGTCTGGATGAAGTTCCGCTCTGCTTTGAGGATCTCGCGGTAGAATGCGTCGCCGTCCGCGAGCGTCGCAAGGATACGGGACGCGTTCTCAGGTCCGACGCCCCGTGCCGAGAGTGCTACCACTGCTTTTTTCCCGCTTGAAAGTACGATATTGGCATTCCTGAGCAGGCGCTGCTCGATGACTCGCTCCTCTTCAGTTTTCTTCTTTTTTGAAACAACGACCGCGTAGGCATCCGCCTCATACGGTTTGAGCGCGGCAATCAGTCGGGCGCCGCACTTCGGGCATTGGGGTAAGTCTGGCACCCGCGAGACGACCGTGCGGCTCTTCCAGTTCCGGCAGTTCATGCAGGCAAGTACGACCTCGTCCTGTTCAAGCCGTCGTTTCAGGGTTGCAAGCACGGCCTGATCTGCGGTCGGCGGCGGGATCTGGTCGTGGGAGGAGAGGATGCCGTCCGCCCCGATGATCGAATGGGGGCCGATGGCGACTTCGATGGTGCCCTCTTTTATCATGCCGACAATCTGCGCTGCGGCATCTACGTCCATATAACCGGACAACAGCTCGCGGTATGCTTCCTGCTGGACGACCGTGTTGTCGAAATAGTCGAGCAGGCGCTGGATGCTGATCTTCTCGTAGTCCGCATCCGGGTCGATCGCCCCGAATTTCTTTGCGATCTGCACCAGTTTCCATTTGAAAAGCGCCGTGCGCTTGAGGGCAAGTTTGAGGATGCCGGGCATGTGGGCGGGTTCAAGGGACAACAGGAACTCCCGGACATCCGCTGCCCGGATCGCGGAGGGCAGGCGCAGCAGGATCCGGTACGCATCCAGTTCGATCCCGACCGTTGTCCCATACCGTGCGGAGATCAGGATCGACAGCACGCGGCCCAGGGCCTCGTTTGCCTTGTGGCCGGCGCAGACATTGCAGACCACGCCATCATCGATGTTCTCGAAGGTGATGAGCCGGTCGGTCGGGATCCTGCACCGGTTCTTCTCCATCTCGGAAAGGATGTGGGCGGCAAACGCGATGCTCTCTTTCTCTTTTGTATAGTTCCCCGTGGTGCGTTCACGCCGGATCGCCCCGACCTCCCGTGCGACCGCAAATGGGACCGGGATCTGCTCCCCCTCCCATGACGGGAGTTCGCCGATCGCTTTTTTTGCCGGTTCGACCGTGAGCCGGCCGTCGCTCATCTCCAGCACCCGCCAGAGCTGGCCCTTGGTGATGAAGACCGCACCGGTGTGCACCCAGCCGACAACAAACGATTCGTCCAGCGTCCCCACGGTCCGGCGCGAGACCATGTCGAAGATCGGGATCTTGCGCTCATCGTGGATCATCGAGAGGTTGCCCGAAAGGTAGCGCCGGGCCCGGGCGGTCGTGACGATCCGGCTGCCATCGATCCTGATGAGCCGGTGCTCTTCGAGCTGGATGCAGACATCGTCAAGGAGTGTGCCGCACCCGGCAAAAAGGGAGGTGCGCTCCACGATCTTCCGGATCCGGGACCGTTCGATTTCGCCGTACTCCACGGCCATTGCCGCGATCTGGTTGGCGAGTATGTCACCCGCATTCGTGTCAGGAACCACCGGCTCGATCTCGTTTGCCTTTGCCCGCCGGGCGATCACAAGCGACTCTAAAAGATCGTCAAAGCCGGTGGCAAGGATCGTGCCGCGTGAGATGGTGTTGAGCTGGTGACCGGCCCGGCCGACCCGTTGTACCAGCCGGGCGACCTCGCGGGGAGAGCCGAACTGGATCACGTGGTCGACCCTGCCGATATCGATCCCGAGTTCCATGGACGACGTGCAGATGAGGGTGCGGATCTCGCCCTTCTTGAACCGCTCCTCGGCATCGATCCGGATCTCCTTTGAGAGCGAGCCGTGGTGCACCTCCACATCGCCCCGGGCATACAGGGCATGGCCAAGCGCCTCGGCGGTTACCCGGGTGTTGACAAAGACGAGCGTCGAGCCTTCCCGGTCGAGCGCACGTTCGAGTGCCTGCACCTGGTGCTTGAAGTTGTCGCCGACAAAACTGACGGTAATATCCAGTTGTTTTGCTACCGGGACCTGCACAATTTCACAGGGCCGCTCCCCGCAGAGGAACCGGCCGATCGTCTCCGGGTTCCCGACCGTCGCAGAGAGCCCGATGCGCTGGAATTCCCCGGCATACTCCGCAAGGCGTTCGAGCGCGACCGCGAGCTGTGCCCCCCGCTTGCTCCCGGCCATCTCATGGATCTCATCGATGATCACGAACTGCACGTGCTCGAGATGCTTGCGGAGGCGCTTTCCCATGAAAAGCGCCTGGAGCGTTTCCGGGGTCGTAATGAGCAGGTCGGGCGGCGAGAGCGCCTGCTTCCGCCGCTCGCCCATGGGGGTATCCCCATGCCGGACACCCACGGTCAGGCCCAGTTCATGGCACCACCATTCCATCCGCGCGAGAATATCCCGGTTGAGGGAACGTAAGGGCGTAACATAGATTGCCTTGAATCCTCCCCCGGCTGGCATTTTGAGGAGCGCATCAAAGACCGGGAACATCGCGCTCTCGGTCTTGCCGGTACCGGTTGGCGCGATCAGGATGAGGTTTTTCTTAGCAAGGATAAGGGGGATCGCCTGTTCCTGCGCAAGGGAGAGCCGGGTAAAGCCCCGCTTTTTGATACACTCACGGACATGGTTGTCAAGCAGCTCAAACACCACGACCGCCACCTCCTTTCACCTCATCCGCAGCGTCATTCAGCAGCATCGCGAGCGGGCCGATGTACGTCCCGTCGGCAAGGATGATCTCCGCGTCGTCCTGCTTCATGCACCGCGAGATCGGAGAGAACGGGTCGCGGGCGATCTTTATGATATCATAGCCGGCAATCTCGTTGAACGCAGGCACCAAAAGCGCCCGGGCAGGTGTGGGGCCGGCGCTGCTCGGTGTTTTGAGGCCGAGCGCCTTTGTATCGATGGCCACCCGCAGGTATGCCGGTGCCTGAAGGGAACAGCCCACCTCATCGTGCAGGCTGACCTGCGGATGGTGGTGGCCGGTGACAATCAGATGGCCGCCGAGATCCGGGGCCGGGTATGTGTGGCCGTGAAAGTATGCGACGTCATCGATGACCGCACCCTCTTTTTGCTGGAGTTCACCTATCTTGAGGAACCGTTCAATGCCGATGTCGTGGTTTCCCGGGAAGACAAGGATCGGGATGCGGCGCCGGATCGTATCGAGAATGCCCGGGATCTCTGCCCATTCCTGCCTGGTGAGCGAAGGGATACTGTGCTTGATGTCCCCCAGAAGGACAAGCCGGTCCGGCTCTGTCGCGTCAATTGTCTGCATGAGCCGGGCAAGGCGCTCTTTTGTGTGGCTCCTGAAATGTATACCGTGTGCGGCGAGATCGGCTTCGATCCCGAAGTGGAGGTCGGCAACGATGAGCAGGCGCTCGGTGTTCTCGATAACAAGCGCCGGGCCATCCTTTACAAACTCCAGTTTCATAGCGGTTTGATGTATCCTTTCTGGGGCTGGTAACAGTCGTCGTTTGCGACAAGCGTCCTTACCGCGGCAAGCACGGCGTCTTCTGTATATCCCCCGGCGCCCGCCTCATCGATCACGTCCCGCACGGCCACACCCCGGGGGCCGCTTTTTGCGCGGATGATCTCCATGACAATAGCGCTGATGTCGGCCTCTGCAGCCGGGGGTGCCGCTGGAGCAGTGCGGACACTGTCAAGTGCACCTTCGATCATTGAGGCCATGCCGCGGAGCCGTTCCCGGGTGATCCCGTAGTGCCGGACGACACTGCATGCCCGCGTGTCTCCGGTGCTCCCATCGAGTGCGGCAAGCAGCAGTTCAAGCCGGGCAAATGTCATATCAGCGGTGACCGTGATCCAACGGTCGCGGATGGCCCGGTCGATCACCTGAATAAACTCGGGTCGGATCGAGACCGCATCGCTGCCATTCCTGCGGTACAGCTGGGCGGTACCGGTAACCGCGATAAAGGAGGGCACCGGGATTGCGCGGATCTGCTCCGTGATCGCGGCCCGCCTCCCGCCGGAAACAATATCGAGTGCCCCGGTCGGGTCGGCCACCCGGCAGTGCAGCACATCGGTGATCTCCACGACCTCGGTGAGCGCTCCGCAGAGGTACAGCGACCGGCACCACGCCCCACCCGGGGTCACGACCCATGCAGGGCTTCCTGCCTCATCAGCCGGCACTGAAAGTGTCGAGCCGGAAAAATCTCCGGCAAATACCCGCGCTGAACCTTCCATGATTGTGATTATTATTTGCAAAAGAGAGGTATTCAAGGTATAGGCGTTGATAAACGGCCGGGATTTGTGACTACACAACTGATGCCGCAGGAATTTTAAACGAGGAAGGTCTCAAAAAGAATTGCATTATAGATTTTTAGTGTCTGTTTCAACGCCGATGAATTTGTTTATGCAGCACTACTGTTTTGCGTTCATCTATAGATGATCCGGGATATTCTGGTGTGTCGGATCGAGGGCTGATGCATTGGCAAAAGCTGCTGCAGCATCTGCAGTCCTGTTCAATGCCTGAAGTGCGCGTGCCTTCCAGTACCAAGCAATAGTTTTCAGGGCTGTCAGGTTCCCCTGCGCATCGATCGCCACATCTGCCGCGTCAATCGCCTCATCGTTCCGGCCCAGTTCCACAAGGATCCCCGCACGGTTCGACTGGATGATTGGAGTTAGCGAACTCACATTTTGTGCAAGAGCAAGATCGGCGTTCTGAAGTGCCTCATTATAATTCCCGGCATAAGCGAGATCAACGCTTGTACAATAATATGCACCCGCCGTGGTAAAGGGATCCTTGGCATTCGCAGCCGTCGCCGGGGCAAGAGGACCCTGCCGCAGGAGAACAACACCGGCAGCGATTATAATGCAGATGACAAGCACGATACCTATTACAACAACAGTTTTTCGCGAGACCTTTTTTTTCTCCGGCACATTTTTCCGGCTTTTGCTGCTGTTCTGATTCATCTGTTAAAAAAAGGGAGTTGGATGATTAATACTTCCGTCTCATCGCAATTACAAGTGCCGCGATGCCAAGACCCATGAGGGCGATTTCCGCGGGCAGCGGGGAATAGGTCGTCTTTTTCGGGACGGTTGTTGCCTTAGGTTGTACGGTCACCTGCTGCGTCGGCATCGTTGTTCCTGCTGTTGTGGCCACCGTTTCAACCGGTGCTGTCAGGGACGGCAGCACTGTCGGGGAGGTGGTAAACGTGTCGGCAATAAAGGTGACTATTTTGTCCCCGCTCGTGATCGTTCCGAACGCCGCAGTGCCATTGTAACTGCTGCTCATATGGTTGAGGTCCTGCGTGACCTCAAAGGTATAGGTTCCTGTCGGGTAAACGCTGCTCCCGTCAGTGCTTTTAGCGTTTCGATCCCATGCCGGGCCGTTTTTCCAGATATACGGTGAGGACTTGATCAACGGATTGCTATCAAAGTTGATGATCTGGGTGGTCGACGCTCCCAGGTTCCCGGTATAGATCTGGGGAATGTTCGTCCCGGAGGGAGACATGAGTTTCACGGTAAAGAAACTGTCTGAGGGGTTATAGTTGGGACGCTTTGAATAATCAAGCGCCATGTACAGGTTCGTATCAATATGGTAGGTGATATTCGCGGACATCGGAACTGACTGGCCGGTGATGTCCTTATTGGCATCCACATCCCAGATCGAGAGATCCATCTGTGGCTGGTATACCTGAAGGACCGGGATATCCGGTTTGATATCGTGGGAATACCAGGTGCCGGTATATCCAGTGAAAATATCAGGATCAACATAGAACGACGTTACATCTCCGGAGATCGTCAAAGTCTTTGACGGTTCGCCGCTCCGGTCCGAACCGGCCGGCCACCATGCGATCACCGTGTGCGCGTTCAGGCACGCCGTGAGGTCTAGGTTGCGCTCACCGATAAAGATCGGAGCATCGTTGGCGACCTTGGTCAGGCTTGCCGTGGCCGGGACCAGAATGAGGCACAGGAGCAGGAGAAAAACAAGAGGGATTCGGCTCGGTATCATGAAAAGTAATTTTAAAACTCTTATGATAAAGATTATTACATTCTAGTGATAGCAAAAGGACATTTTTCGGGCCGGGTAGGATTGTCCCCGTATGCACCGGACACTTTGTGCAGGAAAAAACAACATAGTCAAAAGACAATCTAGTCAATACAAAGCGGGATGATTGAGCATGGACGAAAACCACACCATCTGGATAGAGAAATACCGGCCGGCAAAACTTGCGGATATTGTCGGGCAGGACGAGATAGTCGAGCGGCTCTCATCCTACGTAAAGTCCGGTAACCTCCCTCATCTCCTTTTTACCGGGAGCGCCGGTGTGGGAAAGACAACCGCAGCTGTTACCCTCGCCCATGAATTCTTTGGCGAGTCCTGGCAGATGAACTTCCGCGAGCTCAATGCATCAGACGAACGCGGGATTGACGTGGTGCGCAACCAGATCAAGCAATTCGCCCGCACGACTCCCCTCGGGGATGCAACATTCAAGATCCTTTTCCTGGATGAAGCTGACGCGCTTACGACCGATGCACAGGCCGCGCTGCGCAGGACCATGGAGAGTTATGCGAAGACCTGCCGGTTCATCCTCTCATGCAACTACTCATCGAAGATCATCGACCCGATCCAGAGCCGGTGTGCGATCTACCGGTTCCGGCCGCTCGCCCCGCAGGCAGTAAAAGAGGAGATTGGCCGGATCGCGGCAAAGGAACACCTGAAGGTCACGCCCGATGCGATGGATGCGATGATCTATATCGCGCAGGGAGATATGCGCAAAGCGATCAACGCCCTGCAGGGTGCCGCGATCATTAGTACCACAATCGAGGCCCCGATGGTCTATGCGATCACTTCCAATGCCCGACCGGACGAGATCGAGGAACTCCTCCGGCTCGCCCTTGCCGGGGAATTTGACGGGGCCGAATCCTTGCTTATGCACCTGCTCCATGAGCGGGGGATTGCCCCGAACGAGCTGATCAACCAGTGCTACCGGGCGCTCGTGAAGCGCGGAATGGAACGGGCGCTCAAGGTAGAACTGATCGATGCCCTTGGCGAGACTGATTTCCGGCTCTCTGAGGGGGCAAGCAGCGACATCCAGATGGAGGCGCTGATCGCCCGGTTCGTGCTTTCGAGCACAAAAAAGCGTTGAGGCAGATATGGAGAAGGCACCCGAACTGCACCAGGGAGACCGGACCGATGACTGGGGCCGGTTTCTCAAAAGCCGGTACAAGAAAGAACTCGGCGAGATCTCGCGCCTGTACCCGCACAAGCGCTCGCTTTTAATCGATTACCGGCAGATCGAGCGGTTCGGTAAGGCGGGTATCACTCTTGCCGATGAATTGCTGGAGAACCCCGGCAAGGTGCTCGAAGATGTCTGGGATGCGATCAAAAACAACCAGCTGATCCGCACGAAGGACGGAAAAGAGCCAAAGAGCGTCAATATCCGGTTCACGAACCTCCCCAAAAAGACCGCTATCCGCGAGATCCGTTCCGATGATATCAACATGTTTGTCTCGGTCGAGGGCATCCTGCGGAAGACCACCGAGGTGCGACCCCGGATTGTGGACGCGGTCTTCAAGTGCCCGGCCGGCCACTTCACGAGAAAGGTCCAGAAGTACGGCAAGTTCATCGAACCGGAGGGCTGTGCAACAGACGGCTGCACGTTCAAGAAACTGGATCTGGTTCCCAAGCGCTCCACCTTTGTCGACTCCCAGAAACTCCGGGTGCAGGAATCCCCTGAGGGACTGCGGGGCGGCGAACAGCCGCAGACGCTCGATATCGATGTGACCGACGATCTCACGGGCAAGGTCGCGCCGGGAGACCGGGTCATCGTCAACGGTATTCTCCGTTCCATGCAGCGGATCGTGAGAGGCGAGAAGAGCACGGTCTTTGATATCTTCCTTGAATGCAACTCGATCGAGATCGCAGAAAAGGAGTTCGAGGAGGTCGAGATCGATGAGAAGGCGGAGGATGAGATCAAAAAACTGTCCTGCGACCCGATGATCTACCGGATGGTCACCCATTCAATCGCCCCCACAATCTATGGGAACGAGGATGTCAAAGAGGCAATCACCCTCCAGCTCTTCGGTGGGATCGCAAAGGAGATGCCGGATGGGACCCACCTGCGGGGCGATATCCATGTGCTCCTGATCGGCGACCCGGGTATCGCAAAGAGCCAGCTGTTGCGCTACGTTGTAAAGTGCTCGCCGCGTGCGATCTATACGAGCGGCCAGTCGTCGACCTCCGCCGGTCTCACCGCGACTGCGGTCAAGGATGAGTTTGGGGAAGGACGCTGGACGCTTGAGGCGGGAGCCCTTGTGCTCGCCGACATGGGTATCGCCGCCGTCGATGAGATGGACAAGATGCAGAAGGAAGACCGTTCGGCCCTGCACGAGGCGATGGAGCAGCAGACCATCAGCGTCGCAAAGGCCGGCATCACCGCGACGCTCAAGTCCCGGTGCGCGCTCCTCGGGGCGGCCAACCCTAAGTACGGGCGGTTCGACATGTACGGCGACATCGCCGACCAGATCAATATGCCCCCGTCGCTCCTCTCTCGGTTCGACCTGATATTCATCATGACCGACCAGCCGGAGCAGAAACGGGACCTGGCAATCGCCGAGCATATCCTCAAGGCGCACGCCATCGGGGAGCTCATCGTCCAGCACAAAAAGACGCCGATCCCCGGGGTCACGCAGGAGTATATCGACCAGCAGCTCAAGCCGGTCATGCCGGATATCGAACCCTCGCTTTTCAGGAAGTACGTCGCGTACTCCAAGCGCACCTGTTTTCCCATCCTCTCTGCGGAGGCAAAAGAGGCGCTTGTCGGTTACTACCTCAAACTCAGGGGGATCGCGGAACCCAACAAGCCGGTCCCGGTAACGGCCCGGCAACTGGAAGCACTTGTCCGGCTTGCAGAGGCGAGCGCTAGGATCCGGCTTTCGAACAAGATCGAGGCGGGCGACGCAGAGCGCGTTATTCATATTGTGGATGCCTGTCTGCGCCAGATTGCCTACGATGCAAAGACCGGCAACTTCGATATCGACAAGGTGGCGACGGGTATATCAAAAGAGAAGCGCGACATCGTCCGGGTGATCAAGGATGCGATCCGGGATATCGGCGGCGAGGGACGGCGCGCTGCCATCGAGCAGGTGATCGAGGCAGTCGCCTCAAAGGGCTTTGCGCAGGACAAGGTGCGGGAAGGGATCGATATGCTCCTGAGGCATGGCGAGGCCATGGAGCCAAAGCAGGGGATCATCCAGCTGATCTAACGGGGTGAACGGGATGAAACAAGGGCACAGAAACGGTGAGTACAGCGATCGCGAACAGGCTATCTTCGAAGCCGGGATCAAACTCGGGGCGCTCTACCACCAGTGGGTCGGGACACCCATCTCGCAGGAATCGGCGGGAAGCGTGGAAGCGGCCATCGAAAAAGCCGTGATCCTCCAGCCTTTTGTCGAGGAGATCATGGTGAGGCTCGACCGTTCCGTAATGAAAAAGAATGTATTCGGGTACAGCGAACTCTCCGGTCTGATGTTTAATGTGGAGATCGTGACCCGGGTGGGATTTTCGTATTGCCGGGCCGCTCTTGCACCGGAGAATGGTTATCCGCTTATGAGGATCGTGGAGTGCCATGAGATCGCGCCTCTTTCCGATAACTGACGATCATATCCATTTCGATCCGGTGAACGGGCGTGGGGTCGAAGCGGCAAAGGATTTCCTGCACGCGGGCGGGACGCACATCTTCCTTGTCTCGAAACCTTCGTGGTCACTTGGGATCGTACCGACCTGTGGTGCCGATTACGTGAAAGTCTTTGACGAGACGCTCCGGGTTGCAGGAATGATCCGGGAAACCGGGCTTATCGTTTTTCCCATTCTCGGCGTGCACCCTGCCGAGATCAGCCGGCTCGCCGAGCGCATGCCGCTTTCCGAAGCGGTCGAGGTGATGAAAGGCGGGCTTGACTGTGCCGCGGGCTATGTCAGGGACGGCCGTGCCGTGGCGCTCAAGAGCGGACGGCCGCATTACGAGGTGAGCCCCGAGGTGTTTGCGGCATCAAACGAAGTGCTTTCCCACGCGCTCGAACTTGCAGCCGGATACCGGTGCGCCCTTCAGATCCACGCGGAGAGCGGGCCGTGCGCCGATGTTGTGGGGATGGCCGATGCTGTCGGTATGCCGGTCGGGCGCGTGGTCAAGCACTACGGTTCGCCCGAGACACCGCTCCACCCCTCGCTTGTCGCCCGGCACGAGGCGGTACCGGTCCTTGCGCGTGAGCGCCGGCCGTTTACTATGGAGAGCGATTTCATGGACGAGAACTCGCGGCCCGGTGCCGTGACCGGCCCCAAATCCGTCCCGAGGATCACAAAGAAACTCCTTGAATCTGGAGAGATCACCGAGGAGGACTGCTGGCGCATCCATGCAGAGACCCCGGAAAAAGTGTATGGCGTCAGGATCACCCTGTAACCGGCACCACCTGCATACCTTGTTCCCGCTCCCATCTTTTATCTGGTGGCTCGGCAAAACAGCTGATCAATGTATCTCAAAATCCACCGGTCGCCCGGAACGGGTGACGTGGTTGCGGTTTGCGACCGCGAACTGCTCAATACGACCATTACCGACGGTAACCTCAAAGTAACCGTATCTGAATATTTCTACGGCACCACTCTTGTGGACGAGGCGGTAGTCACAGAAGCCCTGAGCAAGGGTGACAACGTCAATCTCATTGGTGAACGCTCGGTTGGAGTTGCGGTAAAACTGGGACTTATCGCCCGGGCGGACTGTATTATGGTCGGCAGTGTGCCGCATGTCCAGATCTACAGGTTTTAAACCATGACAATCCAGGACCGGTTCTGCCCGAAATGTGGCAAACCTTCAGAGACAGACGGACTCTGCATGAGCTGCCGGGCAGCAGATACCCCGTGGGCCGTATGCGATACGCGGGTGGCAATCACCCACTGCCCCAGCTGCGGTGCGACCAAGCAGGTGAACACATGGACGGATACGGAACGTGATCAGGAGGAGCTTGCGCCCGACCTTGCACGGAGTGCGGTACACTTCTACCCTGACGTGAAGAAACGTTCGATTGCCGTGGAAGTGCGCAACATCAGCCCCAACCGGTCCCGGGCCTACCTCACGATCACTGGTACCCTATACGGGCTTTCCATGGAGAAGACCTGCACGGTCGAACTGGTCTGGCACAAGGAGCAGTGCGACCGGTGCAACCGGATCACCGGTAGTTACTACGAGGGGATCGTGCAGGTGCGTGCGGACGAGCGCGATTTAAGCCCGTTTGAGTTGCAGTCGGCAGCAACCATTGCGACCCAGATTGAGGACACCCTCATCGCAGGGGGCGAGCGGCTCTCGTTTATCTCCGATATGACCGAGAACCGGGACGGCCTTGACATCACGGTCGGCTCGCAGCATATCGGCCTCTTAATCGCGCAGGGTATAACCGCGCAGTTTGGCGGGCGGTACTCGACTCACCCGAAACTTGTCGGCGAGAAAAACGGTCGGCAGATCTTCAGGATCACCTACCTTGTCCGCCTGCCCCGGTACCAGCGACATGATGTAGTCAAACTTGACCGTGTGTACGTTGAGGTGGAGCAGACGGACTCCCGGCATGTGCGGGTCTTCGACCTGTCCGAGGGCCGGAGCCGTTCTATAAAGGAGGACGAGATCCGCCGGAAGATCGGCAATGCGCGGAATGCACAACCGGCGCTTGTCGCGTATATTGCGGGCGGGATGATGGGCATCCTCGACCCGGAGACCGGCGTGACAAAAGAATACCCAAAAAAGCCGTGGCAGACAATTGTTGCCGGGGAGAATGTGCAGGTACTCCGCGACGGGGACATCCTTGTCGTGATGAGGTAACATTCCGGGACATTATGCGAGCGCGGGCAGTCAGGACGGATCAACTGGCAGCGATCCGTGATGCAGACTGGGTCGATGTGACCCGGCGCCCTTACGTGAAAGGGGAAACGGCATGGGTGCCGGTGAAGAAAGGATTTTCATTCGAGCGCGAGTTTCCGGACCGGCACGCGTACAGCGGTCGCGGTTTTTTCATGCTGGGCGATGTGGCGGTCATCCACGGGACCCGGCCTGTTGCGCAGGAAGTCGACGAGATCGTTAGTTTCCGCCACCCGCGCGGCATACTCTGGATCGAAGCGATCACCGATGTGACACGCACCCCGGAAACGGAGTGCCTTTGGGGTGAAGTCGGGGAGGTGTGCCACCGGGAGAGCGGGTATACCTACCATCTCGATCCCCGAAATGTGATGTTTGCGCAGGGGAACCGGGACGAGAAGATGCGGATGGCCCGGCTCATCCGCGAGGGGCAAAAGGATTGCCGGGTGGCAGACATGTTTGCCGGTATCGGCTACTTCACGATCCCGATGGCGGGAAGCGGGGCCCGGGTCCACGCGATGGAGATAAACCCGGTCGCGTTTGAGTACCTGAAACGCAACATTGCGGAAAACGGGCTTGAAGAACGGGTGGAGGCTGTCTGCGGGGACTGCAGCACGCTCCTTTCCGGCGACTATGACCGGGTCATCATGGGGCATTTCGATGCCGTAAAAATCCTGCCCGCAGTCTTTTCTTACGTGCATGCGGGAAGTGTCCTCCACGTGCATAGCATCGGCGCTGCGACTGATGTGATCCGGAACTGCATTGAAGGCGCAGGTTTTTCTGCCTCCATCCATGTACATAAAGTTAAGAAATACCGCCCGCACACATGGCATATCGTGCAGGACGTGACCCTCGCATGACCGTACAGACCCTTTCCGGAAAAGAGATCGTTATCGGCGTGACCGGGAGCATCGCGGCTGTCGAGACAGTAAAACTGATCCATGTGCTGCGCAGGAAAGGTGCGATTGTCCAACCGGTCATGAGTTCAGCGGCGCAGGGGATTATCCATCCCGATGCCCTGACATACGCAAGCGGGAGGCGGACGATCACCCGGCTTTCGGGCATGGTAGAGCATGTAACCTACTGTGGCGATTGCGGGAGCGCTTCGCTCCTGCTCATTGCGCCCTGCACGGCAAACACGATGGGGAAGATCGCGTACGGCATTGACGACACCACGGTCACGACCTTTGCGACTACGGCGATCGGGAGCGGGATGCCGGTACTTGTTGTACCTGCGATGCACCACAGCATGTACCGGCACCCGGCGGTTGTCCGGAATATCAAAACCCTTGAATCATGGGGTATCGGGTTTGTCGGCCCGAGGATCGAGGAAGAGAAGGCAAAGATCGCTGAGATCGGTGAGATCGTACTCCGGTGCGAACAGGTGGTTCTCGGCCGACCGCTTGCCGGGAAAACGGTGCTTGTCACGAGCGGGGCCTGCCGCGAACCGGTGGACGACGTGCGGGTGCTGACCACCCGGTCGAGCGGCAGGATGGGGCAGGAACTCGCGCTCGAAGCATACCGGCTCGGTGCCGATGTCACGGTTGTCCACAATGATACCCTTCCCTGTGTGCAGAACGTGCCGGTTGAGACATCGGGGGAGATGCGCGAAGCTGTCAGGAAATATCTGAAAAAAGGGAGTCCCGACATTTATATCAGTGCGGCTGCCATCTCGGATTTTGCCCCGAAGAAGGTTGACGGAAAGATCGTAAGCGGGAAGCCGGTCGCGCTTGACCTCTTCCCGCTCCCGAAACTGATCGATAATGTCCTGAAAAATACAACCAGGGTCATCGCTTTTAAGATCGGGAGAACGCCACTGCCGGAGGCAAAAGCGCTGCTCGCACGCGGCGCATGGATGGTGGTGACCAACACTCCAGAAAGTATGGGTACTGCCACTGGCTCGTACCGGGTCCTGACTAAAAAGACAAAGACCGGCAAACCCGTCACAGGGACAAAAGAGGAGATTGCTGCTCTGATCTGGCAGGAGATCTTATCGGGTATGAGAAAAACCGATAACTCCTGACCGGTGTCTGCTCCGCACACCCCGGTGAGCACAACTCCTAAAAAAGCCTGACGTCCAACAATGTATGACAGGTACCAGACTGCAATGACACCTGCATCCGTAACAGCATTCTGTCCCGGCCATATCTCCGGGTATTTCCGGAGAGTTGACGGGCGCGATCCGGCAACAACGGGGAGCATTGGCGCCGGTATTGTGATAAGCGAGGGGGTGACGGCGACCGTGAGACCTGCTGGCCGGTCATCGGTGGTTGTACGGATCCGGTCTACGGAAGGAGTGCCCCGGGAAGTCTCCCGCACGTCCCCCCCACTCTGTTCGGCGCTTGACCGGCTGGGTGTCGCCGCCGCGGTGGAGACGGTCTGCAGGCTTCCCATCGGCGCCGGCTTTGGCCTCTCGGCAGCAGCGCTGCTTGCCACGCTCACTGCTACAAATCGGCTTCTCGATCTCGGGTTGCCGGCCGATGAGATCGCCGAAGTGGCCCACGAGACAGAGGTGACCTTCCGCACCGGCCTCGGGGATGTCGCCGCGTGCCAGGGTGGCGGGCGCGTGGTGAGAACCGGCCCCGGCATCCACGGCACGATCTTTCGCAGTTTCGACCTCGATGCCCCGGTCTGTGCTGTCAGTTTCGGCCCGATCCATACACCGGACGTGCTCGGTTCACCTCCACAGATGGCACGGGTGGCAGCGGCATTTCCCGCACGGCAGCCTGAAACGTTTACGGACTTTTTTGCCTGCTGCCGGGAATTTTCGGCTGGAAGTGGGCTGGAGACGCCGGCGGTGCAGCAGGTGCTTGCCGAATGCGATCGGCACCACATTCCGGTGGCCATGACGATGCTTGGTGAAGGGGTATTTGCATACGGCAACCAGGCCCGCGACGTGCTCCGTCCGTTTGGCGAAGTTTACGAAATGGGCATGGCCGATGCCGGTGTACGCATCATGGAGGTTACCGCATGATCCCCAGAGATCACCCCCGGTACAAGTCGCTTGTCACCCGCGAACACCTCGCAGACTGCGCACGAAAAGGCATCGTCTCGTGGGAAGGTCTTACCTCTCACGGGCGCGGTGAGGCATTTGATTACCTGCTCGGTGAAAAGACCAGCGAGAGCGCCCGCAGGGCCGAACGTACGGCAGCCGCGCTGCTCCGCACCGCGAGTCGCCCGGTCATCTCAGTGAACGGCAACACCGCCGCTCTTGCAGCGCATGAGATCGCACTCCTCCAGAAGGCAAGCGGTGCACTTGTCGAGGTCAACCTTTTCCACCGGACCCCGGAACGCGTGCAGCAGATCGAATCCCTGCTCCGCAAGGCGGGGGCCGATGTCTTCTCGGGCGAGGCCGAGCGCCTGCTCCCCCTCTCGCACGACCGGGCCTTCTGCCGGCGCGAGGGGATGTATTCAGCGGACGTGGTGCTCGTCCCGCTCGAAGACGGCGACCGGTGCGAGGTGCTTGTCGGGATGGGAAAAAAGGTGATCTCGATCGATCTCAATCCTCTCTCCCGCACCGCAAAGAAGGCGACCCTGACCGTCGTGGATGAAGTGACCCGGGCTCTCCCGGTGATTGCAGATGCCTGCAAGGCGCTCATGGATGAGGAGTGCCGCGCACTTGTCGCGGCGCTGGATAACCCTTCGTTCCTTAAGGAAGCACGGGATGAGATGGCAGCGAGGCTTTGGCATGCTCTGGACTGAACGTTACCGCCCGGCGCGGCTTGAAGATATACGGGGACAGGACCGGGTCATTCGGCTTCTTACCTCATGTGCGGCCTCAGGAACGATCCCGCATCTGATGCTCACCGGCCCGCACGGGACCGGCAAGAGCGCGGCGATCCGGTGCTTCGCAGAGCGGCTGTATGGTGAGAACTGGGAGGCAAACACATCGATCTTCCAGACCGCCGACCTTTTTTCACAGGGGAAAAAACTGCTTGAAGAGGACGAGCGGTATACCCACCTGTACCATAAGGGCCAAAGCCTGATTGTGAACTTTAAGTACATCCTGAAATGGTATGCCTCGATGCGTTCCCTCGATGCGGACTTCAAACTGATGGTCTTTGAGGATGCGCATGCCCTCACCCGCGATGCACAACAGGGATTGCGTAGGATCATGGAGCAGTACAGCGGCACCTGCCGTTTTGTTTTCTCTACCACCAACCAGAGTGCGATCATCCCTGCGATCAGCTCGCGCTGTCTTCCGCTGTTCTTTGCACCGGTTGCATCAGATGTGCTTATTGCGCAGCTTGCGGCGATCCGGGAGCGGGAGCAGCAGGGCGCACATTTCACCTGCACAAACGACGACCTCGAGCTGATCGCCGAGGCTGCGCAGGGGGATGTGCGACGGGCAATCCTGATGCTCCAGGTCGCTTTTGAAGCCGGCTCGTGCAGCAACCTTGCCGAGTTGTCACAGTCGGAGACCGGCACGGTCGCTGCCTCGGCCCTCAACCTGTTGAAGGCAGGAGACCTGCGGGGTGGTATTCGCCAGCTCGAGTTGCTGATGATCGATTACGGGCTCTCGGGCCGGGAAGTCCTCTTTGAGATCCGGACTATTGCCCAACGGGAGTACAACCACCCGCAGCTTGCGCTTGCCCTCGCAGAGGCAGATGCCCGCATCGGGCACGCGAACAGCGAGTATATTCAGATCGATGCCTTTGCAACCAATGTAAAGGAGATCCTCTCATGAGCACGGCAAAACAGGAGAAGATCCAGCAGCACTACGATGCGATTGCCGAAGTCTATGATACTCACTACGATTACCCGCGCGGGCGGTGCTACCATACGCATATCAGTCGTCATGTGATGGACACCCTGTCAAGTGGCGGCGCACTTCTCGATATCGGGTGCGGCACCGGCCTCTTTGTCGAGAAATATCTCCATAATGGCGGGACTGCCGTAGGTATCGACCTGAGCAGGAACATGATAGCGCGGGCACGGGGCCGTTGCGCGTGCTGCGATTTCACTCTCGGAACCGGTGAATCCATCCCGTTCCGTGACAACTCCTTTGACGTGATCTCAAGCATCCTTGTCTTCAGTTACCTGCGTGATCCAGTAGCCATGCTCCGGGAATCCTACCGGGTGCTGCGTCCCGGCGGAGCGATCTCGATTTGTACGCTCGGGAAAAAACTGCTCACCTCCGGCATCCCGGCCATCTACCATATCAGTGAGAAGATTCGAGTCAGGCATGTCGTGATGAAGGATTTCGGCGAGCACTACTACGACGAGAATGAGATGTATGATCTCTTCTGTGAGGCCGGGTTTTACGATGTTCGGGTCAGCTGGTGCTCGTTTGCGCATATCGATATGATCGATCCGCTCTTCCATCTCGCGCAGCGGGTTGAACCCTTTATCGAGCGCCGGCTTCCACAGCTGGCGTATAACATCTGTGTGGATGCAAGGAAACCCATGTGATTGAGCGCGTTTTTTTGTGCGTAAGGGGGGAGAACCCCCTCCCCAACCTTTATCAGTCGCACGGCAGAATTAGATAAGGAGTTTTAACACATGGGCAAGACAGGTACAACCCTCTGGTCACAGGTGAAGGGCGTCAAGGGCCAGATCCGGCTCGTCCCGAAAAAAGAAGGCGAACGCAAGAGCCCGGGACCAAACCAGAGATTCAAATCAAGCATCAACTTAAAGAAAATCGATCAGGCAGCAGCTGAAGAGCAGCGCGGTGGCCGGGGTGGTGCACGGCGCGGCGGCAGCCGGGGCCGTGGTGGAAGACGCGGTGGCGACCGGTCCGGCGGCTCGGGCCTGAATGAATCTACTGCAAGCCCGCTCATCCGCAGGCGCATGCGCCGTGCGAAAGTCTCCATGCTTGGCGCGAAGGCAAAGGCCGCACGGTAACCCGACAGCATTTCCTTACGACTGGCCCGTGATCGGTGGATAATGAACGGGGCATGATCCTGCCCCGCAAGCAATTTTTTGACCCGTTTACCGGAGCATGTGCTGTGTGTTTTTTGTTTCAGCGGCTCCAATCATAATTATCATTTATCTCCAGTGACTATGGTGAGTATGGATCTTCCAACCGCAGTGAAAAGTTACCAGTTCGGAGAACGGGCAAAATCCGAACTGATTGTCGTCTCCCAGCTCTGTATGGCGCTCACCGGTTTTGCCGAAAACCAGAAGAGCGGCGGCAGGAAAATGCTGCTTCTCCTCATGGAGCAGGTCAGGAGCGAAGTGCTCTTCGCAGTAAAGAGCACTGGCGAGAGGGATTTCGAGCGGGCGGTAAATCTCTTAAATGATGCAATCTCTCTTGTCGAGAGCGACCAGCCCGAACAGGCCGTAGAGAAGCTCGCCGCGGCCATCAGCGCGTCCACCACCCCGGCGCAGGCAGCATGGCAGGTACTCTCGGATCATGAACTCCTCTGATTTTCTGGGATTTCTCTCGTGCCGGTCGTCGGTGCGGGAATACGAGGAAACGCCGCTTGCGGATGACGAGATCAATTATATCATGTCCTGTGCGAGCACTGCGCCAAGCGCCGGCAATCTTGAAGCATGGGACGTCGTGGTGGTGACGGATGAGGAGGTTCGGCTCGCGCTTGCCGAAGCGGCATTCGGCCAGCTGCATGTCGGGGAAGCGCCCGCCCTTTTTGTGGTCTGCGCCAACTATGTGCGCTCAATGTCGCAGTACGGCGAACGGGGCATCCTCTACGCTGTGGAGGATGCAACCATTGCCTGCACGTACATGATGCTCGCTACCCATGCCCGTGGCCTCCATTCCTGCTGGACCGGGGCGTTTGACGAGGATGAAGTGCGGGAAGTTCTCGGGCTGCCCCCGCACATCCGGCCGCTTGCGATTCTTGCCACAGGG
This sequence comes from Methanoregula sp., assembly GCF_003170075.1. Classification (GTDB taxonomy): domain Archaea; phylum Halobacteriota; class Methanomicrobia; order Methanomicrobiales; family Methanospirillaceae; genus Methanoregula. Next base: position 51,829 of record NZ_PMZU01000051.1, read on the forward strand.
CACGGTCACCCGCCGGGACACCTGGCGGAGCGCATGGATACCGGGGAGCACGTCCACCGCGACGTATGGTAAACCGGGCGGGAATACTTACAAGGGAGATACAAAAATGCCGGACTATCTGGTGACACTGGAATCAGCGTGGTACATCAAGGAAGCAAAGTCGCTTGACGATGCCATCGGGATCGCGATCAGCGAAGCGGGAAAACGGCTCAACCCGTCGGCAAAATTTGTGGAAGTTGAGGCAGGTATGCTCGCCTGCCCGTTCTGCGATCAGCCGCTCTCAAGCGCGATCGTAATTGCTGACACCGCGCTTGTCGGCCTCGTACTCGAGATGAAAGTATTCAGGGCTGAATCCAAGGAGCATGCCGCACGGATCGCAAAGTCGGTGATCGGTAAAGCCCTCCACGAGATTCCCTTAAAACAGCTGGACGTGCAGGAACTATGATCCATATCGTCGGGCATACGGCAGTCGATCACATCTCCCGCGTGCACCACCTTCCCAAGGCCAACCAGTCGACGCACATCACCGACAGGCAGGTCTTTTTCGGCGGCGGGGCGGCAAATATCGCAGCGGGGATTGCCGTACTCGGTGAAGCGGTCACGCTCCACTCCTGCGTTGGCGATGACTTTGCCGGCAGCGACTACGAGCAGTGGATGGACAACTTAGGCATTCACCGGCAGTTCTTTGAGGTACCGGGGACCCACACGCCGACTGCGTTCATGTTTACGGATGAGGCCGGCAGCCAGATGACCTTCTTTGAATGGGGGGCTTCAAAGGCGTTTGCGATGGCGGAGGCCCCGGCGCTGCCCCTTGTCCATATGGCGACAGCCGATCCTGATTTCAACTGTCGGGTGGCGGAAAAAAGCGAGTTTGTCTCCTTTGACCCGGGGCAGGATGTATTCTGGTACACAAAAGAGCAGCTCAAATCTATTATTTCTAACACCGACATCCTGTTTGCCAACCAGCACGAGGTGCAGCAGATGTGCACGACGCTCGGGGTGACAAGGGAGGTGCTCACAAAACAGGTCACTATGGCGATTTTTACCATGAGCGGTGACGGGAGCACGCTGTACATAGGCGGTAGGGAGTATTTCATCCCGGTGGTGCCGGTTACGCTCTCTGACCCGACCGGCGCGGGAGATGCATACCGGGCCGGGTTCCTCTCCGCGTATGTTCGGGGTTATACGCCCCTTTCCTGCTGCCGGATTGGGACGGTCACCGCTTCCTATGTCGTGGAGCACGTCGGCTGCCAGACGCACCTGCCCACATGGACGCAGATGCTTGAGCGGTACCGTGCAAACTTCGGTACGCCAGAATCGCTGCCGGTGAAGGTGTAACACGATGAGCTGGGCATCACTTACCTCGGGAGGCAAGGACTCGATGCTTGCCTGCCAGAAAGCGATCGATGCAGGGAAGGATGTCCGGTACCTGGTGACAGTCAGGCCGAAGAATTCCGAGTCTTACATGTTCCATTCGGCGAATCTCGACGCGGTGCCGGTCATCGCCCGGATTGCCGGTATGGAGTACGTGGAGATCACGACCCACGGGAGAAAGGAGGAGGAGCTCGCCGATCTTGAGGCCGGGCTCGCCGGGCTCGATATTGAAGGCGTTACGGCCGGTGCGGTTGCCTCAGCCTACCAGGCCGACCGGGTAAAGGCGATCACCGACCGGCTGGGCATTAGCCTTTGTACCCCGCTCTGGCACCAGGATACGGAGGCCCTGCTCCACGAAGTGGCCGGGCGTATGGATGCGATCCTCGTGGTGACGGCAGCAGAGGGGCTTGACGAGAGTTTCCTTGGCGCCCATATTGACGAGTGCTTGATCGGCCGGCTCAAGTCCGTCGCAGTAAAATACCGTATTAACCTTGTCGGGGAGGGCGGGGAATACGAGAGCCTCACGTTAAACGCCCCCTTCTACTCGCGTGCCCTGACCTACACGACCTCGGTGATCCGTGCGGGTACCGATCGGTCGGAACTGATCCTCGGGGGCTTTGCCTGATGGCGACCGGAAGCGATGTCAAACTCGGGCAGCTCACGAAATACCTGTTTACGGCACCATCATGGCCGGTATCGCTCCTGATCCTCGTTATCCTCGGCCTCGTCATCGATGGCGCAAGCGCCCGCGCCTGGGTCTACTTCCCGTTCTCGGGCACGCTTGCCTTCACTCTCCCGGCGATTGCCGCATTTCTCCTGACAAAACCGATCATCGAGTACTCCGGGAAGACGATGACCTGGAACCGGTCGGCGCTCCTTGCGCTCTCCTGCACGGTCTTTGCGGTTATTATTACGTTCGCCTCGCTTGCCGGGGGAATAAAATACCTCCCGCTCTTTTACGGGATCTCCCTAGGCTTTGTCTTTGGCCTGCGTCTCTTTGTGCTCGTTGCGATTGCGGATTACCGTGTGCCCCGGATGATCCTGCCGGCTGTTACCCAGAGCGCTGTCGGCGTCCTTGTGGGATTTTTTCTCTTCTCGCCGGAATGGGCCGGTTTTGCGTTCGTCCTCCATATCGTCTTCGGCCTCGGTTTTGCGATCCTCATCTGGCTGATCGAGCGGCCGCTGCACCGTGCGTTCCATATACGGGGACTTGCATTTGTCAACGCATTTATCGCCCATATGACTGACGGTTCGTCAAAGGGTATGGAGCACTTCTTCCGCGAGATTGGTGAAGAAATTTTCGTCCCTCAGGTCTGCCTCTTTTTCCGTCGGACATCCAAAAAACCCGTACTCTTCACTGTCCCCAACCTTCACCCCGGCCCGATGGGCGAGATCGGGGGTGGGAACCTGCCCCGGGTCATCCACGACCGGATGGAAGAGGAGACGCTCGTTGCCCACGGGTGCGCCACGCACGATTTCAACCTTGTCTCCGAGAGCGAGATCGAGAAAGTGATCGACGCGATCGAGCGCACCAAAAAGGATCGCACGTATACCCCGGGTGCGACTCGTTCCGCCCGGCTCTCGTGCGGTTCCGTGCAGGTGCTCTACCAGCGCTTTGGTGAGGCGATGCTGATCGTGACGACCCGATCGCCGCAGAAGACCGAGGATCTCGATTTCTCGATCGGTATGAGCATTATGGCTGAAGGGCACCGCTGGTTCCCCCATGTCGCGTTTGTCGACGGCCACAACTGCATGACCGATCTCTCCTCCCCCGTGCTCCAGGCAACCCAGACGGCCCTTGAGTACCAGCACGGTGCGATTCAGGCGATGGAGGCCTGCCGCAAGGCAGACCTCAAACCGTTCTCGGTCGGCTATGCCTGCCAGCACCTTCCCTACTCCCGGGAGGAGGGATTCGGTGATCTCGGCATGCAAGTGATGGTTGTGGAGACAGCCGGCCAGAAGACCGCCTACGTTCTGTTCGATGGCAACAACATGGCGACCGGAGTCCGCGACATCCTGCTTGAGAAGATCCTTACCCTTGTTGATGCCGCAGAAGTGATGACGACAGACTCCCACGTGGTCAACACGATCACCGGCAAGAACCCGGTGGGCTTAGCAATTCCCTCAGAAATATTCCTCCCTCAGGTCATCAGCACGGTGCAGGCAGCCATCGACGACCTTGAGTCTGCCGAGTGTGCGGCAACAACGGCGCAGTGCGAGCATGTGGTTGTCTTTGGCTCCAACCGGATCTCCCAGCTCGCGAGCACCGTGAACGCGATGCTGATCTTCGTGGCGCCGCTCTCGCTTGCGATGCTGCTGCTGGCGTTTTTGCTCTCGCTTCTGGCTTACCTCCTGATGGTGTGACCCGGGTTTTCCCGGGCTAGTTTTGGATAGTTCAGACAAGCGTGCTCTCGGGGTTTCACCCCCGCCGCACGGGCACCTCCTGAGGTGCGAGAGGACTCATCTCTCGGGGGGATGTGGGTGTCAGCCTCCATCCTCTAAATCTGCCAAAGCCAGAGGCATGCTACCCAACTTACGGGCTGACAATTCCGGAAAAAATCCGGCCCTTGGGGGTACCCCCCAAAAAAAGAGTGGCACCCCCTCTCTAGAGTAAAGAGGGGGGTACCCCCAATTCCCCCAAAATATTCCCCCTATACATAATCCCGCACGATTAATCATCTCTTTTTCAAATCCGGGTCTTTCTACCGCAAGATATAAAGGAACGGGGTGCATAATCACGAACAAGGACAGGAGGAACAAAACACCGGAGAAACAGTTACCGTGTAAAGGCAGTTTGTACCGCAGGCGAACTTGGGTAGGAAAAGGTGATTGAAGTTCATCAATTCGCACACATACCTGCCCGCTGGATCGGTGTTGACCTCAACACGACCGGCCACGCGGCAGTCGCCGCCGAACCGGACAGCGGGAAAATCCTGAAAATGGGGAAAAATACACACTATGTCCGCAGCAACTCTACCAAAAACTGCACGAAACTCTACAGGGAAGGAAAACTCTGGAAACTAAAAAAAGACAAGAGCCGTGAACGCAGGGCGTTCAAGGCTGCATTGAATAAAATCTCCCGGCAGATCGTATCCTTCGCGGAATCGCTCGGTTCGGGTATCAAGTTTGAAAAGCTCTTTTCCAGTCGTTACTCGCACTCCCATGATGCTGCGGGTTTTATTGAGTTCTCGTTTGGGAACGGATCGTTCTTCTCGCTCCAGCGGCTGGTGGAAAAGATGGCGCTCCGCCGGGGCATCCCCGTCATCTACGTCAACCCGGCCTATACCTCGAAAAGATGCAGCCGGTGCGGGTGCATGGGGCGGCGGAGCAGGAAACGGTTCGAGTGCCCGCACTGCGGGTTTGTCGCACATGCTGATGTGAATGCCGCGTTCAACATCGCGCTTGCATCCCGCAGGTCTGCGGTCCTGAATTTCCGACAGGAAGAGCAGAAAGAACGGGTTCGGCTTTCAAAGAAGCAGATGCGCCGGCGCGCACGCGAAGAGATATTTACTCCGCATCCCGGTGTCCCGGGTGTCGCGGCACAGGTCCCGTCCGGGAACCTGCTTGCGGTGCTAGAATAGTGAAGGTAACCCTACTTTTTTATGTGATGGGTGTAGCGTCAGGTACCTGGGGGAGAATTTACCGGAAGTGGAGAAAGCATTTCTGTTTTTTCGATTAAAATATCTCTATATGACCGAACAAAAAGGATTCCTCTATGATTTTGCATTATTCAAGCAGCGGTACACCAGGGGGACATCGTGGACTCAGATTCTCATAAACTTTGGTATCATCACGGCAAACGCCAAGCTGTTCGAGGACTTCTTTTACATCCATCTTGGGCTCACCCTGCCCATGGTCATCGCCCTTGCGGTTCCCTGTTATATCCTCATCTGCTACATTATCGGGCACTACGATGAGAAGATCGGGTTCTGGCAGATCGAGAACAACCTCAGCTACCGGTTCACGCCGTACTCTGAAGAGATGCTCAACACTATACGGGAGATCAAGAAGAAGCTGGACCGGGAGCCATAAAAAATGACCTTTATCAACGGGACAACCTATTATCTTCCCGACATTTATGCATGTCAATGAAGCCCCGAAATAGACCGGACGATCCACTTATTGACCGGATATTGCATACACTTCAGGGTATTGTTTGCGACACGGGCAGGTATACCCAAGGTACGGAGAACCGGGTGGCAAATCATCCGGTGCTTAAAGGTATGGCGCCCGTAATCTTCGGCAAAATTTCTGTACACCCATAGCGAGGTACATAATGCAGCTGACAGAAGAAATTCTCAACAAGATATCCGCGCTTCAGAGAAACGAGATCACCGAGCACCACATATACCTCAAAATTGCAGAGGTTACACCGGAACCCCATAATCGTGAGGTCCTGACCCGGATCGCCACTGAGGAGTATAATCACTATACTATCTGGAAGCAGTATACGGCAAAAGAGATCGCGCCCAATATGCTTCGGGTCTTGTTCTACTATTTTATCGCCCGCCTGCTCGGGATGACCTTTGCGGTCAAACTGATGGAAGGCGTGGAACAGGGTGCACAGACCCGCGATGAGATGCTTCTTGTGGCCATTCCCGAGATGCAGTCCATGCTGGCAAACGAGGCGACGCATGAACGGGAACTCATCGCCCTAATCGATGAAGAACGGCTGAAGTATGTCGGCTCTGTCGTTCTCGGCCTCAACGATGCACTCGTGGAGTTCACCGGCACTCTTGCCGGCCTCACCTTCGCCATCCAGAACTCGCAGATCATTGCTGTGGCCGGTCTGATCACCGGGGTTGCCGCATCGCTCTCGATGGCGGCATCCGAGTACCTCTCGCAGCGATCCGAGGGGACGACCGGCACGAGCCCGAAAAAGGCCGCACTGTACACCGGTGCCACCTATATCGTGACCGTTGCCCTGCTCATCCTGCCGTTCCTTATCCTTCAAAGCCCGTATCTCGCGCTTGTTTTCACCCTTATCGGTGCGGTTCTGGTCATCTTTGTCTTCACGTTCTATATCTCCGTCGCAAAGGATCTTCCCTTCTGGAAACGGTTTGCAGAGATGGCAGCGATCAGCCTCGGTATCGCAGCCATATCGTTTGTGATCGGGCTTTTGATCCGCGTGATGCTGAATGTAAACATATGAGGGTACACAATCCCGTATTTTTTGTGTACATGCCTGCAAGGATCCGGCGGAAAAATACGGTGAATTGGGAGATATCAGTCTTTTAAAAAAGGCTATAGTCCCGAATGAATCTGTAAGCCTGGACGCCGGGGATACTATCCGGTTCCTGGTCGCTCAGAAACCGGGATGGAACGTTTTTTATGTTATTCTTCAGGGACCGGGTTTTCGTCCTCTACTTCTGTGGCAGGGGTCGTCCAGACCTTCCAGCAGAACAACGCGATAGACCCCGCGACAAAGATAACAAGGAGAACAGCGCTGAGAATATTCTCTGCAATATCCATCCCGATCGAGATATTCATGCCCATCAGATGGTTAACACTCCCTATGATCATTGCCGAGATAAAGAACAGGATGAATCCTACAATGAAACCCAGAAATACTGCAGCTGCAAGCCGCAAAAGACTGGGCCGATTGGTTTTTTTATTCATAAAATGCATGGTAAATCTGCCGATATAAATCCTTGTAATTACCCCACAATTGGCCGAAATATGCCCGCCCCGGGGCGCCCGGGGCTGGAAGGCTCATGTTTATATCACGGCATGTACAAAATTCTTTACAAAGGAACGCCATGAAAAAAAACATTTTTTATCTGGTTATCGGGTTTGTAGCGCTTGCTCTTCTTGCGATCTTCTGGTACTCGGTTGAATTCTTTACCCCGTTTCTCTTTATGATCTCCTTTTTGGGTGGGGTTGTGCTTATTTATCTGGCGTATCGTGGGGTAGATGATTTTATCGAGGATGAACGGAGTGCAAAGATCACCGAGAAAGCGGCCCTGAGGACATTCCAGGTGTTCTGGGTATGCTTCTGTGCTTTTTCGATCATGGCAGTCATGAACCTGCTCTATATGCCCCGTTTTTCCCGTGAATTTTGGGTGGATCGTCGGTCCCCGCCAGTGCCTCTGGAGATAATGTCGCTGAAAACGATTGGATATGTACAGCTGGGGCTTCTCTGCTTGATGATCTTCCTGTATGTCGGGTTCAGGTTCTACTATGCCAGAAAGTACGGGGATTGGGAAACCGATGAAGAATAAGATCAAGGTATACCGGGCGATGCACGATCTTACGCAGGAAGATCTTGCAAAAGCAATCGGTGTGACCCGACAGACTATCCTTGCCATCGAGAAGGGGAAATATGTTCCCTCTCTGGATCTGGCGTTTCGGGTTTCACGTTACTTCAAGGTGAATATCGAAGAGGTGTTCTCCTATGAAGATGAAGTGCGGACCGTTGATATTGACTGATACCGCAAAAAACTGCCGGATTATCGCCTCCCTTTTATTGCCCTGAGAAACGGGTTGTTTTTGTCGTGTTGTCCGGGATGATTTCACCGGATGATATTTTCACATCCCCCTGTCCCTGTCAAGACTCCTGATACCTGGTTTCTGATGCGTTATTGCACCCGAGGGAAACGCATGCCCGGGCTATCTAGGCATAGGACAGGTCTGTGGGAATCTGTCCGATGAAACGCCCTTATGTCAAA
>NZ_PMZU01000027.1 GCF_003170075.1 Methanoregula sp.
TGCCCATGCAGCGCCGATTATTGTGATTGTGGGTCTACAATCTGTGAAAAAATAAAATAAAATTGGTCCAAAAATCGCAAGAATAACCGAAAAAATTGTTCGCATCTGACGGTATGTTTTGGCTTGGGAATACAATGCTCGCTGAGCTGCAAGGAGACCTAGATTTTCCTCACTGTTCTGTGCTAAAAAAATATTATGCGCCATGTTCGCCATCAGTATGCCGGAAATTGATTGTTGAACAGAAGATCCCACCAATAGTATGCATCGGAAATTTTACCGGCATTCTCAGCATCGACGGCCTTTTCAGCTCTGACAACGGCTGTACCAAGTTTCGATAGTGAATCAGTCTTTTTCGCATCAGTTGAACATGGCCGGACATAGCCCGAAACTCCCATGGGATCTTGGAGTGCAGCTAAATCTGAATCATATAATTTCCTTAATAGTGTTTTCAGGTCCATTGAATACTCGATTCTACCTTCATTTGCTGCGAACTGAGCAGCTCGCATCTCCAGATAAAATGATGAGATGGGAACATTTTGATAAAATTTCCATGCTTTCAGAAATCTGATTAAAGGTTTAACCTTCTGACCTTTTTCACCATTAACGTAGGCAACATAAGTATTGTGAGCATCGGGGCTCGCGTTCATCCAGGATCCCTCTCCGTCAGGAATATGATAAACAGGGTAGACAGATCTATTGATCGTCGTGTCTCCCAAATAATCGGCAGGGACGATTTCGGTCGATTCTGAAGCATCAGTTCCAAAGGGAATGTAGATTGCCGGGCTATTCACTCTGACACCAGTGCCGGGGAATCGTAGATCTAATGCGTCTTTCACGATCCTTAAGGAAACGGACGAATCATTTTTCAATTTTTCACGAGGGATCGAGGCGAAGTAGTCAACATCGCTATAACCCCTTATACTCGTTCCGTTCCCAAATGAACCCGTCCTAAAAAACCTCGTCATATCAAAATTTGTTTTTAAACAAGCTTCGATTGAAGATCTATGTCTTTTCGCTGCATCATTTTCTCCTTGGGTCGGTGTTAACCAAGTATGAAATTTTGTAAAACCCTGTTCCACAGTTGATGGCATACCTTCAGAACCTCTCACGAATCCAATTTTCAGTTTTTTATATTGTTAGTGATTACGTTTGCTTGAGGTTATAAATCGTTAAGCAACGTGTGGTGAAAGTAATGAGATAGTTAAAGGCACAACCCAAACCATCCCAATTTCCGCGAATGCCTCTTCAAATCTTTTAACTCGCGAACCAACATAGAACAGTGCCGGTGAAAACGTCGGCCCTGAATCATTCCCCTGTGGACCAATAAACCGGATCCTCGCAGAAGGAAAACAAACCCGGCACGATATCGCCGTCAATGTCTTCCAAGCTGCGGTCTCTGTCGCCGACTTCCACAACACAATCGCCTCAGTAGTCCGGCCAGCGGACCTCTCCAGGTAAAGTTTCGAGAACCACCGCTCCACATCATGACCAAAAGGAGGATTGAGAAAAATCCGATCTTCCCACGGCTGCACAAGCCCATTCTCCTGAACGGTGTAATGCCTCGCTGCCGGTACGTTCGGGATCTCCCGGCTGTTGCTGCACGGGTCCAGATCGATCGCGCCCATGCAGGCGATCACCGCAGCAAGGATGTACTGCGGCGTGTAATGCTCCGTGCTCTCATGCGACAGCAGAGCAGGCGGGACCGTCACACCACTCCGGCCTCCCGGGCACTCTCCCGCAAACCTCTCCCGTAACAATGCTCGCAGAGCTTCACTCCGGTCTCGCGATCAATCCAAGAAGCCTTCGCAATCCCGCACACCGAGCACTTCCCCACATCCGCTGTCACGCGACTGCACCGGGAAACATCCACGGTCCCCGGTAAAGGAACCGCAGCCATCTGCTCCGCTTTCATCGCCTCATTGTAACATGAGCGACAAACCCGCCGGGCATCCTGCTGATCCTTGGGCCGGGCCCGACGCTCTTTGGTGAATTTTTCAATAAACCAGGAGCCTTTCTTCCCGCAGGCATAGCACACGGTCTTTGGCTCCGGAGGTTCGAGTTTCTTGTAATCAGCGGCCCGGATGGACCGGGGCTGATCCTTGTTTACAGCAGAGGGGGTCGAATCCGGGCTCATTTCAGCAGTTTTACAGCAGTTGCTGTAAGTCATCGGAGCGTGTTCTGGTATTTTATTTCCCGATTGCACAGGAATTTGCAGAGATCGGTTTTCATTTACAGCAGATTGGGAATCATGGAGACACTGTGTACTCTGCACACCGGGTTCTGCGTGAGTAGCAGCATTCTCTTTTTGCTGTAAATTACCTTCTCTTAGTACAGAATTATTATTATAAACAGGAGTAGGGGGGAATCCGGGTTTGGAAATTGCGCCATTTTGATTTAAAGCAGTTGCTGTAAAACTGCTGTAAACGTNNTAAACGTGCTGTAATGCTGTAAATGACCCTGCGCCACCATCATCATTACCGCCGTGCGGGTCGTGGTCGAGCCAGCAGGACCCGCCATTCGCCCACTGCCGGAAGATCTCACGGTTCCACGTGAACGCTTCGGTCCTGCGACGGACCGCATACCCGTCAGTCTCGGTTACGGTCACTGTCCGGTCTGTGAATGAGAGGGCCGGGCACTTTTCCAAAAGCCCGGTATAATTCTTTCCCCGGCTGTCGTAGCCTTTGATCATCCGGTAAATTCCCATGTAGGACGCACCGGTGAACCGCTGGAGATCCTGGATGGTGAACTCCGGTTGATCCGCCTTCTCAATAATCGCAAGCAGGTCCGACTCCTTCTTCGTCATCTTCGATTCCTGTCCACCCGCTGTACCGTTCAGGAGCGTGAAGATATCATTCGCCGCTGCGAAATCCGCCTCATCTGCGTATATGCAGAGCGTGCCATCCCCGCTCGTCTTCTGCCGGCGCTGCATGAAGAAGAGAGCCGCATGGCTCTTGATCAGATCGTAGAGCATGTCGGGATTGCGCCGGTTGCAAATTGCATTGAACCGCACCCGCTTCGAATACGGAATGATTACCCAGATTGTCTGCTCGTGCAGGATCTCCCAAATCTCCCGGCAGGTCCGCAGCTCAGCAGTCTCATCAACAAACGAGTCCGGGTCCAGCATCTCCCGTTCCTGTTTAGCTACCAGTACCCGGGCGTCCTGCTCGGAAGACTCATCAATCCAGCAGGTAAGCATCCGGTTCATCACCTGGTCGTCTCCGGTCCCTTCCTTCTTCGCAATCCACCAGACGCACTGCTCGGGAATCGTGCATACCCGGGAAGTAAGATCTTTTGTGACCGTCGTATGCGTAATCGGTTCATGGAAGTTCGAGGTCGCCGACTTCAGGATCTCCTGGATACCGTCCGAGAGCTCAGTGTCATCGCTCATCAGCACTGTCCGGGGCTTGAGGTCTTTCATATAGTACAGGGCCTTGTTGCTCACCGTGCCTTTCACCTTGTACCGGTCCGGGACCTGCCGCATCATCTTCTTGAAGGCGTGCGTCTTTCCCTTGCCGGAATCCCCGGTCACGGAGACATGCAACCCGTCCGAGTTCTTCACGGCCTGCGAGGCCATCGACAGGATCATACAGCGGGCGAGAATCTCGTCGCCAACATGCTCCTGGGCAAAGGCCGTGAGCATCAACGCTGCCGGATCGCCGTGTTCCAGCACATCGAGAGCCGTGGCCCGGGCATCGGGGTTTACCGGCTCCGGTGCCGGGCCCGGGTCCGCAGGATTTTCACTCTCAATCTTGGCCTTTGCCCGGTCCTTCCGGTAATTCTTCTGTTTCTGCTCCCAGTCCTTCCGCTTCGCTGCCCGGTCCGGCTCGAACTGCTCGCGGAGTTCCTGCCATCGCTGAGTACCGCTCCCGCAGGAAGTGTGCTTGCAGCCGGCAAAGACCGCACCGTTGCCGAACTGGATAGCAAAGGCTCCGTCCTTGTGTGCTGAAGAGAACGGGCACTGGTCGAGAATATACAGCGTACCGCCGCTGTACGGTTTCTCGGACCGGACCCCGACCCCGTGATCGGCGAGCCAGTGATGCAGATCGAAGCGCTTATCCTTCGCTGTAGTCGGCTGCTGTTGTGCCTGCTGCTCAGTTGGCAGCCGGGCCACGAGATCGCGGAGCTGCTCCACGCTTACGATCTTCAACTCATCCGGGGCCGAGAGGATCCGGCTCCGCCGGTACGGGCGTTCAGAGGTATTGTCACCCTTCCGCGACACAGTACCATAAAGTTTCCAGATGCGGGCCGCGTTGAAATTCGCCGTGTCCACGTTCACCCGCTCATCCGAGAAGAAGGTGGAAAGTGTCGTGAGGCACGCCTTCACGAGCGCCGTTGCACTCTCATCATTCGGCAGGTCGATGCGGTAGAGCAGGTGGGCCCCGTTGCCGGAGTCCGCCCGGACCGGGTCCGGGAAGCCGAGCCCGGCAATCCACCGGGCAATCTCATCGGCTTTCGCGAGTGCAAGGCCGTGCTCCTCATCCGTACTCGATACGCCACTCGGTCGCAGCGGGTCAATGTCGATAGGCAGCCAGCGGCGGCGCTGGATATCCGCGTCGCTCGTGGTGCTGTCCTTCTTGCCGAGCCGCATCTTAATCCGGTTTGCCCGACGCGAGAGCAGGGCCGGGTTCACTTCATTCAGCGTGACATAGATGCCATGGATCGAGCCATCGGCATCGAGCGGCTCCACTGACCGGACAAGGGCATCGTGATCGCTGAAGTATCCGCTGTGGGTGAACTGGTCGGTGAGTGCCCGGACCTCCACGACCTGCCCGGGTCCGGCTATTCGGGCAATTGCCTCACGCAGCAATCCATCCACGGGTCACCACCCACACCCTGGCTTCCGTCCGGACTCAGGAAGAAATAATGGTTAGCCATGCCCGTCGCCTTCTTCGGGGGCAGGGCTTTCCGGATTCACNNGACCAGGGCTTCGATCACGTTCGAGATCAGGTAGAGCGGGATGCCCCCTCTCTTGTCGGTCGTGACTGCCGGTTTCTCATCTTCATCCAGCATAGGCTGCCACCTCCAGGAGAGAGTCTGGCAGCACCTCGTAACAATGGATTGAACCGTTCGGTGACACGACCCAGATCTCGCAGCGCAGGAACACATTGCCCGGATATTTTGTCAGGAACGAACGGAACTGGCAGCACTCAAACCTGCAGAACGATTCGACATATGGCACGCTCACCGCGCCGTGAGCGATCCGCAATTTCACGCAGAGCGCCTCATAGTTGCCCCGCAGCCCGATCAGATGAAGGCGGATGTGGCGCGAGAGGAAACTACTCTCGACCGGCAGGACCGGCTCAAAGCCCCGGGAGATGAGCAGTTCAGCGGCCCGCTCCTTCGAGGTGTTGAATGAAATCTGTGCGATCATGCCTTACCTCCGTTCTGCCCGGTCTTTTCATCAGGAATAAGAATTTCCCGGATGCCGTCCCGGGTGATCTCGAACTGCTGGAACCGGTCCGAAGGAATCGAGATCCAGACCTCGAAACGGGAACATTTCACTCCCTGCGGCACCTGGTCAAAGAATCTCTTCATGCGCCCGATCTCGTTCCGGCAGAAGACCGCTGCTTCATCCAGGGACTGCATCGCGTGAAGGGAAATTTTCAGTTTCACCATTACGGCATCGATGGTCCCGTCTTCCAGTTCCTTGCGGGCGGACAGGTTGAACTAGATGTACCGGGAATTCCGGAAACAGTTGCTGACGATCACGGGCTTATATCCCAGTTTCAGGAAGATGGTACCGGCCTGTTGTTCCAGTATCCGCATCCGGTGAACGGCGGTCATGCGACACCTCCGGACTTCCGGGGGACCGGGGAGTAGAGCGAGAGTTTGGGGATCTCCCGCACACTGTCTTTGTGTACCTCAAAACACCGGAAACCATGGCTCAGGGAATAGCACCAGATCTCGTAATGAAGCCCGGTCTCTCCGGCATGGAGAGCCTGATGCTTGCGAAGCTGCGCCAGGCCCACGTAACATCTCTGTTCAACGGTCTGCACCGAGGAGGACTGGTGAAAGAGTTTCGTGATCCGGATGAACCGTGTTTCCCCGGATGGCCGGGTTGCGACAAGGTGGGCCGGGGGAAGCCGCTTGTTGAATCCTACCGGCAGGACCCGGACCTTATACCCATGAAACTGGAGCAGTTCGCGGGCCCCGTCCTCGATCAGCCTGCTGCGACGGCTGGTCATGAGGTCGCTCCTTTCTTTGACGGTGAAATGATTTCGGGTTCCTTCACATCGGAGGGGACCTCAAAGAGGAGGCAGGATATATCCTCGCCGAGCGCAACCGCGATGAACCGGTCGCGGGGGAGCATGTACCGGGTTTTCCCAACCCCGATGATAACGGCCCGGCCTGACGGATTGAGCTGTGCGATACCGGATATCAGCGGCATTCCATGGGGGTCCGGTCCTTTTTTCAGCAGCGGGACCCGGTCGCCCACGAAGAGCAGCATCCCCAGTTCCTCGGGGCAGATGTAGTACGACTCGCCCCAGATCCGGACATGGACATACCCGTCGCCTCCGGTCATGACGAGCCCGGCGGAGAAATGGCTCATGCTTCTCCTCCGGTCGTTCGTGTCCATTCAGTGAGGGATATAAAGTCAGAAACAAAATTATGTTTGGCAGTTTCACGGCATGACTGGGTAAGTTTCGCCTGTGAGCTGCCAACTAACTGTGCCTGCATGGTGCCTCCTCTTTTGTGACGATCTTCCAGCGACCGTGTTCAACCATTTTCTTGCCAATGCCATAGAAGCCGGACCGCTTCTCGTACGCGTCCACGGCTTCCTGCGTGACCCGCAGGGGTTCACGAATAATCCCGTTCTGCATTTTTTCACCAGTCTTGTGTTTCTTGTTCAACCACGTTCCCTGAATTTTGAAAATTGCTTCCTGCCGGGCCGGATAGAGCCATGGCTATTGTCCGGTCGTGTACCGTTTTTCTCGAAACGGCAGGTGACCTATCGGACAAACGCCATGAAAAAGATCCGACAGCAGGTTATCTGATTCTACTGACGATCACCAAAATAGGTGAAGAGCGAAAAGATAGGGGCGTGGCTGCTCGTCAGTCTGCACCACTGGCCCNNTTCATTGCACGCCGGGTTTCGGACGTGTAGTTGTTCTTCTGGACCGGGTATTTTTCCGGAGCCTCGGGTTCAGGCTGGCCGATCAAAACAAGGAATTTTGTTTTGACGGATTTTGCTGCCGCCTTTATCCGAGCGCTCGTCGTTTTGAAGAATTCCCAGAGCATTGTAAATATTTTATAAATGCGCGGTTGTTTATAGGGTTATCTGAACCAGCGGGTTAGCTGGCNNCGTACAAAGTAGACCAAATTGGCAGTTTTTCCTGCAAAAAAAGTGGTGCGCGGCTAAAAAATTTTGAAAATTTGCACAATCAGATGAACATTGTGGTCGAAATATATTTGGGGGGCGAGAGGTGCCGCAAAAAATCACACGCATTAATATCAAAGGATATTGATGGGTATTAGGTGTGGAAAATTGAGACTTGGCAATTTAGAAGAGATTATGGCCAATCCTCATTTTATTCTTTAGATTCAAGAGTTATCTATGAAATTTGAATATACGATGGATGAACAACTGGGTCCAATCCTGTATATTCAAATACGAAATCGAAAATATGGATTGTGTTTTTGCCATCGGAGAAAAGATCGCTCAATACATTTTTTTGGACTTGAAAATTATCTTTGCTCCAGATGTATGGGGCTTCTGTTTGGGGGGATTATTGGAATACTATTGATGTG
>NZ_PMZU01000041.1 GCF_003170075.1 Methanoregula sp.
ATTTTAATTCGGGTTTTTCCTGATCTGCTTATTATCCAGTCAGACCGGGTTCTGGTCCGTATTTCCCGAAGCCCCTGGCAGCCCTTACCTTCCCAGCTCTGGAAAATCCGGGCACAGTAGCCGTCCGGATCCACCCAGAAGACCCCGATTCAGCTAACCAGTACCATCAAAGTAATTTAAATACAAACCTGTCGTTCTCCATGGGTAAGGGAAAACATGTTCCAGAACTTCTGCACGAGGGTAGCACGAAAAATCCGGCGGCTCGGGTACGCAAAGAAAGTGGCAGCCCGGTTCGCGAAGTTTTTCTATGTCTCCATGATCACCACGTGCGGCCTGTTCGGGCTGTTTTTTGTTATCCCACAGGAATTGTTCGAGCCGATCGCCATTGTCGGGCAGATACACGCGGACACCCGGTATGGTACTCTTCTGCCCGCCACTTTTATCATACGTCGGTGACCGCCGGTCCGGGCGCTGAATTGTAATCCTGCACAACGCGGATGCTGACGAACCTGCCATCCGTTTCATGACAGGAACGGGAATCGCCTGCACAAGATACATCTCCCCGGATCTGGCGTTAAACGGGACATTCGCGGTACGGGCAGCAGGTGCCGGGTGCCAAAAAAAGGGATGGAGGTTTGAGTGAAAAAACAAGGAAAAAGGTGGTGGAATGGAAGTTTCAGCAACGAACAGGAAGGCTGTGGCCGGCCCGGATGCAATAGTAACTGGTGCGGCCGGAACAGAAGGGGAGAACGAAGAACTGGAATGGGGGAAGCGCCATATCCCGTGGGAACCGCCCCTATACCTGGCAGACCGGGTGACCGCGCTTCACGATATCCCCCTGGCACCGGGCCTGTGCGCGCTGCCACGAAGGCGGCCGCACCGGAAGAGCGTACGGCCGCGACCGGCTTTTTCAGGGACAGTACCGGATGACGGGGATGATGATGCATGACCCGGGGGCCGCTCCCAAAGAAAGCGATCGATGAGGCCCTGCCCGTTGCACAGGCCCGGGGCATGGTCATTCTCTGCAAACCCGGCGCGGGGAGCGTGTGCGATTTTGCGATCGCAGGCACGACCCAGACCCCGCTTGTCCGGGTGAAACGAAGCCGGAGGATCCACTGCCCGCTGCCGGAGATAGAGTCGCAGTTTGCCGAACCGCTTGCACTGCTCCGGCTCGTGCCCGCTACAAGAGAACGGTGCCGGGAACTCTGGGTCTGCGGGCAGTACGGGGCGCTGCGGTTCTTCCGGGTCGGCGATGCCGGTCTTGCCGAGATCGACCGGGACGGGAGACCTCTGGCGGGCACCTGATAGGTAATGGCCGGGAGAGGGAGATCGTCCGGAGATCCGCTGCCCCCGAAGCCACCCCGGAGACCCTGGTGTGACAGATCCTGAGGGAGTACCTCCCGGATCTCTTCATTTCATGCTCCGTTTACCCTTTTTTGGGACCAAAACAAGTCAGTTTCGCAAAAAAACGAGTCTGTTTTTTGGATTTTTCACCATTTTCCCCGGAATTTACGCTGGAGAATCCTGAACCGGCAACAAGCGTATTTAGGCTTGTTTGGAGGGAGGCGCGGGAAGAGGGATGTGGGTCAGGACGTGGGAAAAACAGGAAGTAAGAGACGAAGACTATTGCCCCGCTAAAAGGGTGTCGGGAACAAAAAAATCCTTCCCTGACAAGGAGGTACTGCGATGTTTGGGTCCACACATCCCCCCGGAGACACAGCTGTGCCGGGTCCTGATGGGAGACACCCTTGGATCTCTTCATTTCATGCTCCGTTTACCCTTTTTTGGGAGAGAAATAAGTTAGTTTCGCAAAAAAACAAGTCGGTTTTCCTGATTTTTCACTACACCCACATAAATTTACACCGGAGAATCCTGAACCGACAACAAGCGTATTTAGGCTTGTTTGGAGAGAGGATCAGGAAGGGGGATGTGGGTTAGCACGTGGGGAAAACTGGGGGTAAGAGACAGAAACTGTGCCCCGTTAAAAGGGTGCCGGGAACAAAAAAAGATCGTTCCCTGACAAGGGGTACTGCGATGCCCCGGGCTCATCTCCGGTTTTTTATGTCGGGAAAAATCCCGGACCCTGCGGTCCACCGTTCGGGGAACCGGGCTGATCGTGACGGAGTCGCCGGTCTCCCCACCGGAGCTGTGCTTGAGACAAAAAACAGGACATGCACCGGAGGAAGGGTGCTGGTTAGTACGCGCTCACTTCGATCCCGACAATACTCAGGCTCACATTGACCGGCTGTGCCTGACTGATATCGTACCGATAAAATCCGTCGCGGGATTCCGCGAGCAGAATGGTGTTCTTACAATCCGTCGCGTTGAGTGTAGAAAACGTGGCATTCCAGCTGTGCAGGGCGCGTTCCTGAACGCGGATGCGGCATCGGAACCCGCGACACCAACGCGGGCCGCCCCGGAATTTGAGACCGTACCGGCACTTGTTGCGCTGGCGACGGGGATGGTTGTTGCCCTCAGGAAAACCCGGTAACTCATCTTTTTTAGAGGGGGTCAGGCTGCGGTGCAGGCATTTCGGGGTTGCAGAATCAGGATTGCGCCTTTCCGGGGGAGGTATGAAAAAATGGGTTCTGTTAACTTGGTGATGGCTCGGAATTTTATCGGGCGCTAGAAAGTTGATAATTCTCTAACAAGTTAACAGAGCGGACAGAACCAATTGTCACTATACGATGATCATTGATCTTCGGGTATGATCAGATCGTAAATCTTGTACTCAAGCGGGGTGTTCTCCAGTCGCTTGACAAAAGTCGTAAACTCATCGTCTGTTATAACAATCGCACACGTGATCCCATGATATGCGGCATCGATGACACCTTCAGATGCCCCAAAGAAGAGGTCAGGGTTCCTGCCAATGGATTTCAGTGCGATCGACGATTCGATCCCGACAGCCGCGACTAATCCGGCCATGACAACGATTTTTTTGAGTTTGTCCTTCCTGACTTTAAGCGAACCCCCGTGCTGGACCCGGGGCACCTTGCAGACATGAATAATCCCCTCGTGATGCTCGATTATCCCGTTCACATCGAAAATCCCCACGTCATTGTTCTTCTTTGCATCCGCATAGACCGTTGCTGTCGCCGACCTTGGTTTCTTTTCCGCACAGAGATATCCGTCCTTCATGTAAAGGCCGGCGATATCTCCCTTTTTCATGTCATCGGCAGCAATTGCCGTCCAGACCGAGACATGCTTGATGATGTCGCGCCGGATATGCCGGACATACAATTCCAGGGTGGCCGCATTCTCCATGACCCAGGCCATCCCGGTCTTGGTCACCGCATAATTGCTCCGGCCGCTCATGGTTACCATGCCTTCGTCAACCAGGTCGCGGATATATTCGGAGACTGCCTGTGTTGTCATGCCAATCCTGTTGGCAATCTCCTGCTGGCGTATCGCCGGCTGGTATTCGGCTATCTCTACAAGGATCTGGAAGCGCGAGACATCGCCCTTGCTCCGCATAAGGAAGGGTAAAGGTCCCTTTGTATCCTGGGTCAGGCTGCATCAGCTCCGGTGTTTCATGTAATCGGAAAAAGAGTGACGACCATGAGATAATTAGTCTTTCGGGCGTGATGATGTGTTGTCGATTTATTTGGGATTTTTCCGAGAAGAAATATTGGCCATCAACCGCAAACGCATCAGAACTTAACATAACAAGATTTATTTAGTTATGTCAAGTAACTATGATCTCGTATTATTATGCATATCATGGAAGGATATCTGCCCTGGCAATGGTGCGTCTTCTGGTACCTTGTATCAGCGCCGTTCATCATTTACGGGATTTACCTCTTGAATCGACAGGTTAAGGAACACCGTGAAACCCTCTCACTGCTCGCAGTGTCAGGTGCATTCATCTTCCTTCTCTCATCACTGAAGATGCCGTCTCCCGTTGTGGGAAGTTGTTCCCATCCCACGGGAACCGGGTTATCGACCGTGCTGTTCGGCCCGTTCATCACCTGTGTTCTCAGCGTCATCGTGCTGATCTTCCAGGCACTTTTCATGGCCCACGGTGGTATCACGACGCTTGGCGCCAATGACTTCTCGATGGGAATTGCGGGACCGCTCCTCGGGTATGTGGTGTACCGGGTGGCAAAAGCAGTGAAGCTGAACATATTCGTAAATATCTTCCTCGTCGCATTTGTCGCGGATCTCTTTACGTATGTTATCACAGCAATCGAGCTCGCAGCGGCATTCCCGGCAACGCACGGGGGATTCCTGATCTCCTTTGAAACCTTCTTTGCAATCTATGCAGTTACGCAGATCCCTCTTGCGATCGTTGAAGGACTCCTTATCGCGCTCGTGTTCAAATACATCGTCCAGAGTCGGGGCGATATTCTCGTAAAACTTAAGGTGCTTACACCGGAGCAGGCTACAAAAATCACGGAGGGTTTCAAATGATCCCCAGATTTTTCATTAAGTACAAACTTGAGATCATCTTTATTGTGTTTATCGTTGCATTCGCAGCGTTGTTCCTTTACGAGCAAAATGCCCAGACCCAGGCAAAATGGGAGGGATCGGACGATCAGGGCAGTGCAGCCATTGAGGCAACAGGATACACACCGTGGATTCAGCCGCTCTGGACCCCTCCCAGTTCCGAGGTTGAGTCGCTGCTCTTCAGTATCCAGTCCGGCCTTGGGGCATTTGTGATCGGATATTTCTTCGGGTTTTACCGGGGCAAACGGGATAGTGCAAAACCTGCATAATTCCCCATTTTAATTTACTGATGTCCGAGACGTCAGAGTAAAGGTATTCATTATGTCGTTTATGGAAGAAAACTTAGATTACTATGCCCAGTCAAATGCGTTACGGGATGTAAACTGTTATCTCAAACTCGCCCTTGGTCTGGGAGCCATATTCATATGTATTGCCTCCCCGGCCCCGCTGGCCCCGCTGTTTATCGTCATTACTCTTTCTGCAATCACCCTGGTAGTTGCAAAAATACCGGTACGAGTATATGTGGAACTCCTTCATATTCCCGTAATATTTGCGTTCTTCTCCGTGATTGTTATCCTGTTCTTAAGCGGGAGTGGAGATACTATCCTTACGTTTACGGTCGCGAACGTCCCGCTGACCATCACGACAGGCTCTGCGAACCTTGCCTCCCTCGTACTTGTCCGGACATTCGGCGGGATGTGCGGGCTCTTCTTCATTGCCCTGACAACCCCCATGATTGAGATCTTTTCTGTCATGCACAAACTGCATTTCCCTCCCGTTATGGTCGATCTCTCCATGCTGATCTACCATTTTATCTTCGTTTTTATCGCTGAGACCATCGCAATCCATAACGCCCAGACAATCCGCCACGGGTATACCTCGCTCAAACGATCCATTAATTCGATGGCGATGCTTGGTGCTATGCTCTTCATCCGGGGATGGAAGGAGGCCGAAGATCTCATCATCGCTATGGACTCGCGGTGCTATGACGGCAAACTGGCATTGCCGGGCCAGCAGAATCCCCCAAAACCGGCGGCAATTGCATCTATCGCAGTCTATCTGGGTCTTTGTATTGCCGTTGCAATTATGACCAGCACGATAGTGCCTTTCAGGTGAACCATGACGAATTTGCTCGAATTTGATAATATTCATTACGCCTACCCGAGCTGCCCGGAATCACTTTCTGGCGTAACCTTCTCGATAAAAAAGGGAGCCAAGGTTGCTCTGGTCGGCCCCAACGGTGCCGGGAAGACCACCCTGATGCTGATGTGCAACGGGGTGCTCGAACCCTCGAAGGGGCGTGTGCTTCTCGATGGAGAACCGCTCAGGTACGACAGCAGATCGCTCCGCGAGGTGCGGAAAAAAGTCGGCATGGTCTTCCAGAACTCAGATACCCAGCTCTTTGCTCCAACGGTATACCAGGACGTGGCGTTTGGGCCGCTCAACCTTGGCATGGAACCAGACGAGATCGAGAAGGTCGTTAGCCGGGCACTCCTTGAGGTGGGGCTGGCAGGGTTCGAAAAACGCCCGCCACACCAGCTGAGCGGTGGGGAGAAAAAGCGGGCTGCGATCGCAGGGACGCTTGCGATGGACCCGGAGGTTCTCGTATTTGATGAACCAACCAGTTCGCTCGACCCTGCCGGTGCCGCGGATCTCATGGAACTGCTTGACGAGCTCCATGCAAAAGGCGCGACGATCATTATCTCCACCCACGATGTGGAGCTTGCATACCTGTGGGCAGACCAGATCATCCTCGTGAACAAAGGGACGGTGATTCATGCGGGTACTCCCGAGGAAGTCTTTACGGATCCCGCACTCGTCACGTCTTCGAACCTCCGGATGCCTGCGGTACTGGAGGTCTACACAGAGCTCGTCTCGCGGCAGATGGTGGAAAAGACGCAGTCGCCAAAGTCCGTCCTCCAACTCGTCAGTTCGCTCGAACAGAGCTCCGGTAAACCGAAGGCTTACAGGGCCCCCGGAACCATCACGGTCTGCAATGTGGATACAACCGGTGCTGAAGAAATCAAGGCGTGGGTGGCTGACAATCCCGGGCACAAGCACGGGGCAATGGGAACCCGGGCGAAGGACCTTGCCGAGCGCGAATCGATAGCGCTTGATTTCACGTATGGCGTGATAGACAAAGGGATCCTGCGGGCACTGGTCGGGGAATGCTCGGTGCTCCTGACACCGGCGTCGATGGTGCCGCATGTGTTCCGGCGGGTTGAAACATACTGCCGGGAGAGCGGCAATTCGATTGCCGTTGTCCCCATGAACACGAAAACACAGTCTCCCGCACCCGGGGCTATGACAAAACGAGGTCCGACAGAATGATCTTTCTCGCTGAAAACCACGGACATAATCATGTAGACTGCCATGAGCGCGAAGGTATCCCGGTATCTCACCCGGGGAAGATATGGGGCATCTCATACAGGGAGGGTTAAGCATGGTCAACGACGCGTTATGGGTGCTGCTCATCACCACGTTTATCGTTGCTGCCATCCACACCCTCTCCCCGGACCACTGGTTTGGCTTCGTGATGCTCGGCCACACCAAGAAGTGGGGCATCCAAAAGACGCTTCTTGTCGCCGGTATTGCCGGCATCGGACACGTGGGCACCTCTGTTATCCTCAGCCTCATTGCAATATGGGCGGGAGCCACCATGGCCCATAACTTCGCCTCGATTGCCGAGGTTGCAACCGGAGGGGAGATGGTTATCTTTGGTGTGGGCTTCGCCATTTACTCATACCTGAAAGGTGGAAATTCACATCACGGCATCCCATTCGTCAATAAAATCTTCAACATCGATAACCGGGAAGCGGAAGAGTTGATGCACGTCCACGATCACTGCGACCATGATCACGATCATCATCATGATGAGCATGGCCACGACCATGACGATCATCACGAGCATGACCATAACCACGATCATGATCATCATCACGATGACCATAGCAGGAAGATAGGCACAAAGATCGAGGCGGGCTATGGCCTGGTGGCCATCATTGCTCTTACCCCGTGCATCCTCCTCATGCCGCTGGCGCTGCGCGCCGGTGAAATAAGCATGGCTGCCGTATTCTGGACCATCGTTGTTTTCTTCGTCGCCACGATGGCAGCCATGCTGATTCTGGTGGCGGCCTGTCTCAAAGGACTTCAGGTAATCAAATTCGAATTCTTTGAGAAGTTCGGCGAGGTCATCACCGGAATCATCATTGGCTTCATGGGTGTGATGGTGGTAGCCGGGTTTATCTAGAGACAAAACCGGCACGTTACGAAAATTGAACACCAGTTACCAGAAAATGGAGGTAAAAACATGTCAAAGATTTTTGGATTCAGGCCGCAGGCAGCAACACAACAACTCATCGATAAGTTCGAGAAGGAAGTGCTGATACGGCATAACAACCAGCAACTCGTGGGAACCGTATATATCGATATGCAGGATGATCGATGGGCGGTCGCCGTTGCATATAACTACACCCGTAAACCCGGTCTACACGGGCACGAGAATCCCCTTGAAGTCCGGTATTCATACCCTGTGCAAGAAAATACCGGCGTACAGATGTTCCGTTCGGATTCTGCATCGGAGAAAGCGCTGAAAACCGAGCCTCTTAAAGACAGGGATGCGTTTATCCGGTTTGCCCTTATGCAGGAGCGTTCAATCGTGGGAAGGGCAGCATAGTTGGGGATCTAACTGCGGCAGACGCTCGGTCATGTTCACTCGTCCTCGCTTGAGGCTCCGGCTCGCTTCACATCACTTCGCTATTTTTTGAGGTTGCTCTGTTGGTAGGATGACGCCCCCGGCTCGTCACTCCGTTCCAGCGCCGGCGGCTGCTCGGCTCGCTCCTCCCGGCATCCGCGTCCCGGATTATCAAGTGTTTGGATCCTACGTCATACGAGAAGAGCGTGGCATTCCTGTCATCGGTTGAACAACGGGCGTGCCGTAAGAAGGTGCTTTCTCTTTAAACGGGTACGCAACAAATGAAAATTGATCGTGATACCGGTACTGACCTACACAACACTCGGCCCGTGCACGTGATCATGTTCCTGCGTGTGGGCGTGAAGATGCTCATGGAGAAGTTTGCCGTGACGGTGTATGTGCCGGTGGATGAGGTTGGCAGCCATAAGTAAATCCAGATTGCCCATGACGCTTGCGCAGTCAGAATCCAATTTTATCGTATGATCCTCCCCGACAACAATGGCGCGGGTGCTGATCTGTTCGACGATATCGAGGTCATGGGTTGCCGTAATAATAGTCTTGCCGCACTTCGCAAGATCCTGGATGAGCTCGATCAGCCAGATCTGGCTGCGGGGATCAAGACCGCCGGTGGGTTCATCAAGGAGCAGCACATCGGGATTTGTCGAGAGGATCGATGCGATACAGACCTTCTTTTTCTCGCCGCCGCTTAACATGTGGGGCGCCCGGTCCTGCAGGTTTTCGATTCCCAGCATCGCGATAACCTCTTCCGTACGCTTCTGCACTTCATCAGGTGGCAGATCAAGCTGGAGCGGACCAAAGGCAATCTCATCAAAGACGGTTGAAGAGAAGAGCTGGATGTCCGGGTTCTGGAACAGGAATCCTACTTTTTTACGGAAGGATCGGTTGAATTCGTTATCTTCAAGGGTATCGAATATCTCTTCTTTTACCAGGGTCCCGAACGCATAAAATTCTCCCGACGTCGGGTAACTCAGCGCATTCAAGATCGCAAGAAGCGTCGACTTGCCGCTCCCGTTCGCCCCGAGAATGGCAACCTGCTCACCGGCCTGGACTGCCATGGTCACCCCTTTGAGTGCTTCAAACCGTCTCAGGTATGTATAGGATACGTCGCGCAGATCGAATACCGTCTCCATGGTGTGCCTCGTATATCCTCTCTAAATTCGTATCAGATTCTGGGATGCAAGCATCAGGAAGATGCTGAGCGCCATCACACTCACGCACGCCACGTAATCCCGCCGGTGTATTGAGTACCGGTGCATGATCTTGATATCGCCGTTAAATCCCCGTGACATCATGGCCCCGTGTACCTTCTCGCTCATGCTCAGTGATTTTATAAGGATATAGCCGACACGGCCCCCCACCCATTTCTGTTCCTCAATCATAGGCAGGGTCTTAATCGATCTGCTTTTTTTTGCCGTGTAAAACCCCCTGACCATATCGGTAAAGAGGAAAATATACCGGTAGCACATGTCCAAGGTAAGGACATAGACTTTTGGCACTTTGAGCGATCGAAGGGATTTGAAGAGCAGGTCCCGGGGTGTCGTGAGAAACAGGAGGACGGCCGCCGAAACACAGGTTGCAACCCGCAGCACAAAGAGGATTGCCACCATCACACCCTGCCGGGTAATGGTGAGGACGGGAGGCAGCGCAAACGGGCCAAGGTGTGCGTTCGGGCCTAGGGTTGCAAGGGTAACCAGCGCATCCCCGGGCATAAAGACATTAAAGAGGATGGGGATCATGATGATCCCAGCAAATATCGGGATGAATACCCAGACGCGCTTGAGGAAGAACCCGAGTTCTATCCTGCTTGCCCAGGCAAAGACGAGCGTCAGCACGTACACGATTGCAAGGAGACGTATGTCGCGGGTCATTGCAACGGCAAAGATAAGGACAACCATCGAGACCAGTTTTACACGGGGGTCCAGGCTTTGCAACAGGCCTTTGCGTTTGGCGATGCTGTCGTTTACAAGGCACTCCTCAAAGAACGTAAAAATATCAGAGATCGTCTTCTGGACAAACCCTTTTTTTTTGCCGATGCTGACCGTACAGCAGGCACAGGGGCCGATTTCGATCTTCTGCATCCATTCAGGTATCATAGGATCTCCTGTCCGACGGCGCCCCCATCTTTCCTAAAAAAGCAGGAACTGATCGGGGCCTGAACACCGGATGTTGTTACGATTATAATGTATAGTGATATCCAGTAGTTAAAAAGCATTGGTATTTGCGATTATGTTTGATCAGTAAATGCGATAGTAGCGAAAAAGGTACACTATATGACG
>NZ_PMZU01000046.1 GCF_003170075.1 Methanoregula sp.
GCGTATCCGGCGTTTACCAAGGTTTTTTCCAAGGGTGCCGCCGGTACATCAACAGTACCCACAATAAAACCAACAATAAAACCTCCCGCTGTTCCTCCGACAAAACCGATAATGAAACCTGTCACTGTTCCAACGACAAAACCAACGACAAAACCAACGACATAGGTATCTCACAAAAAGTCCGGTAACCCCGGTGAACTTTTTTTTAATCTCTAACACTTGTTAGTAGATAAAATGCAGTAAAAAATAGTTTTTGAAGACATTTCCCCACACTACAGTCCGATTACTTTTGTTAATTTTCCAAATGATAATGGCGATTTGTGATGGGTTTTAAGATATCCATCACAATCTCATACCATACTGCGACTTGATCGCGAATGCCAAATTGGCCAGGCAGACAATTGATCTGCCCATCGTCAGAGATCAGATATGATAGAACCAATGGGTGAAACCATTATTTCCCTGATGACCGAATACTACTCATGGTTAAGATAGTCAAGAAAGCCAAAATTCCGGAGAAGGGACTGACCGAGAAGGAGCGGCAGAACCTTAACGAGACAAAAAAGCAATACCACAAGAGGCTTCAGCGGTTAAGCCAGCTCTGATTTCTCTTTTATCCAAGCTTCAACGGAATCCCGGGTGGCCACCATGCGATTCTGTTTGCCGATCTCCTTTTAGATCGTGTCAATATATGCCGTGATCGAAAAGAACCTGCTTTTTGCCCCTGATGCGACCCAACAGACTTTTATTAATTAAATAAAGACATATCCCCTGCAGCAAACATGTTTTTTTTCTTCCACCTCATCACCGGCGTTATCCTCGGGCTCCTGATCGCCGCTCTCCTCAACGATCGCAGGTGGATCGTCCCGTGCATCATCGGGGCAGCCCTCCCGGACCTTGTCGATAAACCACTCTATATCCTGTTCCCCACAATCTTTGGAAACGGCAGGTTCCTTTTTCATATCCTGATCGTTTTTGCGATCCTGCTGGTCGCAGGATTCCTTCTCTGGAAATACTACGCATCCCCGGTCATCCTCGCGCTGGACATCGGGATTTTCTCTCACCAGATCCTCGATTCCATGTGGATGTACCCAAAAATGTGGCTGTATCCCCTGCTTGGCGGCCCCTACCCCGCACAGGCACTATCGCCACAGGATTTCCTCCTCTACATACTGGAAAATGACATCTACAACCCGGCAGAATGGGTTATCATTATCATCTGTGTCTGCGGACTGGCGCTCTTCTGGTTACGGGAACCGCTCGCCGCTGCTGCAGCACGCCACAAAAAAGCCGTCGGCACGCTCCTGAAAAGTCTGGAGATCGTGCTCTGGGTCCTCTGCGGGATCGTGCTTGCCTGCGGCCTGTTAAAAATTCCCTTACAAGATCTTGCTGTGACAAGTGCCGATCAGTACGCATTTACCATCGTTATCATCGCGCTTGCGGCGATCCTTATTGTACGGTGGGAAACGGTTCTTAAAAACGCACGTCCCGTGCCGGAAAAACGGCAGACGGCCCACGTCAGGCCCTATCCCGCCGGACCCGCTGTTCGTGAAATCGAACGCATGGAATACCTGGTGAGACTGGCCGGGAAAGACCCGGACCAGACGACACTTGCCGCAGCAAAAGAGATTGCAGCAACGTACGGATCTTACAGGAATCGTAAAAACGACCCGCCTCCCACCTGACCCGGGCGATTCCGGCGAGCATTCGTATCGTACCAACTGCAGGGGCAATTATTCTTTTTCGCGTGCGGAAATGAGATTCCGGGTGGTATGCCGGTACCCGGGATTATTGCAGCCGGTCTTTTGGCCGGGTGCCTTGTGCTGTCGAAGAACCGAAGACCTGCACCGTGAATGGTACACCTGAGCACACCGGCAGTTCACAGGTATCTCCAATTTATCGAGGGGGCATGGCAGCCCGGCCTATAATAATGAGCGGGACCGAATGGAGACCTGCAAAACAACCCGGGGGTTTCTTTTACTGCTTCCCCTATCCCTTCTGAAATATGATTACCGCATTGCAGGGGATGCCTCTCGCG
This sequence comes from Methanoregula sp., assembly GCF_003170075.1. GTDB lineage: Archaea > Halobacteriota > Methanomicrobia > Methanomicrobiales > Methanospirillaceae > Methanoregula. Next base: position 2,039 of record NZ_PMZU01000046.1, read on the forward strand.
TGCGGGGCGGAGGCATTGCAAAAAATCCCCTGGAGCGTTAAACCAATTGACCCGGGTGGTATCCTTGAAAGATTTTATTTAAAAAAATGGGGGGCTGAAACAGCACGTTATCCACATCCTTCAAGCTGGGATGGTTGAAACGTTTTCCCTGAGCCGGCGTCCCGATAAGAAACAAGATATAGTGCGGAAGTGCATCTTTTTAGTATGCTCGGGAATGAACCTGAAAACGGATCGGACATTATTTCAAAAGATTCCACCGGTCCGGCACGCACCATTGCCACGGGGACGACAATTTCTGAAGTCCAGAAGATCGAGAACGCATTAAGATCCGTAGGAAAAGATCCCAGTACCACATCGTTAAGCGAAGCACGGGAGATTGCACGGTTGCTTGAAAGCGTCCAATATCACGATGAAAAGAAATTTTATAAACTGGTACTCATTGTGCTTGGCATATTTGTATTCGCGGCTGTTGCCGGGATGGTAATCCTGGCCTTCTCCGGGAAGGCAATCCCTGACGCCCTGATCGCACTTGGATCCGCTGCACTCGGCCTGTTCGCCGGGATTCTTGTCGCATCCAGCCGGGATATCACCCCATAAGTCCCTGCCTTGCGGGAATGCGGGGTAATAAAAAACAGTATCCGCTGCTTCCCTCTGGACAATACCGGGGGACGGGAATTATTACACGGTATGGCATTTATGCCTGCATGACGGAAAAAGTAGGAATATTCTTCATTTAGAAAACCCGTATATGGTATGTTATCATGAAACAAAAAGCGATCATCGTGGCGGTATTGGTGATCCTGTCTATTATTGCGTGTATTGCTCTCGTGGATTCCATAATCTCATTTCAAAATCCCTCCGGCACTTCGTCCGTATCAAATACTTCCCTGCAGACAACATCCGTGATAACCACCAAGGCGACAACGAGTGTAACCGCCAAGATAACTGCCAGTGTGACAACGAATGCAACCGCCAACGCAACCGCCAACGCAACCGCCAACGCAACCGCCAAGGTAACTGCCAGTGTGACAACGAATGCAACCGCCAACGCAACCGCAAAAGCGACGACGGTCCCTGCCCGGACTAATACGTCGGTACCCACGCCAACCGCGACCCCCGTTGCCTATACGTCCGCCCAGATTTATCTGCACCTGATAGATATTGCATTCGGTACCGGCAATGACCAGATAAACAAGGTAACCACATCTCCTGAAAAAATTTCTCTTGACGGTTCATATACCGATTATGACTGGACCCGCCTGGATAATTTCAGGCAGCAATTCAATAATTACTTATCAACAACAACGACGATTTCCGCACCCGCCACAGGTTCGCAAGGGAATATCATGCTTAAATTCATGCCGGGAACATCCTTAACCTCCCTTTCCCAGGACACCTCGTATAACATAATTAACGGGAAACAGGCATTAAACCGTGATGAGAATGGCACCATCTGTTCGATTTACCGTTCTCTCGTCGATTCAAATTCCGTCGAAACGGATTCCGTATATATAAATTCGGATTTAACCGGGGATAAACGGACCCATTATATGCTGCGCGGATTACTCTATTTCCTGGGTTTCACGGGAGAGTCCATGAAATATCCGGATAGTATGTTTTACAGCCAGCCAAATAGCAATGCCCAATTAGACGCCATTGACGTTAAAGCCGTTCAGCTGATGTACGGCACGAAAATTACCAGTGGGATGACCGTAAGTACAATTAAAAATTTCTATGGGTGACCGTAAGTACAATTAAAAATTTCTATGGATGACCGTAAGTACAATTAAAAATTTCTCTGTACCTGAATCTATGGTACCCCCATAATTTTTTAGGTGATTAGGTAACATCCACCACTAACCCATTGGTAGTATTGAGACAATTCAGGATTTTTTTTAAGATCTGTGCTCCGAAGAACACAAAAAAACTGCAGCCCCCCTCTTGCGCCGCTTTGTCCCCCTTGGGGGGGACGGGGCGCTATTAGCGATGCCTCGGCATTACCTGTATCGGGGGCACACAGAGGTACAGGTAATACGGCACTATCGCAATAGGGGGGAAGCCTCAGTGGCGGGGGCTTTAGCCCCCAGGAACGTCTTTAAACTAAAAAATGAACGAGATTTTTTGAAGTTTTTCCATAAAGAACTGATTCATGGTGGTCTTTATTGAGTAATCACCAAAAAAAGTATTCTGACCACAATCCGGTATGACAGGCAAAAAGTGAGAGTCCCACGCTCATGAGGAAAACCGGAACCGGGATTCCTGATTCCGTCCCCGGATTCTAAAAAAATTGTTTCTTTACCCGTTCTGAGGGGGGTTTGCTTCCGGAGGTTTTTCAATCCCGCTCCCGATCGTGAAGCCTGCCTTCCTGATCAGGAAGTACGAAGAGGCAAGCCCGACAATAATGACACCGATCCCGATGAGTTCCAGCCCGTCAGTCGACGCAGGATCAAGCAGGATTACTTTCCGCGCAATCGCAATGATCGCAAGGAGCACGACGATTTCAACGTGGATCACGTTCTCGGTGATATAGGCCTTCATCGTGTCCAGCAGTTCCACCGCGATGAGCACGAGTAAAAAGACACCAAGAACCCCGATCAGTTCGCGATTTTCCAGCAGCAGTACCGGGTAATTGGTCAGGCAGGTCCAGAGGTACCAGAACATCTCGCCGAGTGCAAAGACAAGGACAATGACAAGCAGCGCGATGAGCAGCATGTAGACCAGTTTTTCAAAACGGTTGATAAATCCAAGCATCATTCACCTTCGTACGGGATCAGGTCGGCCCGTGTGGGATCGTAGAGTCGGACCACGTCGCCGATCACGATGACTGCCGGTGGCTTCACACCGGCCTGTGCGGCCATATCGCCGATGGTCGCAAGCGGCCCGGTCGTGACCCGGCGGTCCTTTCTCAGCCCCCGCTCGATGACAGCGACCGGGGTCTTTTTGGACTTGCCGTTTGCGATGAGGGCACGGGCGATGTTTTTGAGGTTTGCGACGCCCATCAGGATCACGATCGTACCCCGGCCCTGCGCGAGCAGTTTCCAGTCAAGCGCAGGTCTGGTTTTCGTCGGGTCCTCGTGACCGGTAAGGATCGTAACCTGCGAGGCATACTTCCGGTGCGTGACCGGGATGCCGACCGATGCGGGCACGGCAAGCGCACTGGTGACCCCCGGCACCATCCCGACGTCGATACCTGCCGCCCGAAGAGTCTCGATCTCCTCACCGCCCCGGCCAAAGAGGAAAGGATCGCCCCCCTTGAGCCGGACTACCGTGAGATCCTTCTGTGCCCGGTCGACCATCAGGGACTCAATCTCGTGCTGCTCCAGCGTGTGGGTTCCTCCGTACTTCCCGCAGTCGATCTTCTCGGCCTTTTTGGGAAGGGACGAGAGGATCTCCTCGCCGGGCAGCTGGTCGTAAAAAATCACATCTGCTGTATGAATGATCTCTGCTGCCCGCTGCGTCAGGAGCCCCGTGCCGCCCGGGCCGGACCCGACAAGATATACTTTACCGGTCATAAGGAAATCCCGAGAGTCTGGTATGCTTCTGCGATCAGGTCGCCGGCCCGTGCCCGCAGGTTATTACCCTGCCCCCGGGCCTCTTCGATCGTCTCAATGTTTTTGTCGATACGTTCTGTCCGCTTCCCGTTCAGCGAAAGGACTTCAGCTGTCAGGTGCCCACCCTTACAATAAATACCCATGGGCGTGAAACACCCTGCGCCCACCTGCTCCATCACCGCCCGCTCGATCGCCACATCTTTACGGGTCTCCGGGTGATCGAGAGCGGAGAGCACTTCCATGAGCGAGGGGTCTGCCCGGCTCACGACCGCAATGGTGCCCTGGTTGGGGGTGGGGACAAACTTTTCGGGAGGCAGGCGCTCGCCGGGGATATGGATCCCAAGCCGTGAAAGGCCGGCCTCGGCAAGGACAATCGCGTTGTACTGCCCTTCGCTGAGCTTACGGATCCTCGTGTCCACGTTTCCCCGCAGGTCGTGTATGGTGAGCGTCGAGTCGTGGCGCAGGAGCTGGGCCTTTCGCCGGGTGCTCGAGGTCCCGACAATGGATACCGCTCCAATCGGGCCGGTATAGGCAAGGAAATCAGCAGGGGAATCGCGGGGGAGGATCGCGGCGGTAAAAAGCCCCGACGGGCGAACCGCGGGGATATCCTTCATACTGTGCACCGCACAGTCAATCTCATTATTGAGGATCGCGTCGTCGAGTGCCCGGACAAAAACGCCCTGTTTTCCGATCTCGTGGAGCGGGACACCGGTGACCTCATCGCCCTGGGTGCTGATAATCTTCTGTTCAACTTCGATGCCAAGGGCCCCGAGTTTTTTTATGACAATACCGGTCTGGGCGAGCGCGAGCCTGCTGCCCCTCGTGCCGATCCGGATCGTCATGCGATATATCCCCCTGCAATGATCTCAAGATCCTGGGGCGTATGTGCCACTGAGAGGAAATTGGTCTCGAACTGGGAGGGCGGGAGGAACACGCCGCGATCAAGCATCTTCTGCCAGAACCGGGTAAAGACCGCCGTGTCGCACTCCTTTACGTCGGTGTAGTTCTGCGGGGCATCTTTCCGGAAGAAGTACTTGAACATCGATCCGATCCGGACAAAGGAGCCTGTGGCTTTCTTCTCTGATGGGAGGGATTCATCGATGATCCGGGCCTTTTCTGCAAGGTCCGCGTACGTCCCGGGGTGGTTATGCAGCCAGCGGATCGTCGCAATCCCGGCCGCAAGGGAGAGAGGGTTCCCCGAGAAGGTGCCGGCCTGGTAGACCGGGCCCTGCGGTGCGACAAGCGACATGATCTCGCGCTTCCCAGAGAATGCGCCGATGGGAAGGCCGCCGCCGATGATCTTTCCGAGCGTGGTAAGGTCCGGCCTGACACCAAATTTTACCTGAGCCCCGCCGATACCGAGCCGGTAGCCGGTGATCACTTCATCGAAGATAAGGAGCACGTCGTAGGCTTTTGTGATCTCCCGGACTGCCTTCAGGTAGCCGTCCTGCGGGACCACCGGCCCGATATTCCCAAGCACCGGCTCGATGATGAGCGCGGCAATGTCAGCATTTTTTGCAAGCAGGGCTTCAAGTGCTTCCGGATCATTGTACGGCAGCTGCCGGGTGTGGGCGACAAGTGCGGGAAGCACGCCGGCAGAATCGGGAACGCCCATCGTGGTCGCGCCCGAGCCGGCTTTCACGAGCACTGCATCGTGGGCGCCGTGGAACCCCCCTTCAATCTTCACGATATCGGACTTGCCGGAGAAGCCTCTGGCGAGCCGGATCGCGGCCATCGTCGCCTCCGAGCCGCTCGACACAAACCGTACCATGTCCATGCCCGGGTGGTCCCCGGTGATGAGCCGGGCAAACTCCGGTTCGTACGGCGTGGGAGTGCCGTACAGCCAGCCCTTGTCGAGCTGAACAGCAATCGCTTTTTTTATTTCAGGATGGGCGTGACCGAGGAGAAGAGGGCCATAGGCCATGCAGCAGTCGATAAGCGTTGTGCCGTCGATTGTGGAAATGTGCGACCCTTCTGCGCGGGCCGTGTAAAAAGGCCAGGGCTTTATCGCCCGGACCGGGCTTGAGACACCGCCGGGCATCAGGGTTTGTGCATCTGCGAACAGGTCCCTGCTCTTCATTCTAGAGCCACCCGCATGCATCATAGGCAAAGTAGGTGATGATGAGGTCGGCCCCCGCACGCTTGATGCAGGTGAGGGTTTCAAGAACAGTCTCTTTCTCCTGTATCCAGCCGCGTTCTGCGGCGGCCTTGATCATGGAATATTCTCCGCTCACCTGGTACCCGGCGACCGGGAGGCCGAGCGTCGCAATTTCGGCCAGAACGTCAAGATACGGACCGGCGGGTTTTACCATCAGGATATCGGCGCCTTCGTCCATGTCAAGCCGTGATTCAAGGTATGCCTCGCGACCGTTTGCCGGGTTCATCTGGTAGGTGCTGCGGTCGCCAAACGAGAAGCCGGACTCTGCGGCCTCCCGGAACGGGCCGTACAGGGAGGACGAAAATTTGGTCGAGTAGGACATGATGAGCACGTCCTCGTACCCCTCCTCATCCAGCGCATTTCGTATCGACCTGACCATGCCGTCGAGCATGCAGGACGGGGCGACGATATCGGCGCCGGCCTCTGCGTGGCTGACGGCGATCCGGTTCATCAGGAGCAGGGACTCGTCATTTAAGAGATCCTTTTCCCCGCCGCGTGTCCCGCCCACGATCCCGCAGTGCCCGTGACTCGTGTACTCGCAGGCACAGACATCGGTGATAACCACCATGCCGGGGTACGCGGCCTTGATCCGCCGGACTGCCTGCTGCACGATCCCCCCGGGGTCGTAGGCGCTGGTTGCTGCGTCGTCTTTGTGGGCAGGGACGCCAAAGAGAAGGACGGCCCGGATACCCCGCTCCCACATCTTCCCGGCAATGCCGGCAATCTTGTCGACCGGGTACCGGAACTGCCCGGGCATGGACTCGATGGGTCTCTGTTTCGTTGCAGTCTCATCGACAAAAAGGGGGGCGACGAGATCGTTTCTGGTCAGCGTCGTCTCACACAAAAGCGGCTGGACATTGCGGGTGCGTACCCGCCTCATTCTTCGCTCTGGAAACATGCGCACCATACCCCGGACGTTACTGATTAGAGATTGCAGATGCATCGTATTTATGGTTATATTATCCGGGAAGGCGGCTGCCGGGAACGGGCGGGTACGTTATTTCCCGTTTCCGTATTTACCTGTTTATATGCAGAGATCCTCATTGTTCGGGCTTTCATCTGCCCGGCAACGTGTCGGTTCAGGAACTCCGTTTCATGACGAACCGGTCTTCGCCCCCGCCAAAGTAGGCAGGCTCTAATGATTCCTGCTCGAACCCTTCGCGGAGGTACATCAGTACGGCCGGTTCATTTTTCGGGGCGACCGTCAGGTAGATCGTTTTTACCGATCGTCCGTGCAGCACACCGGTGACTGCCCGGAGCAGCGCGGTTCCTATCCCCCGGTGCCGGAACCCGTCCCGCACCATCATGCGGAGGATCCAGGCCTGCGCGGGATCGTCCTGCACGATGGTTCCCACCGTAAACCCGACCACAGTTTTTCCTGATACCGCCACAAGAAACGTCGCGGGAGAGAGCATGGCCATCTGGCGGACAAAGACCGCTGACCGGTAGCGTTCATGCACGCCGGCAGATTCAAGTCCGGTAACTTCTGTAAAATCTTCGTCCAGGTACGGCCTTATCAGGAGTTCGTGTGCTTGTGGTCCCGGCATGCTGGCTGCCCCCTTTTAGAGTATTCATCTGGCCCGGCCGGGCCTGTTACTCCGGCGTGTCCCCGCTTTCGGGAGGTGTCACAACAGTCCCTCCCCGGGTGAGGGCCTGCACCAGCGCTTCGGCTGCACTGCGATCGCCGTCCTCCGCACATGCACGTATGGATGCTGTCGCATCCGTGAGGATCTTTTTTGTAAGTACCCGGGTCAGGTCGTCGATCACTTCAGCGGTCTTGTCGTCGGCCCCGCCCAGCCGCGCGAGCGCCTTATCCCGCTCGCGCATCCGTACTGCCTCTGCCCATGTACGCAGGGTGGCGATGCAGTCGTCGGCGGCTCTCCGGTGCAGCTGCCGTATGAAAAGGTCCAGTTCCTCGCCGACAAAGGCCGTGGCCCGTTCTGCCTCGGCCCGGCGGGTGATCATGGTCTGCTCGTTTATTTCCCGCAGGTTGTCCATCGTGAAGAGCCGGACCCCGTCGATTGCGCCCGCACCCTCCTCAACATCCCGGGGCTGGGCGATATCGATTAAAATAAGCGGTCGGGGATGGCCTTCAACCGGCCAGCACCGGGCCCGCATCGCCTCTTTTAAATCTGCCATATGAATGACCGGGTGCGGCGCGGAAGTACACGAGATCACAACATCCGAGAGGGTGATGTAATGGTACAGTTCCGTGAACCTGACTGCTTTTCCGCCAATCTTCTCCGCAAGTATGACCGCCCTCCCGTAGGTGCGGTTTGCGACATACATCGCAGTCAGGTGTTTTGCCATGAGCGCCTGCGCGACAAGGAGTCCCATCTCGCCGCTCCCGACCACAAGGATGTGCCGGCACTCAAGCGTCCCGAGTTCGGACTCGGCAAGGAGCACCGCGGCAGACCCGACCGAGACAGCGCCCCGGTTGATCTGCGTGCGTTTTCGCACCCCGACACCTACATGGACGGCCTTGTTGATGCAGAGTTCCAGAAAACTGCTCGCGGTGCCAGCTTCCTGCGCGTCGGCAAGCGCCTTCCTGAGCTGCCCGATGATCTGGTCTTCGCCCACGATCATCGATTCGATGCCGGCGGCAAGCGAGAGAAGATGGTGGAGCGCATCGCGGCCTTCGAGCAGGGAAAAACCTGCCCTGCCCTGTTGAGTAAGGAAGTCATGGAGCGCCGCACCATCGCCTTCAACAATGACCTCGACGCGGTTGCAGGTCTGGAGGAGAAGCACGCCATGAAACTTCCTGCCGGCAGCGTTGAGAAATGCCGGTTCGTCACCAAACCGGAAGGCTTCGAGTGCCATGACGTCAGCGGTGTGGTGACTGACGCCGGCAATTGCGATTCGTGCAACCGGTTCAGTCATACCAGGTACCTCTCGCTGACATGCTCCCACGCACGTTCGGGAGATTTTTTCAACAGCGTCCAGACCAGTTTGTCGCCAAGCACCGCCGACAGGATCCGGCGCCGCTCCGCTTGCGTGACCGGCCGGGTCTTCAGCGTTTCGCGCAGCCGGTGCTGGAGCGCGATCATGGCATCGAGCGCCGGGTACCTCTTTTCGATATCCTGCCTGATAAACCGGGAGACCGCCGGGCTCTCCCCCCAGGTGCTTATCGCGATCGTGTAATGCGCCCCGATCGTTATCGCCGGGATGATAACGTCGCCGGGCTCGCCGTCCGCGCTATTGAAAAGCACGCCGTGCTCCCGGCAGAGCGCCCCGATCCGGTCGTTCTCGGCCTTGTCGGAGAGCGCCCCGATGACAAGGAACGCCGGCGCGATGATCAGATCGAGATCCGCATCCGTCGCCGTGCGGGTATCGAGCGTCTGGATCTGGACCGGCAGCGCCTTTGCCGCCGGGGCAAACGTCCTGCTGACCATGAGGACTTCCGCCTCTTTCGCGAAATACCCGGCTTTGCGTGCCGCTACCTCTCCACCGCCGAAAATAACCACCTGTTTTCCCGTGCACTCCACGAAGAGAGGAATCATTGATCTATAGTTAGAGCGATCGGGTTACATTAAGATATGGCATGTGATTCCGGGCAGGTGGGGTTTCCCCCGGACAGGACAGTCGGGATCGCGAACATGCCTGTGCCGGTAAGGGAATCTTCCTGTCTGATGACAGCGGCCGTGTCAGCAGCAGGGCAGCGGACCGAACCGCACCGGCCGGAGCTGTGCCAGGGTTCAGCGCATCGCCCGGCCCGGGTTCCCATCGGCGGCAGCGTCCGGAAAATACGGCTAGTTCTTGCCCAGAGTTCGATATACTTAAATTCTATGAATGCTCACTCTTTAGAGCACACTGCGCCGATAGTGTAGTGGTTATCACTAGGCGTTGCCAACGCCTAAACCCGGGTTCGAGTCCCGGTCGGCGCAT
>NZ_PMZU01000030.1 GCF_003170075.1 Methanoregula sp.
AAAAACTCTTAAAGGTTCTGATATACGCGAATTTCCGCATCAGACCTTTTTCTGCTGGAGATAAACGTTGACCGCAGCCGTGATCGCAGCAACCTTGTTGCCCTGCGAGAACGAGCCGGCCAGCGTCTGCATCCGTGCTTCCTCGTCATTTTTGTAACGTTCGAGGGTCTTTATAATATGCTCTTCCTGCAGGAAGTGGGTATGCGTATTGCCTTCGATAAACTGCTGGTTGTTCATGATCGCGTAATGAAGCGGGAGCGTCGTCTTGATCCCGAGAATGATATACTCCGATATTGCGCGGCGCATCCTTTTGATAACCTCGGGGCGGGTGCTGTCCCACGCGCAGAGTTTCGCTATCATTGAGTCATAGTTCGGCGGGATCATATACCCCATGTGGATGCCGCTGTCCACGCGGATACCGGGGCCACCTGGCGAGCGGTACCGGAGGATCTTACCCGGGTCTGCGGCAAAATTATTGAGCGGATCTTCCGCATTGATCCGGCACTCGANNCTTGGCGATCAGCGAGTCGTAATACGGCGGAATCACTCCCTCGGCATAAAGCGCCGTGTCCACCCGAATCCCATTTCCGCCCGGCACGTTGAACGCCGTAATCTTTCCCGCCGACGGAGTGAACCGAACGGGATGTTCCGCATTGATCCGGCACTCGATCGCATGCCCCCGGATCGAGATATCCTCCTGATCGAAGGGCAGCGATTCCCCGGCGGCAATTGCGATCTGCTGCCTGACCAGATCGACGCCGGTGATAAACTCGGTGACTGTATGTTCGACCTGCAGCCGGGTATTCATCTCCATGAAGTAAAAGTTTCCGTTGCTGTACAGGAACTCGACCGACCCGGCATTCGTATAATCAGATACTTCTGCCACCTTGAGCGCAGCGGCCGACATGCGCGCACGCAGTTCAGGTGTCATGATCGCCGAAGGCGCTTCCTCAACCAGTTTCTGGTGCCGGCGCTGGATGGAGCACTCTCGGTCATAGAGATGGACCGCATGATGGTTTTCATCAGCAAGCACCTGGAATTCGATATGCCGGGGTTTGACAAGGTATTTCTCAATAAAGACGGTCGGATCGCCAAATGCGGACTGGGCGATACGCATGCTTCCCGTGATCGCCTCTTCAAGCGTTGTCTCGTCATTGACAATCTGCATGCCGATGCCACCGCCGCCCGCACTTGCTTTTACGATCACCGGGTAGCCGATCTCTTCTGCGACCTTTTTTGCCATGTCGATGTCGCGGATCCCGTCATCGGTTCCCGGCAGCACCGGCACACCGGCTTTTTTCATCATCTTCTTGCTACCGATCTTGGAGCCCATGGCATGGATGGTTTTTGATGTGGGCCCGATGAAGGTCACACCCTCATCAGCGCAGAGCTTCGCGAACCGGTAGTTCTCCGCGAGGAAACCGTACCCCGGGTGGATCGCCTCTGCCCCGCTCTTTTTTGCGATATCGACGATCCGGTCCATGTTAAGGTAGCTTTTGGACGGGTGCGCCTCGCCGACCGGGAATGCCTCGTCCGCATATTTCACATGGAGGGCGTTCTTGTCCACGGAGGAATAGATCGCCACGGTGTCGATATCGAGTTCCCGGCACGCACGCATGACCCGAATCGCAATCTCACCACGGTTCGCGATCAGGATCTTCTCAAAAAATTTCATTGCACCACCAGCAATACATCGCCGTTCTGGACGACATCGCCGGTATCGATAAAAATCTCGGTGACCTTGCCGTCCACGGGACTGTGGATGGGGTTCTCCATCTTCATCGCCTCAAGCACAATGAGGGTATCGCCTTTTTTGACCGTCGCGCCCCGGTTGACCATGACCTGGAGCACCATGCCCTGCATATTGCTCCGGATCCCGCCCACGATATCCCCGCGCGGCGCTTTCTGGGCTGCGACATTTTCCACCTGGACCTTGTTTCCCCCGACAGATACGATGCGGACGGAAAACACCTCGCCGTCCACTTCAACTTCCATCTGGTCCGGGATACCACCGGAAGCTGCCTCCTGCTGGGCGGTCTGCTGCTTCTTTGGAAGCGCTTCAAGCTGCCGCTCGCCTTTCAAAAACGACGGCGCGATTGCCGGATACATAATGTAAGTGAGGACATCCTCCTCTTTTTTAACGAGTCCGGCTTTTTCTGCCTCTGCCTTCATACGCTCGTAGGATGGTTCCAGCATATCAGCCGGACGACAGGTTATCGGTTTCTCGTCACCGATAATCTTCCTGCGGATCTCCTCGCTGACCGGTGCCGGAGAACGCCCGTACAGCCCGCGCACGTAATCCTTGACCTCCTTCGTGACGTTCGAGTACCGCTGGCCGCCGTTCACGAGCACGTTCAAGACCGCCTGTGTCCCCACGATCTGGCTTGTTGGTGTCACGAGTGGCGGGTAACCAAGATCTTTCCTGACACGTGGGATCTCGGCAAACACGTCGTCAAGACGGTCAAGCGCATCCTGCTCCTCCAGCTGCGAGACAAGGTTGGAGATCATGCCGCCGGGCAGCTGGTAGATGAGTACGTTGCTGTCCACGCGTTCGGAGATCGGGTTTAAGAGTCCCGCATATTTCTCGCGGATCTGCACGCAGGTATTCCGGACCGTCCTGAGTTTCAGGAGGTCGATACCGGTATCCCGGGGAGTCCCGGTAAGCGAAGCTACGACACTTTCGGTCGGCGGTTGCGAGGTCCCCATCGAGAACGGCGACATGGCCGTATCAAGAATATCCACGCCGGATTCGATGGCCGCCTGGTAACTCATGGGGGCAATCCCGCTTGTGGAGTGGCTGTGAAGGCAGACTTTGATGTCAACAGCCTTTTTTATGCCGCTGATGAGCTCTCGCGCTGCCTCGGGCATGATAAGCCCTGCCATGTCCTTGATGCAGATGGAATCGCAGTCGAGCGCGGCAAGTTCCTTTGCCATCCCGATAAACATTTTATTGCTGTGGACCGGGCTTGTCGTATAGGATATCGTGCCCTGGAGGTGTGCCCCGGTCTTTTTTACCTGCTCCATCGAACGCTTCATGTTCCTTATATCGTTGAGCGCGTCAAAGACCCGAAAGATATCCACGCCGTTTTTATAGGACGCAGCGACAAACCGGTCGACCACGTCATCGGAATAATGGCGGTACCCGACAAGGTTCTGGCCGCGGAGCAGCATCTGGACCGGGGTGTGTTTCAGCTCTGCTTTGAGTGCGCGGAGCCGGTCCCAGGGATCGTCATTTAAAAACCGTATGCAGGTATCAAATGTAGCCCCGCCCCACGCCTCTGCAGAGAAAAAACCGCAGGTATCCATCTCACGTGCGAGCGGGATCATATCTTCAGTGCGGAGGCGGGTGGCAATGAGAGACTGGTGGGCATCGCGAAGAGTGGTATCGGTGATAAGAACTTTACGAGAAACGGCAGCACACATGGGAAACCTCAGGGCCTCCGGTATTACAATTAGCCTCTCAAAGCTTCACCTGTAAAGTATAAAAAATTCACTAACGGGGAAATATGCGAGAACGAGAGCCGCAGCCGCACAGGTCCCGGCTAGTCCATCACGGAGTGTTGTATGAAAGTGCGGGCAGATTGTCCCCCCGTTACGGTACCCCCGCATGGCGAGCACTTCAGCGGTTTCATCCGCCCGCCTGAGCGCATCGTGGATGAGGATACGCCCCGCAGGCACGATACTGCAGATACCCCATGGCTGCCCCTTCAGACCTGTCGCAATCCGTATCCGACGAAAATCCTCCGAGAGCCCGGTTGCCATCTGCATCGCCATCCCGGCGATCATCCCTGCCTCAAACCCGATCCGGGTACCGAAAAGCCAGGTACCCGCAGAAAGGAAATCACCGGTGCAGGACTCGGCATACACCCAGGTACCGACAAGAAGTATCGCAATCATCCGTACGAGATACGAGAGCCCGTCGCTCCCCGCAAGGGTCATGACACCCGCGACAATAACAAACAGAACAAGTGTCGCAAGGAGCGCAGTGCGGTGCCGGATGCTGTGCCACCGGGGAGTAAATGCCAGCCACCAGACAAAGACCGCAACGGCACCGGTGACACTCGCGAATGCCGCAAACGAGAGCAGGAATGCACAGAGCAGTCTTATCCGCGGGTCCTGCATGCAGCCTCCCTGATGCCCTCCGGCGTAAGTGCCAACGGACTTCTCCCGGTGCAGATGAGTTTCTTTACCAGAGGCGGCGCATGCTGCCAGTGCACGACCGCCCCGGGCATATCGCCGCAGTCGGCCAGTTCCCCCCCCACAATTTCCCAGATATGGTCGATGTCGGGAAAGATGCTCTGCTCATGGGTGAAGATCACGGTGATCCCCCCGGCCCGTTTGTTCATCTGCCTGCAGACCCACTCTTTTCCCGGGCAGTCAAGCGACGAAAACGGCTCATCAAGCAGCAGGAGATCGTAGTCCCGGGCAAGGACGCAGGCGAGATGCAGACGCTTGAGCTCCCCCCGGCTCAGCGAGAGTGAGGGTGTTTCTTTTGCAACATCGATACCCGCTGACCGGATAACTGCATCCGGATCAAGGTTCCATGACCGGCATTCCTCCGCGACGGAGAGGCCGGTGATGTGGAACTCGGGGAACTGGAACGAGAGCATCATCTGTGGTATGCTCTCCCGGATTACAGTACCGCTTTCCGGTGTAAGCAGCCCGGCCATCATGAGAGCAAGCGTAGACTTTCCGCTGCCGACATCCCCGCTCACCAGATGAACGCCCGGGGAAAAAACGCCGTTCGCCACAAGCGACCAGAACGGATGGCATGCGGTGAGGTGATCGAGAACGAGTCTCATACCGGCCACCTCCACGAGAGCGGGTAAAACGGGGTATCAGCAAGCAGGGGAAAGACAGCGGTCGGCATCCCGGCATGCAGAACTCTACCTCCCTCAATATATACGAGGTGATCCCCTTCTACGGCGGTTTCCATCTGCTGCGTACACCGTATGACATATTCAGCGCCCGATGCACGGAGCACAGCATCCAGCCATGCACACCGGTCAGCGTCAAGGTGCGAATCGCATTCATCAAGAATGAGGACACGCGGCCGGCTGATGCATGCCGCTGCGAGCGCGACGAGGACCTTTTCCCCCCCGCTCAGGTCCTGCATATTCCGGTCGAGCAGCCGGGTGATGCCCATCGTTTCCGCACATGCGCGGACTGACCGGTCGGTCTCCCTGCAGGGGGTGTGACGAAAGCGCAGCGGGGAGGCCAGTTCGTCTGTTACCGTGGAGAAGAGGATGTTCCGGTCCGGGAACTCGTTCACGTACCCGGTCTCAGTCTCCCGGGGGGACCTGCCATTGACGAGCACCGTCCCGCGGTCAGGTTCTGCAATACCGGCGCAGAGTTTTAACAATGTGCTCTTACCGCTGCCGTTCGGACCGATCACCGATGTGACGCCCGGGGATATCGCAAGCGTATCGATGGCAAGGAGCCGGTACCGGATATTTTCAAACGTGATCATGGCAGGTGCCGCGCGATCAGGTACGCGGCGCCGGTCTTGACCGCATCCCCGGGAAGGAAGATTATCATCCCCAGAAAGAACGCGGTGGCCGGGGCCATACCCGTAGAACCGATCAGCCATGCCACGCCGCACAGGAGAACAAGGACGGATGCGATGGCAAGCCCCGCTATCCTGCGCGCCGGCGAGACGGACTCACAGGCAACACCGGCGATCAGGGCTGCCGGGATAAACCCGATAATGTAACCCCCGGTAGGACCAAGCAGGACGCCAATACCGGCAACACCGTTATGGAAGACCGGTAGTCCCAGTGCCCCAAGCGCCACGTACAGCGTGGCCGGGATGACAGCGTCGCGTTTCATCACCGCTCCCGCGAGCAGGACAAAAAACGTCTGGAGAGTAAACGGAGTTGGAACAAACGGGACAGAGATCCACCCGCCGACCGTGATCAAACCGATGAATGCAGTTGTATAGGCAATACACCGGGAGCGCTGGAGATCGCCAAACATCGTCAACCACTAAAAAAATGTTGGTTGACGATAAAAGAGTGCCGGTCACTGGTGAAAACAATCGCCGGCGATCACGCGTTCGAGCTTGCCGTTGTCTTTCCGTATGATGAGCGCGCCGTACTCATCGATATCGACCGCTTCTCCGGAGAAACTGTTTTTGAGCGTCCGTATATCCACCCGGTGTTCGAGCGTGCAGGAGAGGCTTTTCCATTCCCGTATGATGGTATCGTATTCCCCACTTTCAATAAGGAGATAATGGCTCTCAAACTCTTTTAAGATCCGGGCAAGGAACGAGGCACGGTCCACCTCGTGACCGAGCTCTGCGGATATCGAGGTGATATTGTTCTGTAGCTCAGGGGAGAACTGGCTGATAGGAACATTTGCATCGATCCCCATTCCCAAGAGACAGTAGTGCACGTTATCGGCTTCTGCCGCAAGTTCGAGCAGCAGCCCGGCTACCTTCTTGTTCCCGATGAAGATGTCGTTGGGCCACTTGATCAGGGCGCCCAGATCGAACTCCTTTCGCATCGCCCGTGCTACCGCGACAGAACCTGCCATGGTGATCATGAAGACGTGATCGATCGGGATATGAGGTTTTAAGACAATCGTGAGCCAGATCCCGCCGCTGGGCGAGACCCATGCCCGCCCCATCCGGCCGACACCCCCGGTCTGCTCCTCAGCGATGATCACCATCCCGTGCATCTTTTCCAAATCGCCATCAGCACAGAGCTGTTTTCCCACCCAGATTGTCGAGGGCGTGTTCTCGAGGTACCTCATATTCTTCCCGATGAATTTTGTCTGGAGTTTCTTGTGGATCTCATACGGGAGCAGTTTGCTGCTCATACGTGTGAGCCGGTACCCCTCTTTCTGGGATGACGAGATGTCGTAACCCATCATGCGGAGCTCATTGATGTGCTTCCAGACGGAGGAGCGGGTAATTCCCAGTTCGTTGCTGATGGCCTCTCCCGAGACCGGCCCGTCCGACTTTTCGAGGATTTCCATTACCCTGAATGCAGAGTCCGGCATGGTTATCACTTCTTTGAATTACTGGATTCTTCCGGCAGCGGGCAGGGATCCTTGCCGCACACCTGCTTAATGATGGCGGACTGATGCTCCATGAGCGTGGCAAGATCGAAGATGCCGGTGACATCGACGACACCGATTGCACCGATCGCGTGCCCCTCATGATCCCGTATGGGGGCAACGGTCACCGGCACCCCTTTGTATGCACCCTTTTCAGGTATTATTTTTATCACCGTGTTCGATGCGATAGCCTGTTCGAGCACCGGGCCGGTATAATTGCGATCGATCACCCGGCCGTCCTCTATCCGGATACCGGGTCTCCGTAACGATTTCGCCGTCACCGGAAGGCGGTGGATGACCTCGTGGATGGCCAGCACCACGGGTTCAAGATCTGCTGCCTCCGCAGTTTCACAAAAAGTATAGCGGTGCATCGGACACAACCTCACTATCATTCTGGTCTTTTTCCTGCTAGAATAAGGTTTGTGTCCCGGAAGCGCAGAATTTTTTTACAAATGCACGGGACGGGTATTCGTGGACGCTCGTCACGACCACCGTTCCCGTCCCCACGGTTTTCTCGATGATTACTGTTGATCCGTCCGCTGACCCTGCAACACATCCCTCATAAGTGGGAAATGTACCATCGCATTCGATGCAGGAGGGATCGTAGTCCTCCACCAGTGTCGTCCCCAGTTCCGACGATCCGCACGCGACATTCCGGGGAAAAACCTCGTGCCGGTACGTGACCGGGAACGGCAGCCAGTCATACGCGTCCGCCCGGTCGATCGCGGCCCCAAAGACAAGGAGGTTGCCGCCGTTTTCGACAAATTTTTCTATGCGGTCCGATGATGCCCGGAGCGCGGGGAGCAGCCGGCAGTAGGCCGGGTTTGCAAACCCGGTGGGGATGATGAGGCACGAGAATGAACCACGGAAAAACGGGGCGGCCAGCATATACGGGGTGACCAGCTCGCACGGGATACCGCAGTCCTCAATGTACCTCACAAAATGCTGGGGGGTTTCCCAGACAAATCCTGCCCGGCAGCTCAACCCTTGATCACTCCCAGCGGGGACAGGCGGGCGACGAGGGCCGAGAGCCCGGCATCGTGGACTACCTGCACCACCTCGCTGCTTGGCTTGTAGACTTCAGGGGCTTCATCGGCTATCGCCGCTTCGTTTGGCGCCCGGACAATGATGCCCTGTGCGAGGAGATGATCTGCCACCTCTTTTCCGGTCATCCTCTTCTTTGCCTGAGACCGGCTCATGACCCGGCCAGACCCGTGGCAGGTACTGCCAAAGGTGCGTTCCATTGCCGTTGCGGTCCCTTTGAGCACGAACGAGGACGTGCCCATGCTGCCGGGAATAATCACCGGCTGGCCGATCGTGGCAAGATCCCCGGGCAGGTCCCGGGTGCCCGGCCCGAACGAGCGGGTGGCACCCTTGCGGTGCACGCAGAGCGTAACCCTGTGACCGTCAACCGTGTGCTCCTCGATCTTTGCCACGTTATGGGTGACATCGTAGACAAGCGGCATGCTTTCGTACCCGATGGAAAACATCCGCTCAAACTGCAGGCGGGCCGCGTGCATGATCAGCTGGCGGTTGGCCCAGGCATAGTTAGCGGCGGCGGCCATAGCACCAAAATAGGCTTTTCCTTCAGGAGACTGGATCGGGGCGCAGGCAAGCTGACGATCCGGGAGTGTGATATGGTATTTTTTTGTTGCCGTCTCAAGAGTCTTGAGATGATCGGTGCAGACCTGGTGGCCGAGCCCCCGGGAACCGCAGTGGATCATACAGCAGATCTGCCCTTTGAGAAGACCGAACGCTTTCGCCGCGATCTCATCGTAAATCTCGCTGACAACCTGGATCTCAAGGAAGTGGTTTCCCGACCCGAGCGTCCCCCCCTGCGGGATTCCCCGGGCCCGGGCCTTGGCCGAAACCGCACGGATGTCAGCCTGCTTCATACAGCCACCCTCTTCACACCGGGCAAGATCTCGTTCAACCCCGTACCCGGCCTCCACCGCCCAGCGTGCACCCTTTTCCATCACAGCCGTAAGTGCAGCCGGAGAGATTTTCAGGGAACTTTTTGCGCCGACACCGGTCGGCACAGCATGGAACAGGGACTCTATGAACTCACGAGGCTTTTTTATGTCCGCCTGCGCGAGCGGCGTTGTAAAGAGCCGGACCCCGCAGTTGATGTCAAACCCGACACCGCCCGGGGAGATGACGCCCTCGTCAAGGGAAAACGCCGCGACGCCGCCGATGGGAAACCCGTAGCCCCAGTGGATATCCGGCATGCCAAGCGAACACCGGACAATCCCGGGCAGGGTGGCGACGTTTGCAAGCTGCTGCACGGCACCCGGTTCAAGAAGTGCCGCAAGCGCATCCGAAAGGAAAAACCTTCCCGGCACACGCATGCCGGGCACATACCCGACCGGGATCTCCCACTCGTTAGTACCGGCCCGTATCACACCGTCAAGCATTCCCCCGACCCCCTTCATACATCAAATAAGATGTCCAGCATATATCCTTTGGCATCTTTCTGGATGGACAGGCCCGAGTAAGAAATTCCCTTTACCTCAGTTCCCTTATTATGCCGCACCGGATCGAACGGTTCACCGTCAAGGACCGCATGGATGTGCATCCCTTCAAGGCGCACGTCAGCCTGCCGGAAGACCAGCCCGTCCACTTCCGAAACATACAGCACTTCCGAGAGAAAATCACAAAAAAGCGATTCCTGGTCCGGTGCGTCGAGATCGATAGATCTGGTTGTCCCGCCACTACGGTCTCCTCCGTACATCACCTGCATCAGCGCCCTGCACGCCTCACCAAACAGGGCATCAAGCGTGGGGGCACAGGCCCGTATTTTCACATCTGCGGTATGGGGCAGCTCTTCGTAACTCATCTCTGCCCGTACCCTGCCGACTCTTCTTCATAGAAAGGGATCATGTCAATCCGGATTTCATCGAGAAAACGTGCCTGGTGGATGGAGACATAGATGGTGTGGTGGGCGGCCTTGAGAAGAAGATCACTTTTCTTGGGCGGTTTTACACGTACCGGGAGAAGGATCGGACCTCCGCAGGAGGTACACACGCGGAAATCGCAGTCTCTCTTCTCGATGTAGTCCATGACATCGGGTGCAATCGCAATCCGGGAGACTTCGGATGTATCAGAAGGATTACCGGGCATTATGTCAGTACTATTGTAAGGAGTTGTTAAAAAACGGTTATGGTTAAAGTGAGGGGTTCAAAGATCATGCGCTTACGAGCCGGACAACCATTGAGGCGTACTTCTCCTTGAGCTCATAGGTACTGACGCCTCCGACATTCCGGTTGACCTTCAGGATCCCGATACGGGAGGCAATGATACCGACCATCGATGCCATCGTATGGAATGAAACCGAGAACTGTTCTTTGAGCTCAGCAAGAATGTCTGCAATCGTCATCTGCTTAATGCGCAGGAGGAGCCGGAGCACCTCGCGGCGGATGCCGGTCTTATCCCGTGAGAGATACGATCTCAGCCGCCCCTCAATCATCTGTTCGATCTCAAACTGAGATCCCATGGGGTAGTGTCGCAACTTTCTCCATATATATTTTTTGTATTTTCCCGTTTTAAAAACCCCGTTTGGAAATCCCGCTATTCTGGCAGGACACGCAGATATTCTGTGAAATTGGTACCGGGAGCCATGATCAGTACCGGTACCGGAGAACAGTACGGGCATCACCAGCCATCTGGTAATTATTTATCGTTCATGAACAGATGAATATGCTATGGGATTATTCAGTTACAACATCGAAAAATATTCACCAAAACAACTGGTGATAATCCCGATGGTGCTGCTGGCCATATCGCTCGTGGTGCTTGCGTTTGTTACGGTAACGGTCGGGATGCCGGTCAAGCCGGGGATCGATTTTTCCGGCGGGACTGCCGTAACGGTGATCACGCCGGATACCTCCGATCAGATCCGTACACTATTTGCGGACTATCCTCTCGTGAGTATCAGCGAGGGGCTCAGCAACGGGAAGTTCATTACATTCGCGACCATGGACGATGCGAAGTACAAGAGCCTGACCACACTGATCGCAAGCAAATACCCGGATGCACGGGTGGACCAGATCGGCGAATCCTTTGGTAAGACCCTGCAGGATCAGGCGTTTATCGCCATGATCCTTGCCTTTATCGGCATGGCAATCGTCGTCTTTGTCTCGTTTCGGACATTTGTCCCGTCCTGTGCAGTTGTCCTCTCGGCATTTGCCGACATGGTCATGACTGCAGCAATGATGAATGTTGTCGGTATTTCCCTTTCGCTCGGGACCACCGCGGCACTGCTCATGCTGATCGGTTATTCCGTCGACAGCGACATATTGCTCACCACACGGGTGCTCAAACGGCAGGGAAAACTTAACGACAAGTTGACGGGTGCGTTCCATACTGGTATCATCATGACCTCCACGACCCTCGCGGCGGTTACAATGCTGCTTATTGTATCCTGGCTTGGGCAGGTGCAGGTCATTGAAGAAATCTCGGCAGTTCTCCTGATAGGGCTCATCTTTGATATCCTCAACACCTGGCTCACGAACGTCGGCATATTGAAATGGTATGTCCTCAAAGGAGGTGGGAAATGAAGCAGGAACGGATAAAGGACCTCCTCAAGGACTGGCGGGTCCTCACGCTGATCATCCTTTTAGTCCTCTCGGTTGTCGCCATCTACCCGCATTTCGACAACAGTGGCAACCTGACAACAAACCTCCAATACGGCCTCGATCTCCAGCAGGGGGCCTGGCTCCAGCTTGAATTCAAGGCAGAAGTAGTCGGGTACACGACAACAGAACCGGTCGATACCTTTGTCGCCAACCTCTCAAAGAGCCTCGACACCGATGTTGAACAAGTCGATGCCAACCATCTTGAGATTCGGAAATCCTACACACAGGCAGAACTTGAGCCCTACTTTGAAGCCGAAGGCGGGACAGTCGTCTCGTACCAGCCCGGTATATCAAAGGCCTCAGCGGACCTGGTCAAGCAGATCCTCGAACAAAAAATTAACGCAATGGGTACCAAGGATGCAAAGGTCAACACCCTTACCGGGATGAACAATGTCGCCCGGTACGTGCGCGTAGAGATGGCCGGAGTCGATATGAACCAGGCCCAGCAGATCATAGGGAAGCAGGGCAAATTCGAGATCCGTATCCAGACGACAGGTAATGAAACCGAACATGTCCTCTATGGCGATACTATCACCAGTGTCCAGGTCCCAAGCAAGGACACTTCGGGCAACTGGGGTGTCGGGTTTACCCTGAGCGATGCGGGTGCCGAGACATTCAGAGACGCGGCTATCAAGTATGGCGCAACAACAGATCCCACTCATCATCAACTGGCGATGATCCTCGATAACAAGACGGTCTATTCTGCACCGCTGTCATCGAACCTTGCCTCGTCCCTCCAGAGTGAAACCACCCGCACTATGACTGCCTCTACCGGTACGGGAACATACGGGATGCAGCAGGCAACTAACCTCGAGATCCAGCTTCGTGCCGGTGCGTTACCGGTCGATGTATCGGTAGCAGGATCCGGTTCGACCTCCGCGTCGCTTGGTTCCCACTACATGGCGATGTGCCTGATCGCCGGTATTCTTGCGCTGATCACGGTCGCGTTTGTGATCTTCTACCGGTACCGCGAGCCGAGGATCGTGCTCCCTATGGTATTGATCAATGCCTCTGAGATCGTGATCCTGCTCGGGTTCATCAGCGTCATCAAGTTCCAGATGGATCTCCCGACCATTGCCGGGTTGATCGCCGTGCTTGGGACCGGTATCGACCAGCTGGTCGTCATTACCGATGAGATCCTCCACGAAGGTATCGTCCCGTCACAAACCGTCTACCTAAAGAGGCTTGCCCGGGCGCTCACCATCATCGTGGTCGCCGCAGCAACGGTGCTGATTGCGATGCTGCCACTCGCACTCATGGATCTTTCCACGCTCAAAGGATTTGCCATCATCACCATGATGGGTGTCCTTGTTGGTGTGATAGTGACAAGACCCGCCTATGGTAAGATCATCATGGAGATCCTCTCCCAATAACAATACCATAGATTTATCTTTTTTTTTATCGACTACTCTTACCGGGTATGATTACATGACGAGACCTGTTCTGTACGACTTTTTTGCCACCTGGTGCGGGCCCTGCCGGATGCAGACACCGATCATCGAGGAAGTGGCAAAAAAACTGGGCGACACCATTGAGATAAAAAAAGTGGACGTTGACGAGCACATGGACCTGGCGGAAAAATACGGGATCCGCGTGGTGCCGACACTTATTATCGAAAAGGACGGAAAAGTTGTCCAGACCATGGAAGGCGTCACCGACGCCGCAACGCTCGAAAAACTGCTCCGGCCGCTGGTGGGATAAGTGAAGATCGGCATTGTCGGCGGCACCGGGGATATCGGGGAAGGTATGACGAGGCGCCTCTCGCCGGTCTTTGACGTTGTTGTCGGGTCGCGTGAGCAGGACAAGGCTGAAGCGAGCTGCACGGTTGCCCGGGAGACCCTTAAAAACCGCGGGCAGTCCTGTTCGGTCAGTGGGGTCTCAAACCAAGGGGCGGTTGATGAGGGCGAGATCGTGATCCTCGCAATCCCGTTCAAGCACGTGGTACCGACACTCTCGACCCTGCACGGCTTTGAGGATAAAATTGTTATAAGCCCGGTCAACCCGATGGAAAAACAGGATCACTTCGTTTTTGTTCCCCCGCCGGAAGGGTCGGCGGCGCTGTTGATCAAAAAACTCCTGCCAAAGGAGGCGCGGCTCTGCTGCGCGTTCAACACCATCGCTGCAAACCGGTGGAAGGCGCTGGACGAAGAACTGGTTTATTCGGTACCGGTCTGTAGTGACGACGAGGATGCAAAGCGTCAGGTGATGGAACTCGTGAACCGGGTCTCAAAACTTCAGGCATTCAACGCCGGCCCGCTTTCAGTTTCACCGCTTATCGAATCGCTCACACCACTGGTGCTCAATATCGCCCGGTACAACAAGATGCGGGATGTCGGCATCCAGTTCCGGTAACAACGCCGCAAAGGCCGAAAAGATTGTCGGTATCCTTGAGGGCCGGTTCGGGGAAATTCCCTGGTGGCCCGGGGATACCGATGAGGTCATGATCGGGTCGATCTTAACCCAGCAGACCCGGTGGGAGAATGTCGTGCGGGCACTTGCCCTCCTTAAGGAGCGTGGCCTGTGCTCTATGTCTGCCATATACACAGCAGACCCTCAGGAGATCGAGGAGGCCGTGCGGTGTACCGGTTTCTACCGGATAAAGGCGCGCCGGCTCAAAGCTTTGGCTGCGTTCGTGACTGATACCAGTGGTGGGATTGATTTGATGGCAGGCATACCTACTCCCACGCTCCGGGCCGGACTTCTTGGAGTACACGGGATTGGCGAAGAAACGGCAGACAGTATCCTCTGCTACGGTTTTTCCCGGCCTAGTTTTGTAGTCGATGCCTATACTGAGCGCATTGCACGGTGTGCCGGCATAACTACCCCGCGATCTGCGCTTAAACCTCTTTTTGAGAGTGTTCTTGAAGAGGATTCCCACGTGTACCACCAGACCCATGCCCATATAGTGGAATACGCCAAAGGATGGTGTACAAAGAAGAGGTGTGAAGGATGCCGGATTATGGCTTTGAACGGGTAGGAAAAAAGCTGTTTGCTGAACACCTGGTCGGAGGAAACTTCGGGAACATGAGCGTGCGTGACGGGGACGCCGGTTTTTTTATAAAAAAGACCGGTGCCTACCTGGATGCCCCGGGGGAGCCGGTCCTTGTGCCGTTTGAAGGACCGGTCCCGAAGGACGCCTCAAGCGAGTACCGCGTCCACCTTGCAGTATATCGCACGACACCGTACCGGGCGATCGTGCACGCCCATCCGCCATACGCAGTCGCCGCATCTCTCGTGGCAGACGAGATCCGGCCGCTGGACAGCGAAGGGGAGATGTTCTGTCCCGCAATCCCGGTGACTGCCGGCGCGCCCGGGACGCAGGGCCTTGCGAACGCAGTTGCCGAAGAAATGCAGCACAACAAACTGGTCATTGCACGTGGGCACGGGACATTTGCCGCCGGTGCAACGCTTGACGAGGCATTCCTTCTCACATCCCTTGCCGAACATGCCTGCAAGATCATCGCATTAAAAAAGATGTTCCTTTAGTGAAAGATTCACGGAACAGTTTTTAAAAAAAAAATATCTGATTTTACTTCTTTTGGGATTTTATTTCTACTGCTTGGGCGGCTGGTTCAACTGGATCTCCCGTATGATCTCCCGGTGGAAGACGAGCAGCATGTCTGAGATCATCCCGAACATGAAGATCTCGATACCGACGACGACGAGAAGCACCGTCAGGATGGTCAGCGGGATATGATCGATGTGGTGCAGCCATTCAAGGAGAACATACACCCCGGTGAGCAGACCAAGGATGGAAGTAAACAGGCCCATAATACCAAAATAAAACATCGGGTTGTTGACCCTCGCAAGGCGGTAGATCGTGGTGACGATCCGGATGCCGTCATGGAAGGGGGAGAGCTTTGTCGGGGTTCCCGGACGGCGCGAGTACCGTATGGGCACCACCATGATCCGCTGGCCGTTTCTGACCGCTTCGACAGACATCTCGGTCTCAATCTCAAAACCGGTCTCCTTGAGGTTCATCTGCTGGACAGCCAGTTTTGTGAACGCCCGGTACCCGGAGAGGATATCGTGGAGATCCCGGCTGTGGGCAAGCTTGAAAAAGAGGTTGAGCATGTGGTTGCCAAAGAGGTTAAGCCGCGAGAACGATCCCTCTTCTGCGTTGATGAGCCGGTCGCCGATAACCTGATCAAATCCCAAAAAGAGCGGGGTGAGCATCTTCTCCGCATCCTTTACCGAGTACGTGCCGTCACCGTCAAGCATCAGAATATACGGTTGCTCGATCACCTCAAACGCCTCGATGATCGCATTTCCCTTCCCTTTGCCTGACTGCGTCCTAACCAAGGCACCGGCATCCCGTGCATTTTTTACGGTATTATCCGTACTCTTGCCATCCATGACAAGGATATGGGTATACCCGAAATCGTGGAACTCTTTTACCACCGGGCCGATGGACAGGCTCTCATTTAACGTTGGGATAAGGATACAGACCTCATCTTTGTTGAATTTCATTGGTATAGTATTTTTAATCCGTTATCATAAGTGCTTCTATGCACATCCCGAAAAAAGGCCTCCGGGCGCTCGGTATTGCTGATAGTTATTCCGGCCGGGAACACTCGACCCTTGCCGGGATTGTTATGCGCAAAGACCTCATAATTGACGGGTGTGCATTCTCCCGGGTGACGGTCGGCGGCATGGATGCAACCGACGCAGTCCTTGAAATAGTTAATGCGCTTAACCGCCGGGACATCAACGTGATCCTCCTCTCGGGCTGCGTGATCGCCTTTTTCAACATCATCGACCCCATGCAGGTGCATGATCGGACCGGCCTGCCGGTCATCTGCGTGACCTACGAGGAGTCCGCGGGTCTTGAGGGGGATATCCTCCACCATTTTCCCGGGGATACCATACGGCTGGGCGCATACTGCCGCCTTGGCGCACGCACACCCCATACCCTGCCGGACGGACCGACGATCTATCTCCGCAGCTGGGGCCTCGATCCTGCGGATGCCGGCCGGCTCTGCACGGCGTTTACCTGCGAGGGAAAGATCCCGGAACCACTCCGGGTCGCACGGCTTACTGCCCGCGCCGCCCACGGTTTTGTCAGGTACCAGATTTAAGAATACACCGGGACAGGAGACTTTGCCCGCACTGCCCCCACCGGAGATTTCATATCTGGCAAGGTAGATGGATAAAAAAGAAATGACGAGGTAACCAGATGACACAACAGTCGGTAAAACTCGCCCGCTGGGTATGTCTTGAATGCCACTATATCTACGATCCGGCAAAAGGGGATAAAACACAGGGAATTCCCCCGGGAGTCCCGTTCGAGGATCTGCCGGGCACGTGGCGCTGCCCGGAGTGTCATGTCCTTAAGTCCAAAAAAGGCGTGTTTAAAAGGCTTGATGAGTAAAACACCCGGGCCGGTTCAGACCTCTTTTTCTTATTACCGTTTCATGCCGTATATGTGTGGCGCGAGATGATCTGATTGGTTACCACGTCGTAGACCTCAAAGGTTACCACGTCCCCAGGGTGAAAGGTCCCGTCCTTGTAATTAATTGAGATCAGTTCGTTCGGATCCCAGATCCGACCCTGCGATCCCGGGCCCCCAAGTGTCTGGATCTGGTA
Organism: Methanoregula sp.; assembly: GCF_003170075.1. Lineage (GTDB taxonomy): Archaea > Halobacteriota > Methanomicrobia > Methanomicrobiales > Methanospirillaceae > Methanoregula. Next base: position 17,280 of record NZ_PMZU01000030.1, read on the forward strand.
GTGATGCGTGGGGATGTATGCATACCCGTTCATGGTTGTGATAGAGCACTCGAGAAGTTTCCCGTTCCGGTATGTCAGCGCATAGAGATTCAGGTTCACATAGCCGGTTGTTCCCGTATTCCTGACAACCATGTAACTGTCAAATTTCATGACTCCATTTTCGTTGACATGCCGGATCTTTGTAATCTGAAAGATAGCAGGAACAGACTGGTCGTACTGATAGGGAAGCTGGACCATCAGGAGCAGGACAAGTGCCGCAAGAATAAAAGTGATCACGAGCATCAGGATTATGCCGATTGCCGGTGATAATGCTCTATCTGATCTGCGACAGGACGACAAGAATCAGTCTTCTTTTTTATTGGTAATGAATACATAGCATTTGATTTCTACAAGAATTGTGCCTGAATCCAGGGATATCCACACACGGATGACACAGGCTCCCGGCCTGTATCACTTAGTAATCCTGATCATATTTCCGCGAGCCGGCTCTCTCATTATGGTAAAACAGATACCCGGGCACCAGCACCCTGCCCCCCTCACCGGGCAGAAGGGGGGTAGGGCCCCCTCATGCGGATGAGGAGGGGGCTGCCCAAAACCCGGAAGCAAAGGGAGGTGCCCCTACCCCCCACTTATGATCGGCAGACCCCCTCCTCCCTCAGGGTACGGAGGGGGAACCCCCCCTCTTCCGACGGACGCTCCACGCGAACACAAGGTTGTGGCGCTGGAACCAAGGGGGGTAGTCCCCCCTCTCACTG
>NZ_PMZU01000024.1 GCF_003170075.1 Methanoregula sp.
ACCTCAATCTTTACGATAAGGTGACAAATGAATCAATACGGACAGAACACAATCGGTAACGGAGCACAGATTTTTGAACCTGTCATCCTCGGGTTCCCGTCACGGGAGTTCCTGGGTAAAAAAAAGTACCCGGGAACTGTCATCGGGAATAACGCTGTATTGCGGACAGGGACCGTCATCTATTGTACCGTTACTATCGGGGATAATTTTTCCACCGGCCACAATGTAATAATCCGTGAGAAGACGACAATCGGCAATAATACTGCGATCGGGACTTCCACGATTATTGAGGGAAATTGTGCGATCGGCAGCAATGTGCGAATCCAGAGCATGGTATTTATCCCTACGAATACTGAAATCGGGGACGGCGTTTTTATCGGGCCGAACTCGATCCTGACAAACGATCGCTATCCCCCCTTCGGCATACCTGAACTCAAAGGACCGATCTTAGAGGATAATGCGACCATCGGGGGCAATGTCACCATCCTGCCGGGAGTCCGCATAGGAAAATGTGCAGCGGTGGCTGCGGGATCTGTGGTGACAAAAGATGTACCGGCCGGCATGCTCGCACTTGGTTCACCCGCCCGGTTCCGTGCGCTCCCAAAAGAGATGAGACGATCATGATGCAGATCCCCATAGCCCAGCCACGGGCGGGTGAAGAAGAGATAGCAGCAGTGACCCGGGTCCTGCGCTCCGGTATGCTGGCCCAGGGTCCCGAGGTCGCAGCGTTTGAAGAAAAATTTGCCAGGTACTGCGAAGCCCGGCATGCGATTGCCGTGAATAATGGTACTGCAGCGCTTCATGCAGCACTGGCTTCGGCAGGAATCGGTGCCGGGGACGAGGTTATTGTCCCCTCGTTTTCCTTTATTGCAACGGCAACCTGCGTGTCGATGTGCGGGGCCCGGCCGGTTTTCGCTGACGTTGACCCGGATTATTTTACCATCGATCCGGAATCCGCCCATGCGTTGTTTACCCGGTCCACAAAAGCGGTCATCGGTGTGCACCTGTTCGGCCAGCCATTCGATGTAGATCCCATCAGGGAATTATGTCTGGACCATAATGCAATCCTTATCGAAGACGCGGCCCAGGCACATGGTTCTGTCTATAAAGGAAAAAAGGTCGGAGGACTCGGAAAAGCTGGATGCTTCTCCTTCTATCCCACGAAGAATATGACCACCGGCGAAGGGGGCATGGTTACCACCAATGATGCAGACTATGCTGCGAAGATCCGCCGTTTTATCAACCATGGCCAGAGTGAAAAATACCTCCACACATCCTTTGGCTATAATTACCGTATGACTGATATCGGGGCTGCGATCGGATCAGCACAGCTCAAAAAACTGGATGGCTTTAATAAAAGAAGGCTGCATAACGCCGATTACTATGACCGTCACCTGAAAAGAACCCGGATAGTACTGCCTGCCAGGAGAAAGGACTGCACGCATGTCTTCCACCAGTATGTTGTCAGGGTAACAAAGGAATTTAGCCTGACACGTGAACAACTTATGCAGGATTTAAAAGCAAAAGGGATAGGCACAGCGGTGCATTACCCGATCCCGATTCACCGCCAGCCGGTGTACCAGTCGGCCGATACATCATGCCCCGTTGCCCTGGAACTCTCAAGCGAAGTGATGAGCCTGCCGGTCCACCCGCTGGTAACGGATGAACAGCTGAAGTACATCTGCGATACGGTTAATGAGGTGATATAAATGGATGTCGGCGTTATTGGCGTTGGGGCGATGGGAAAAAACCATGCCAGGGTGTATTCAGAACTCAAATCCGCAGGTAACCTCCACCTATTTGACCTGAATACAAAGGCGTCTGAAGAACTGGGGAAGAAAGTTGATGCCCATGTTGCTTCGTCGATGGATGAGCTCCTGGATTCCTGTGAAGCCGTCAGCATCTGTGTTCCTACCCCGTTTCATCACGATGTTGCACAAAAGGTTTTTTCTGCCGGAGTCCATGCCCTGATCGAGAAACCGATCTGCCAGACATCAGCAGAGGCAGAAGCGCTGATCAAAACAGTCCCAAAGGACCTGACCGTCGGGGTGGGACACATTGAGCGGTTTAACCCGATCATCGATGAAATCCGGCGCATGATCCATAATCCTCTCTACATCGAGACAAAACGCCACAACCCGGCATCCGCCCGGGTCACCGGGACGTCGATCGTGGAAGACCTCATGATCCACGACATCGATGTCATCTTTAACCTTTTCCCGCAGGAAAAGTATTTTGTGAGAAGTTCCGGCACTCCCGATGTGTGCGGGGCGCTGTTTGCCATAAACGGAACAACAGTCTACATGTCGGCGAGCAGGAAATCCTCGAAGAAGATCCGGCTCATCTATATCGAGCAGGAGGACTGCACGATTGAAGGCGACTACATGAACCAGGAGATTGCCGTTTACCGGAAGCCCGGGCAGTACAATATTGAGCATGACCGGTATGTGCAGGAAAATATTATCGAGAAGGTGCTCGTGAACAAGCAGGAGCCGCTGAAGCGGGAACTCTCGACATTCCTCGAATGTGTCAAATCCGGCAAAAAATTCCCGGTTACCCCGGAGCAAGGCCTGTTCAACCTGCAGGTCTGCGAAAAAATTACCAGGAATTTTGTAAAGGCAGCATGATTATGTCCCGTTTGCTGGCATCGGAGATCGCCGAGCGCAAAGCGATCAAAAAGATCGGTGTTGTCGGTATGGGATATGTCGGCATTCCTGCCGCAATGCTGTTTGCGAACGCCCCGCAGTTTGACAAGGTGTACGGCTTCCAGCGTGCATCGGCAACATCCGGGTACAAAATCGCGATGCTCAACCGGGGCGAGAGCCCCTTAAAAGGCGAAGAACCGGGCCTTGAAGACCTGATCCGGCAGGTCGTCACTGCAGGAAACTTCGAATGTACTTCGGATTATTCGAAGATCTCGGAGCTTGACGCCGTCACGCTCTCCATCCAGACACCGTTTCTGAACAAGAAAGATCTCCTGCCGGATTTTTCCGCATTAAAAGACGGGCTGAAAAATGTGGGCCGCAACCTTCGCCCGGGGATGCTTGTTGTCCTGGAATCGACCGTGACCCCGGGAACAACGAACGGGCTTGCCCGGGAGATCCTGGAACAAGAGTCGGGCCTCAAAGCCGGGGTTGACTTTGCGCTGGCCCATGCACCGGAACGGGTGATGGTAGGAAGGCTCCTCCGCAATCTCCGGGAGCATGACCGGATCGTCGGGGGTATCGATGAGGCAAGCACGATCCGGGCAACGGAATTATATTCGCCCATCCTTACGAAAGGCCGGGTGATCCCGATGACCGCGACCGCAGCGGAAGTAACCAAGACTGCGGAAAATACGTTCCGGGACCTCCAGATCGCGGCCATCAACGAACTTGCCCTGTACTGCGAGGCAATGGGTATCAACGTATACGATGTCCGCGCCGGGGTCGACAGCCTCAAGGGCGAAGGGATCACCCGGGCCCTGCTCTGGCCGGGTGCGGGTGTCGGCGGCCACTGCCTGACCAAGGATACCTTCCACCTTGAGCGGGGCGTGCAGGTCCTAGGGAAGGGTCTCCTTGATTACCCGGCAGGAGAGCCCTCGCTCTATATTCTTGCCCGCCACATCAACGACTTCATGCCCGCACATATGCTCAACCTGACACAGCAGGGCCTGGAACGTGCGGGAAAACACCTCCGGGGGGCGAAGATAGCACTGCTCGGCTGGGCATTTATCGCAAATTCTGATGATGCCAGGGACCCCCCGTCAGAATCGTTCCGGGATCGTGCAACAGAGGCCGGGGCAACGGTTGCAGTCCATGATCCCTGGGTCACGTCCTCCCCCGGGGTTACTATCGAACACGATCTTGAAACGGTTCTTTCGCATGCGGATGCCGTGGTCGTCTTCACGGGTCATTCCCAGTACCAAAATTTCGATCCACTCGCGATCAGGAAGTTATGCGGAACTTCCCGGCCGGTGATTATTGATGGGAGGAACGTGATCGATCCGGATGCGTTTATTGCCGAGGGATTTGTTTACAAAGGTATCGGGCGCGGGGACAAGAACGGGCATGCGATTGTGGAGATCTGATCCATAGAGATTATTTCCATAATGAGCGCCCGTCCGTATTTCAATGAACCGGAGAGGACCGGAATATCCGCCACACCCGGATCGTTTCTCTCGTTTTCCTTTGGGGTCTCTCCTGATACCCCCGGATCCAGCCTTGTTCTGGGCCCGGACGGGGATGTCTGTACCGGGAAAAAAAGCCCGTATCGGGCTCCGATTGCCGGATTCACGCTCCAGAAAACCCCGTAAAACGCCCGGATTTGGGTGTGATCCGGGAGTCTTCAATTTGGGGTTTTTTTGAGAAAATGCCGCCGTATTGTCCCCCGATTTTGACCCCCAAAATATGGGTGAGTTTTGGTTTTGGGCATACTTGGAGTCTCTCAAGGGGACATCTGCCACGGAAAGGGCCCTGGCGGCCTTCTAATGCGGGGGTCAAAATCGGGCGGTTTTTCGGGCCCGGTTTGCCGGGAAAACGGGGATTTAAGGGTGGATTTCCACGACGGAGGGTCGTGAG
>NZ_PMZU01000009.1 GCF_003170075.1 Methanoregula sp.
TGAATAAGGTACTTGGTAGTATCCGGTGAATACACGTAAACGCACCCCCATGTATCATGCGATGGATGAATTGCCTGATCATAGGTATAAAATATATATAACGTGTGGAATTACTTAAAGTGTAGGTTCGTGCTCAGGCCTTTTTTCACACGGTTCAAAAAAACAGTGCCCGTTTAACCATGTACTGTTAATAATCTGACGGGATCTCCCGGATTATTCTTTTTCTCTACCCGCACAGATCTGCCCGGCAAGCTGCGCTCTGGTGACACCGGCGATCCGTACCTTCTTCTGAGACGAGGTGAGCCCGGACACAATAGAAACTGCGGAGGCCGGCACCCCGATCGTGGTGCTGATAAGCCCGATCACCGCTTTGTTTGCCTTCCCGTCAACCGCAGGAGCCGTGACCCGGCAGCCAATTGCCTTTCTCCATTCGTTGTAGCCCGCAGGAAAGAGTGCTGATTTTGCACCGGGAGAGACCTCGATGACAATCAGTGTACCGTTACGGTCATCGAAAAGTGCATCTGTCATCGTTGACATGGAGCATCCTCACGAGAAAGGAAATGTCGCCCGGCTTAAACACACACGGATCACCAGTGGCTGCTGCCGTCCTTCACCGGTGGATAAAACCCTCGGCCGGGCGATGCCTGTCGCGCACCCGGGTTGTCCCATGGATCACGTCCAGACACTTGTCAATCGATCACCCGGGGACCTATGGGTGCGCTATATCGGCACCCTCTTTCATCTGTTCTCCGGGTTCTTTATCGTTTCGTGGCCAAAACCCCATCCGAAGCCCACCGTGTCCTTTGCACAGTCAGGTACAACTTGCCCGGCAAAAATCCGCTCACGTATCCGTGGGAGTGTAGCCCCGGCCGGCAAACCAGACCGGCTCTCTGCGACAGAACTCTCCATGATCATATACCACGGTCCCGCCCCGGATCACGGTCCGGGGAAAGACCGCCCGGTGCCCTTCAAATGGTGTCCAGCCGCACCTGCTATGCAGAAGTTCCGGCTCCACAGTCACCGCAGCATGAGGGTACAGTGCAAAATCTGCCCGGTCACCGGGTGCAAAACCTGCCGGTGGAATGCCGATGAGCGCGGCAGGTGCGGTTGCGGTCTTCCGGATCAGGTCAGGCAGGGTGATCCGCCGGTCGAGCACCTCAGCCATGAGAAGGGGCACCATAGTTTCCACGCCCGGGACCCCGGAAGGTGCCTTTTCGAAGGGGTGCGATTTTTCAGCCTTCGTGTGGGGGGCGTGATCTGAGGCAATCATATCAATCCGGTTCCAGTGTGCCCAGAGGTCCTTTCGCTCCCTCTCGCTCCTGACCGGGGGGTTAACCTTGAACCGCGTGTCGGCGGCCCCGGTTTTTTCCCGGGAGAGGAAGAGGTGATGAGGTGTCACTTCTACAGTTCCCCGTGCGGCATCGATCGCTGTGGCCGTGCTCATGTGGCAGAAATGGATCCGGCAGCCGCCCGGATTACTGGCCTGCACCGCGATCACTGCCTCCCGCTCGCGTTCAGGTGAGCGCAGGGCATCGTGGGTGGCAAGATCAATATCCTGTCCCGGAGCAACGCCTTCTGCATGGATCGTGGCCAGTCCTCCGAGAGCCCGGATACGACCAAGCGCACGGGAGAGTTCCAGGGTGCCCAGTGCCTCGCCGTAGCTTGAAGGTGCAAAAAAGGTCTCGCCAAAAGCCATCGCCCCTGCCGCCCACATCGCCTCAAACGGGGTATCCGGGGTGACTCCGCTGTTTATTGCAAAACTGCAGAACGAGTGTGCCTGTGCCTCGCGGACCCGGGCCAAAAACGCTTCTGGTGTCGTCAGCGGCGGGACCGTGTTTGGCTGGTCGACGACAACGGTCACCCCCCCGGCAAGGGCGCTCATGCTTCCGGTTGTCCAGTCCTCCTTTGCCGACTGGCTCCCGCCCCGCATGTGGACATGGACATCGACAGCCGCCGGCAGGACAAAAAGGCCTGTGCAGTCGATCACCCGGTCGGCTGCTGTCCCGGCGCCGGTGTGAACGACCCGGCCATCCCGGATCGTAATATCCGCTCTGCGGCCTTTGGGAAGCTGGACGTTTGCGAGCACGAGAGCGGGACGGCGTTCCATGCAGATATGATCGGCACCGGACCATATAGTCGTGCTGTTTTTCACAGGAAACCGTCAGGACGCTCTCGGGGAATACAATGTTTTTTCTGTTGCGTCCCGGAATAGTATGATATCGTGCCGGAGAAGCCGGGCCTGTCTTATACCGGCACTCCTGCGGTGGATCCGGCACCACGGGGGAGATCATGGATAAGATCATTAAAATCACGCTGGGGCTCTTCATCCTTATTCTGGTACTTTTTGTTGCCGTTGTCTCGTATACGTCATATATCGATACAACATACAGGAACTCGCTCACCGGCACCTATGCATACAGCTGCACCATTACGACCGATACCGTCCTTTCAAACGTCACGCTTTTTTTGCCGGTGCCTGCAGACCTGAACGGGAACTCACCGGTGGTTGCACAGATCAGCGGCAAGCATGTCTCCGGGGTTCCCGGCGACTGGACGGTCACACTGTATGATACCGGCAAGGCAACGCTCCTGAAAGTCTCTGCCCCGACAATCGGGCAGCCTGCCGTCAACGGGAGCGCACGGACGACCGCCATCACACTTGTCGTGAACGCATCGTCGCATACGCTGATCGACACGCGCTCGCCCGTTGAGAATGCGGCCGTGTTCCGCCCGGTTCAGGGAATCCATACGGTGGCATGTCCTGCCAGCGATACAAAAACCGGAGGTAATCCGGAGTGCTTTGAGTATCTCACCAGTACCTATGCCAATTATACAGCCGCACCTTCGGCAAGTGTAAGCATCAGCGCCAGTCTGGAGGCGACAAATTCCTGGACGATCTTTACACCGGAGTCCAATGCATATGAAAACCGGATCACCGTGCTGACGATGCATGGGGAAAATCATGGGTGGTTGACCACTCTCGGCTGGATCGAGTCCGGTATCGGTGCGTACGATGCACCAACGACAAGCTCATAATTTTTTACCTGCATTTTAAAAACGACATCATTACCGGGATATTCCGGTCTCCCATATCTGAACATATTCTGCACATTCCCATGGAAAACCGACCTGACCCGATAACCAGTGGAAAATGCCGTGACGCAATCTATCCTGGCTGCACAGTCGATATAATCCTCAAGGCCGACCAGCGGAGCGGAAAACTCACACGGGGAATCGTGCAGGAGATCCTGACAAATTCCTCGTTTCACCCGCACGGCATCAAGGTCCGGCTCAGGGACGGGTGTGTGGGACGGGTTGCAGGGATTATCGGTCAGGATTCTCTTGGAACTCCCAAACGCTGAATACCACCATATCTAAAAAAGCATTACCGGTTTTATTTCCAGTCCCGGGTGATGATGGTACACCCCTCTTCTTTCCGTTGCGCGATCTGTTCTTTAAGGGTTGCGAGCATATCAGGGGTGATCAGATCTCCGGTCATCACATACAGCGACTTCTTTTTGGTTTCAGGATCGGTTTCATAGGTCACGATGAAATCTTCGTGATTGGCCAGAGCGGAAACTACCATCTCCGGAAGGGTGTCGGTCAGGGATTTCTTTGTTCGTAATCTGTGTTTTTTCACCAGAGTCATACAGGAGTGTATCCTGCTATGAGCCAATAAGGACTTTCCCGGTTGGGCGCCAACCCGGGGCCGGACACAGGATGTACATACAAGAAAACAGGACTTATGCGAGGGATGGGAGTCGAACCCATGAATCCCTGCGGAACTGGATCTTAAGTCCAGCCGAGTTGGCCACTTTCGTACCCTCGCGCTCTATAGTATTTCGTCTGTACGATAAAAAGAATCGTGACCGGGGGAGTGCCGGTCGGCAGAAGCCCATGGCACGATACTCCGTCCAGAATATGCATTTTTCCCGCGGATTCTCACCGGTTCCCCAGTACTCCTGAACCCTGCCTCCACCCGGATCTGGTGCTACCTCATTGCCACGCATTATATGCATATCCGGTACCATACACTATCCGGCGAGTGCATAACCTTGTTTCAGTCTACAGGCTGGGTCGAGCTTAACGGTAACAGGCTCTCCATGGCTGATGTTGAGAAGATCGTACAGGCAGATCCGGAAAAGATCCGCACCTTCGGTGGCGAGTTTGCACTCTCGTTTGATACCTGCCATGCACGCGACCATTTCGGCATTATCCCGGGCCCGGGTCCGAAAGGTACGCTTGTCTGCAACGGGCAGGTGCGGTTTTCGATCGATCCCGATCCTGCACCCTGCACACTGGACGAAGCGATTGTAACGGCAGTCCGCCTCAGGAGCGATGAGGGCGTGACTGCGTTCTCGGGAGGGGTGGATTCAAGCCTCGTTGCCGCACTCGCGCAGCGGGAATGCGTGGCAGTCGGCCGTGAAGGATCTCACGATCTTGCACAGGCCCGGCATGCAGCAGAGCTGCTTGGTCTTTCCTGCACCGAAGTGGAGATAACCACAGATGAGATTGCAGACGCGCTCCCCGAGGTTATTTCCGCGATCCCGAAAAAAGACCCGGTCAACACCAGCATCGCAGTCACCCAGTACTTCATCGCCCGGTGGGCGGGGACGCACGGGTACCGGCGCATCATCACCGGACAGGGAGCTGATGAACTCTTCGGCGGCTACGCCCGGTACCTCTCCTCTCCCACGCTCGAAGAGGATCTCGCCCGTGATGTTCTTGGGCTTGAGGCACAGGCAGAACGGGACCAGGCAGTTGCCGCCCTTCACGGCACGTACCTCTCCATGCCTTACCTTGATATCCGGGTTGTGCGCGCTGCACGCGCGATCCCGGCTCATGAGAAGGTGCACGACGGGCAGCGGAAGATCCCGCTCCGGGAGGTTGCAGAGCGCCATATCCCGCCAGAACTGGCAGGATATGGCAAAAAGGCCATGCAGTACGGGAGCGGGGTCTGGGGAGTATTGAAGAAGCTTGCCCGTAAAAATGGTTATAAAACGTCCGTGCAAGATTACATAGACCACATCGGACGGGTGGAACATGGTCACTGAAAAAGACGTGGAACATATCGGTGAACTTGCCGATATCGGCATCGATACCTCCGAACTGGCCATTTTTACCGGCCAGTTCAACGCCATTGTGGAATATTTTGACGTGCTTGACCGGGTGCATGGCGATGACGCGGTCGCCCGGGATCTCTATAACGTGATGCGGGAAGACGTGGTCGAACCCTCCCTTTCGCAGGATGAAGCGACACGAAATGCCGGTGCACAGGAAGACGGTTTTATCAAGGCACCCCGGGTGATGTAGTGGCCGTGCACACGATCAACTTCGAGCCCGACGACCGGTACAACGCCTTCTTAAAAGTCTGCGCAAAGCCTTCCCACAGCGAGGGAAAACTTGCTGGGATCGCGGTTGCGGTCAAGGACAATATCTCGACACAGGGGATCGAGACCACCTGCGCCTCGAAGATCCTCAAAGGATACGTCCCGCCGTACGATGCGCACGCGGTCGGCCTCATAAAGAACGCCGGTGCCGCAATCGCCGGCAAGACAAACATGGACGAGTTCGGGATGGGGACGAGTACCGAGAACTCGGCGTTCGGCCCCACGCTCAACCCCTGCGACACGGGCCGTGTGCCCGGCGGATCCTCCGGGGGCAGCGCGGCGGCGGTAGCGGCAGGCATGGTACGGATGGCCCTTGGTACCGATACCGGCGGCTCGATCCGGTGTCCTGCCGCATTCAGCGGGATCGTGGGGTTCAAGCCCACGTACGGCCGGGTCTCCCGGTATGGCCTGATCGCGTACGCGAACTCGCTGGAAACGATCGGGCCGATGGCAACAAATGTTTCTGATGTCTCGCTCCTCATGTCGGTGATCTCCGGCAATGACCGGAAGGATACCACCTCGTATGACAAGCCCTACGCCCACACCCCGTCCGCTGACATAAAGGGGCTCCGGATCGGTATTCCCGAGGAATATTTCGGAAAAGGTGTCGACCCCGATGTTGGAACCGTCGTACGGCGTGCAATCGCCCGGCTCGAAGAACTCGGTGCCGTCACCGTCCCGTGCAGTATTCCTTCGATGGAATACGCCCTTGCCGCCTACTACGTAATCTGCACGAGCGAGGCCAGTTCCAACCTCGCACGGTTCGATGGCGTGCGGTACGGCCCTGCCGCAGACACCAAAAAATCGTGGCATGCGGCATACCAGGACGTGCGAAAGCAGGGGTTCGGCCCCGAGGTCAGGCGCCGGATCATGCTCGGGACGTTTGCCCTCTCATCGGGCTACTACGGCAAGTACTACGCAAAGGCGCAGGTCGCCCGGGAGAATGTAAGAAAGGACTTCACCCGGCTCTTCTCCGATGTGGATGTGCTCTGCGGCCCGACGATGCCCACGATTGCGTTTAAATTCGGTGAGAAAAGCGACCCGCTCTCCATGTATCTCTCCGATATTCTCACGGTGCCGGTCAACCTTGCCGGTATCCCGGCGATCTCAGTTCCCTGCGGGAAGGTGCAGGGTATGCCGGTCGGTCTCCAGGTCATGGGCAGGCCGTTTGAGGACGAGCGCGTCATCGATGTTGCGTATGCCTACGAGCAGGCGGTGAAGCCATGATCGACGCCGATGTCGTTGTAGGTCTCGAAGTCCACTGCCAGCTCGACACAAAGAGCAAGCTCTTCTGCGGCTGTTCGACCGATTACCGGAATGACGGCCCTAACACCCACGTCTGCCCGGTCTGCCTCGGTCTTCCCGGCACGATGCCAGTACTCAACAGGAGGGCAATCGAGTACGCAATGCGGGTAGCAAAAGCCCTCAACTGTACGGTTATTCCCGAGTCCGAGTTTTCGCGGAAGAACTACTTTTATCCCGACCTCGACAAGGCCTACCAGGTCACGCAGTACGACAAGCCGCTTGCCCTGGGGGGATATGTGGGGATCGAGGGGGACGACGGGAAGGAGCGGAGGATCCAGCTCACCCGCATCCACGTCGAGGAAGACCCGGGCCGGCTCGTGCATATGGGTAACGCCGAACGCGGCCGGTACTCTCTCGTGGACTACAACCGTGCGGGCATCCCGCTTATCGAAATTGTATCAGAACCGGAGATGCGCTCGCCAAAAGAGGCGCGCAAGTTCTTAAACAAACTGCGGGCCACGCTCGAATACCTCGGCGTTTTTGATCCCGAAAAAGAAGGCTCGCTCCGTGTCGATGCAAACATCTCGCTCCGGGGCAGCGAGCGGGTCGAGATCAAAAACATCACCTCATACAAAGGGGTTGAGAGGGCGCTTACGTTCGAGGTGACCCGGCAGAAGAACCAGCTCCGGCGCGGCCTTAAAGTCGATCGCGAGACCCGGCACTACCTTGAGGCCCGGGGGATCACCCAGTCGGCACGGTCAAAGGAACAGGAGAACGACTATCGGTACTTCCCGGAGCCGGATCTCCGCCCGCTCCGCGTCCAGTCCTGGGTAAAAGACGTCAAGCTCCCCGAGCTCCCCGATGCCCGGCGCGAGCGCTTCGTGCAGCAGTACGGGTGTTCCTTAAACCACGCCCGCACCCTCACCGGCGAACTTAAGATGGCAAACTTTTTTGAGGCTGTCGTTGCAGGGGACGGGAACGGGCTCTGTAAACTCGCGGCAACCTGGATTGCCGATACACTTGCCGGCGAACTCAACTACCGAAGCATGGGTATTGATGCGCTGGACGCAAAAAGGTTCACCGGCCTGCTGGTGCTCTTAAAAGCAGGGACGATCACCGACAAGAGCGGTATCGAGGTCATGCGGGTAATGCTCGATGAGCGACTCAAGGGTGAGACGGTCGAGACACCTGAAGCGATTGTTTCCCGCTTAAACCTTGCAAAAACCACGGGCGACGATGCGGCGCTTCTGGGTGCCGTCCACGATGTCATCACAGAGAACCCGAAAGCCGTCGAAGATTACAAGGCCGGAAAGAACGGGGCCTTGAACTTCCTTGTCGGCCAGACCATGAAAAAGACGAGGGGCCGCGCCGATCCGGGCGAGCTCAACCGGCTGATGGTTGAGGCCCTTAAGAGTGCGGAGCAGTGACCTGACGTGCACCTGATCGTTGCAGAAAAGAACATCTCGGCCCGCAGGATCGCCCAGATCCTTGCCGGGGGACAAAAAGTCGTCGAGAAGAAGGATGCCGGGGTCTCGACCTACAGTTTCGGCGACACGACAACCGTGGGGCTACGCGGCCACGTTGTCGAAGTCGACTTCGAGCCCGGCTACGAGAACTGGCGCAGTGAAAAGTACACCCCCCGCAGCCTGATCGATGCAAAGACCATCAAGGTGCCAACCGAGAAAAGGATCGTCGCGCTCCTCCAGAAACTGGCCCGTCACGCAGAGCGTGTCACCATTGCAACCGATTTTGATACCGAGGGGGAGCTAATCGGAAAAGAGGCGTACGAACTGATCCGGGCCGTCAACCGGAACGTGAAGGTCGACCGGGCCCGGTTCTCTGCGATCACCCCGCAGGAAATAAAAAGCGCGTTTGCGAATACGACCGATCTTGACTTCGCGCTTGCCTCAGCAGGCGAGGCACGGCAGTCCATCGACCTGATGTGGGGCGCGTCGCTGACCCGGTTCATCTCGCTTGCCGCACGCCGGGGGGGAAATAACATCCTCTCGGTCGGCCGGGTGCAGAGTCCCACGCTCTCCATGATCGTCGACCGGGAAAAGGAGATCGAGAAATTTGTCCCGGAGAAGTACTGGCAGCTCGGCCTTATGACCGAGAAGGCCGGGGAGCAGATCGAGGCCCGGCACACGAACGGCCGGTTCAAGGACCAGAAAACCGCAGAACTCGCCCGCGACCGGACAAAAGAACCGCTGGTCGTGACTGAGATCAGGGAAGGGACCAAGCAGGACCGGTCCCCCTCGCCATTCGATACGACAACCTATATCGTTGCCGCCGCCCGGCTCGGTTTTTCCGCGGCAAATGCAATGCGGATCGCCGAAGAATTATACATGAACGGGTACATCTCATACCCGAGGACCGATAACACGGTCTATCCGGCATCACTTGACTTAAACGGCGTGCTTGCGACTATCCGGAATTCACCATTTAAAAAAGATGTGGAGTGGACGATCGCCCACCGGCGCCCGGAGCCGACCCGGGGCAAGAAGTCCACCACCGACCACCCGCCAATCCACCCGACCGGGGTTGCCACCCGGGATGGGATCGGGGACGATGCATTCCGGATCTACGAACTCGTGCTCCGCCGGTTCCTTGCGACCCTGGCTCCGGACGCGCTCTGGCAGACCTTAAAAGTTAATTTCGATGCCGGCGGCGAGCCCTACACCACGACCGGAGGGTATCTGATCGAACCGGGCTGGCATGAGGTCTACCCCTTCTCCGAGGCAAAGGAGACGATCCTCCCGGCGTTTGCTGCAGGTGAGAAACTGCCGATCCGCAAGGTTTCCCTCGATGAAAAGGAGACGATGCCCCCGGCCCGGTACACGCAGAGCAAGCTTATCCAGAGAATGGAGGAACTCAGTCTCGGGACAAAGAGCACGCGGCACGAGGTGATTGCGAAACTCGTCTCCCGCAAGTATGTGGAAGGAAACCCGCTGCGCCCGACCCTTGTGGGCCGTGTCGTGACCGAAGCGCTCGAACACCATGCCGATGCGATCACCAAACCCGACATGACCCAGACGATCGAGTCGCACATGCAGCAGATAAAGGAGAGCAAGAGCACCAGCGACGACGTCGTAAAAGAGTCCCGCAGCATGCTGCACGCGGCATTCGACCAGCTCGAGGCAAACGAACAGGTGATAGGGGACGACATCCGGAACCGGACCGCAGAAGAGCTCAACCTCGGCAAATGCCCGGTCTGCGGCGGGACGCTCGCGATCAAGCACCTGCGGGGCTCGACCCAGTTCATCGGGTGCTCCCGGTACCCCGAGTGCACGTTCAACATCGGCCTCCCGGTCACCATGTGGGGCTGGGCAGTACGCACCGATGACATCTGCGAGAAGCACCACCTCCATTTCGTACGCCTCGTGAGAAAAGGCGCCCGTCCCTGGGATATCGGGTGTCCGCTCTGCCATCACATCAGTTCCAATACAGAATCACTCACCGAGATCCCCTCTATGAATGAGGCTCTCCTGGAAAAAGCCCGGTCCCGGCACATCTACACCGTTGCCGAGATCGCCCGCAGCGAGCCTGAACGCCTTTCTAAAACCCTTGAACTGGCACCGGAGGCAGCGCAGAAACTTAAAACCGAGGCAGAAGGCGTGCTCGAAAAACTGCGCCGGCGCTCCGAGTGCCGCAAGTTCATGCGAAACCACTTGATCCCAAGAAAAGGGCGCAGTTATTCAAAGATCATGACGGCCTTGAAAGAGTCCGGGGTGTCAGATCTTGCCGACCTCGCAAAGGCAGACCCGGGCACCCTCCAGAAAGCCGGTATCGGCGAGAACGAGGCACACGACCTCCTGACCGAAGCCCGGATCACCTACAACGGGCAGCTCTTAAAGGTGATGGGCATTCCAGCGGTAAGCCTCAAGAAGTACATCGCGGCAGGGATTATCAGCCCGGATGAATTTGTTTCAACCACGCCTGAAAACCTGAGCAAGAAGACCGGCATGAGTACCGGTACCGTGAACCGGCACGTGGCGCTTGTCTGCGAATACCTGCACCGGCCCGTGCCCGTAAAGGTCCCCCGTGTTCGGAGTGAGAAAGGGCGAAAGGAACTGCTTTCGGTGAAGGGCCTGACCGAGACCGTGGCAGAGAAATTTGCCGGTGCCGGGGTCATCAACGGGGACAACCTGCTCGCTGCGGATATACAGCAGCTCAGTGCCACCACCGGGATTGACGCAGACAAGATCCGGACTTACCAGACCCTCTTACAAAAGAAACGCGAAAACGCGATCATCAGGATCTGATCTCCTTTTTTTGTGAACTCATAATGTCCCGCGGCGGGGACATAGCACCGTTTTATTGAGATAAACAACACATGTACTTCTGATACTGACATGAAGTGGAAAGACTGGGTGCATGTGACCAAACTCGACCCTGACAAGCAGCTCAAAGCCGGTGACATCGATGCGATCGCCACGAGCGGGACCGACGCACTGATGCTCTCGGGCACGCTGAACGTGACCAAAGAGAACCTGCTTTCCCTCCAGAAGCAGCTCGCCGCGTACGACCTGCCGCTCGTGATGGAACCCGCCGGTCCCGAGGCAGTGCTCCTCGATGGGATCGATTATGTCTTTGTGCCCAGCGTGATGAACACGACCGACGTGCAGTGGATCGTCGGGAAGCACCGTTACTGGGTGCAGCAGCAGAACGGCCGTATCCCGTGGGATGCAGTCGTTCCCGAGGCATACATCGTACTCAACCCCAACTCATCGGTGGGCCGGGTTACAAAGGCGATCTGTGACCTCAAACCTTCCGAGGTGGCGGCGTATACCTCCGTCGCGGACCACTACTTCCATTTCCCGATCGTCTATATCGAATACTCCGGGACGTACGGCGATCCCGCGGTCGTGAAAGCGGCCTCCGAAGCGCTTGACCAGTCGATCCTGTACTATGGCGGCGGGATCAATTCGGCTGAGAAAGCCGCTCTTATGGGGAAATACGCGGATACGATCGTGGTCGGGAACGCAGTCTATGACCAGGGCGCCGCCGTCCTCAAGGCAACCGTGGACGCGGTCCAGTAACCTTTTTTTATGCCTGAAATTGACATCGTGCTCGTGGCCCCTCTCTATGAGGGAAATGTGGGGTTTGCCGCCCGGGCGATGAAAAATTTCGGGTTTACCCGGATGGTGCTCATCGATCCCTGTAAACTCGGGAACGAGGCGAAAGCCCGCGCCTCCCATGCGCAGGATGTCCTGGAGAATGCGGAGGTCTGCACTATCGAGGATGTGTTTGCCCGGAGCAGTATCGTGGTCGCGACGACCGGGCAGGTTAGTAAATCAGTTTGCACCCCGATGAGGATGCCCTTCTATTCCCCCCATGAACTCCGGGAGCGGATCGGCACTGCGGAGGGGAGGGTCTCGATCCTCTTCGGGCGCGAGAACTGGGGGCTCAATAACGACGAGGTGAAGAAGAGCGACATAATCTGCACAATCCCGACTGCGGACGATTACCCGATCATGAACCTCTCCCATGCGGTCGGTATTGTCTGCTACGAGCTCACGAACCTCCCGAGCAAGGAGTACCGGCTCGCCTCGCCCTACGAGATGGGATACCTGTACCGGCATATCGACCGGTTCCTTGATGAGGTGCACCACCCGGCGTTCAAGCGCGAGAATACGATGATCATGATCCGCCGCATTCTCGGGCGGGCCGGCCTTACGACCCGGGAGGCAAGCACCGTGCACGGCCTCCTGCGCCGGACCGAGTGGCACATCGATCCCGATGCGCTCGACAGGGAAAAAGAGGCCCAGCGGCGGCACAAGAACCAGCACGCTGAGGGGGAGGCCGACCGGGTTCCGAATACAGGTAAGGAATAGATCACTTTTTTTTGTTGCCTACCGGGTTTCTCCTGTGACCGGCACAGATAGTGATATAATTACCGTAAAAATATGATAATTTCAGGCTGGCGACGTTTTCCGGTGTAACAAAAAAAGTTACCAGATGATTTGCTTCTCGCTGACATTCCGGTACAAAGCGTCACCGGGCTGGATCTCCGGGAATGCGTCGTAGAATTCCGGAATATTGAACAGGGCGCCGTCCACCCGGTATCTGGCCGTGGTATGGGGATCAGTATATACCTGGTTGCGTAACGCCTCCTCCCGGTAATTTGCCCGCCACATTTGTGCAGCCACGAAGAAGAACTGCCGGTCCGCAGTATAATTGGATACTTCGTAACCTGATGACTGGTTTTCTGTATCCTTCCATGCATGATAGGCAGGCGTCAGGCCACCCTCTCCAGGTATCACGAGAATAAGAAATAATGTAATTCTCTCAGGGATGCCCGGAACCAACCAGGTGTCGGGGGCAATGAGGGTATATACATTAAGAACCCATTTTATACGAATAATCGTTCCGGACTGGAGATGAAGCAATGCGACTTCTTCTGATACATTCAGATTACATCGAATACGAAGCAAAAAAGAAAACAAAGATGGCCGAGGAGGGAGGCGTCCTCGCGGATCGCGAAGAAGACGCGCTCACCGTATTCTCTGCGGTAGAGTCCGTTGACCAGGAAGATATTGAAGGCGTGATCGCCCAGGCCATTGATGAAATAAAGAAGACTGCGGGCCAGGTTCATACGGAAAAGATCGTCATCTACCCGTATGCACACCTCTCAAGCGATCTCGCACCCGCCAATGTCGCGGTGCCGGCCTTAAACGCGATAAAAGATGGCCTTACCGCAGAAGGGTTTGCCGTCAAACGTGCGCCGTTTGGCTGGTACAAGTCTTTCAAAATCTCGTGCAAGGGCCACCCGCTCTCCGAGCTCTCAAAGACGATTGTGCCCGGCGGCGAAGAAGGAGAAGCCATCTCTATAAAGAAGGGCAAGAAAGAGGTCACCCACGACTGGTTTGTCCTCACTCCTGACGGGAAGTCCCACGACTACCACGAATATCTCGACAACACGCCGTTTGGCTGCCTCGTGAAAAAGGAGCTCGGTGTCGCAGAGCCGACCGGCGGCGAACCGGCCCATGTCGGCCTGATGCGCGCTAAGGAGCTCGTCGATTACGAACCGGCAAGCGATGTCGGCTGCCTGCGCTGGATGCCCAAGGGCAAGCTCGTCCGCGATCTGCTGGCCGATTACGTCCTTACCATCCTGCTCCCCTACGGTGCGACCCCGGTCGAGACCCCGGTGATGTACGACCTTGGCGACAAGGCAATCTGCGAGCACGCGGCCAAATTCGGCGAGCGGCAGTACCGGTTCAAGAGCAACAACCGGGACATGATGCTCAGATTTGCTGCATGCTTTGGCATGTTCTCGATCATGCGGGACATGCACATCTCGAAAAACACCCTCCCCTTAAAGATGTACGAGCTCTCCACCTACTCCTTCCGGCACGAACAGAAAGGTGAAGTGATCGGGTTAAAGCGCCTGCGCTGTTTTACGATGCCCGACATGCACACGCTCTGTACTGATATGCCCGAGGCAATGAAGTGCTTCGAGGAGCAGCTTGCCATCGGCTGGCAGACCGGCCGGGACTTTGAAACAAAACTCGTCGCTGCATTCCGGTGCACAAAGAAGTTCTACGATGAGAACGAGGCATGGGTCAAAAAGATCGTGAAAGAATCTGACTGCCCGATGCTTCTCGAGATCCTCTCCGAGCGTATCCACTACTGGGAAGCCAAGATCGACCTTGCGGCGATCGACGGCCAGAACCGCCCGATCGAGAACCCGACCGTCCAGATCGATGTCGAGAGTTCGACCCGCTTTGATATCAAATACTTCAAGGATGACGGAACCCCGGTTCACCCGCCCATCCTTCACTGCTCCCCAACCGGAAGTGTCGAGCGCGTGATCTGTGCGATCCTCGAAAACATCTCGACCCAGAAAGTCCCGGCCCTGCCGACCTGGCTCTCACCGACACAGGTGCGTGTCGTACCGGTTGCCGAGCGCCACACCGCGTATGCACAGGAAGTCTGCGACGCCCTTAATGCACAGAGCATCCGCTGCGACATCGATGACCGCGAGGAAAGTGTCGGAAAGAAAGTCCGTGAAGCCGGAATGGACTGGGTTCCGTACGTGATCGTGGTCGGCGATGACGAAGTCGCATCGAAGAAGCTGACCGTGACCGTCCGGAAGAAATCGCAGCCCAACAAGCCATTCAAGGAGCAGATGACCGTGGATTCCCTTGCTGCTGCCGTAAAGAAAGAGATTGCTGAGAAGCCGTTCTGTCCACTCTATACCCCGCGCAAACTCTCCTTAAAAGCGCGGTATATCTAAACCTTTTTTCTTTCTTTTTTTCGGAATGTCTGTTTTGAGGTTACCGACCGTTTGAACGGATATCAGGATAAGGTCAGGATCAGAGGGATCGTATCGGTCCCCCCGCAATCACGGAAATAAAGACATAAATTATCAGTATCATGGAAAACCGGGGCTCTCTTTGCGCCGGGGCGCACTCCTTCATGAAAAGAGTGCCCATGACTACTCCGCCGGTGCAATTCTCCACTTCCCCGGAGGAATGACTCCCTCGAACCGCGAGCCCACCCCGGGTATCCCGGTCTCTTTTATAGTAATGCCAGTGATGGCAAGAATGTCCCGGACCAAAAGCAGGCCAAGGCCGGATGACGTTGTGGGACCGGGCGAGGTGGTAAGACCGCGTTCGAAGATCAATTTCTTCTTGTCCTGCGGAATTCCTATCCCGTCGTCCTCAGAGATAAGCATGCACCCGGTCTTTACAGGTTCGCGGTGTATCCGCGGTATGACGGGCATGTACCCCGGCGAGTTGTCGCAGAGGTTGTACAGCACTTTGGCAAACATCGGGTCGGCAAAAATGGCAAAACCCGGCGCCGGCCCGGCATCGTGGCGTACCTGGAAAAAACCCTGATAAACACGCGCAGGTAATTATTCACAAAAAAGGTCGCCATGTTCCCGGTGTCCGGGAAAATTATGCAAGAAATTGTTGGAGGGTGGTTTTGAGTTCGTCGAAGGTGACCGGTTTCTGGAGAATTCCCAGTTTCGGGTCATGAAGTTCTGCCATTCTCTCGGCACCAACGGGTGAGGCGGTAAAGAGGATCACGGGGATCTCCCGCTGGTTGTATTCCGTTCGCAGCCTGTCCAGGAACTCCCAACCTGAAAGGGGCGACATCATGATGTCAAGGAGGATCAGGGCCGGCGGCTCTATTCTGACATAGGTTAGGGCGTCGAGTCCGTTAGGGATCAGTACAGGATCGTATCCCAGTTTTTTCAGCAGGATATCCATAAGGTCGAGGATAGGCTGATCGTCCTCGACTACCACAATCTTAGGTTTCATGGCGATCACCTTGATCTAGTCGTTTTTTTGGTATATGGATGGTAAACGTACTCCCGATATTCAAGATACTGTCCACGCTGATGTACCCCCCGTGAATCTGGACATACTTCTTTCCAATTGCAAGCGACAGCCCGGGCTCCCCGGTGCTGTGCCCGAGGGAACCGGCGCTCCCGTCGTTTTCGGGTTTGAAAATCTTATCGAGCTGGGCCTCGGTGATACCTATCCCGTTGTCCTGTATTGCAAGCCGGTGAAACGGGAGGGCAGACGAGCCCCGGTACGTGATCCAGATCTTCTTTGGCGGTTTGGAATAGGTCACGCCGTTTGCGACCAGCGCATTGATAACATAGGAGAGTTTCTGGCGGTCGGCCTCAAAGGTGAGGTTAGGTGGGATATCAATTACAATCTCTGCCTTGATGGCATACCCCCCGCTCGCGATGACGGCATTGACCATCCCCAGCACGGAAAAAACAGAATAGTCAAGACTGATTACCTCCCCCTCCACCACCGAGACTTCGAGCATCTGGTTGATAATCTGGCGCTCCTGGTCGACACTTTTTGTGCACCGGTCGAGGATCTGCCGGGTCTCGTCAGTTACTCCGAAAGAGTGTGGATCATGAAGAAGCAGGTTGAGGTACCCCATGATCGGCTGGAGCGGCGTCCTGAGCTCGTGGGCAACGGCACGCATCATTTCGCGCCGCCGTTCTTTGGTCTGCTCAACCTGCTCGCGGTATTCTTCCCATTCGGTGTTGTCGATAATGTTGATGAGCCCGGCCGGCTTGTTGTTCCGGGTGATAGGAGTAAAGTAGAGAACCGCCCGCCGGATCTCACCGCTCTTTGTGGCAAACCGGAACTCCGCCCGGTCCGGTACCGGCGTTGCTGCGTTCCAGCGGCCGGCAAAAGTCATGAACCTTTCCCTGTCCTGATCAAGAACACTGTCGGCAAGGTCCCTGCCTGTGCATTCGGCCGGTTCGTACCCGGAGAAGGAGGAGAATGCCGGGTTGGCAAATTGGATTCTCGTGTGTTCTGTGATCACCATGCCGGTGGGAGAGTTCTCGGTCACCTGCCGGTACTGGGTTAAGCTGTCGGCAGCTACCTGCCGGGCGAGTTTCTCGGCATTGATATCGATGACCGCACAGCTGACCACGGTGTCGTCGATCCGGCTCCAGGAGAGGTTGACCCAGTGAGGCTCCTTTGTTTTTGTGGCAAAGCAGGTCTCGAAATTCCTGATGTCCTCCCCTGATCCCACGCGCTCAAAGAACTGGCGCTGAAAGTCGCGGGAGAAGAAGAGATCCGAAAAGGTCATCTGTCCGAGCTCTTCGGTTGTATGTCCGAGCATCTCTGCAACCTGCTGGTTGGCAAGCTGGATCGTAAAACTATTCTTGTCAAAAAGGATGACTCCCATAAGCGAGTTCTCAAAGATGCTGCGGTAACGGGCTTCTGAGATCCGGATCTTGTTGGTGAAGTACGCGACTGCGAGCGCGACGCAGATAAAGAGGACTGCTTGGCCGGTGGCCGACAGGAGGGCGAACATGTCCGGAAAGAGCGAGAAGTACACAAGACATTCATACACGATTCCGCACAGGCCGGCGAGAATGATCCCGCGTCGGGGATAGAAATAGGCCGCATACAGGATAGGGAAGTATAAGAGCTGGGAATAGAGTGTGCCAATATTCCGGGAGAGAGCGATCGCCGTAATCAGGATGGAGGAGAGCGTAAACGACGCAATAACTGTGAAGCGGACAATATCGGTGTGAGAGAACCGGTGTTCCCTGAGGGTGATCTGCCGCTCCATTACAAATGTCAATTAACGTTGGTAACGTATAAATCTGTCATTATTGTTCCTGCACATTGCATAGAATAAAATACGGGAGATCACCGTACAAGGGGCTGGAGCTTTTCAATCACCCGGTTGACCTGCGCGACCGAAGTGCCGATATAGGCATCAGGTGCGAGGAGGGTAACGAGATCATCCCGCGAACAGAACCGGATCACTTCCGGGTCTGCCCCGAGCACATCAACAAGCGACCGGCTTTCGGCAAGCGCCTGCATGCTTGCCATCCGCACGCGTTCGTGGGCGTCCTGCCGGTTCATGCCGCGCCGGGTGAGTTCGATCATCACGGATTCTGCCATATTGATCCCGTGGAGGAACGCGAGGTTGCGCCGGATCGCTGCACGGTTGATCACCAGCTTGTCGAGTACTGTCGTCATGAGCCGGAGACAGTGATCGGTAAGGATGGATGCTTCGGGAAAGATCACCCTTTCACAGGAAGAGTTGGTGAGGTCCCGTTCGTCCCAGAGAGTATTGTTGAGGAGCGCCGGCTCGACGGAGGAACGGATAATCCGCGCAAGGCCGCAGACCTGCTCGGATTTTATAGGATTCCTCTTGTGGGGCATCGTGGACGAGCCCACCTGTGTTGCGCCAAATGCCTCTTCCACCTCGCCAATCTCGGTGCGCTGGAGCGAACGGATCTCGACACCAATCTTGTCGAGCGTTGTTGCGACATTGGCAAGAAACATGAAGTATTCCGCGTACCGGTCCCGTGCGATCACCTGGTTTGAGACATCCACGGAAGAGAGATGGAGCTGCTGCATCATCGTCCTCTGAACATCCATCCCCTTTGGCCCGATCGCTGCCTGCGTCCCCACCGCGCCGGTCATCTGCCCGACGGTAACCCGGGGGCGCAGCTGTTCCAGCCGTTCGATATGCCTTCCTACCTCGCTTGCCCAGATGGCAAACCTGAGGCCGTACGTTGTCGGCACACCCTGCTGCCCGTGGGTCCTCCCGACGGCCACAAGGGTCGTTGTCTCCGTGGCCCTCTGAATCAGCACCCCAAGGAGTCTACGCAGTTTTGCATCGATAAGGTCCAGTGCCTGCGCCAGCTGGAGGCCGGTCGCCGTGTCGAGGATATCGTTTGAGGTGGCACCGTAGTGCACCCACCGCCCGGACTCACCGCAGACCTCGGAGATCGCTTTCACGATTGCCATCATGTCGTGGCTGATCTCTGCTTCGATCTCCTTTGCACGGGCAAGGGATGCCTTCTGCGCGTTCTGTGCGATCTCCCCGGCCGCAGCCTCGGGGATCAGGCCATGTGCTGCCTCTGCCTGCGCCAGCGCGACTTCCGCGGCAACAACACAGGAGAACCGGTTCTCCTCGCTCCAGACTGCTCGCATTTCCGGTGTGCCGTACCGGTACTCGATGGGGTGGACTGCCATACGAACAGATGGGTTGTGCGGGAATATTAGCATTGAGCCTGTTCACGTGCAAAATCATGCGTGTCCTATCCGACGCCCATAAAACCCTCCAGCGCCAATCATATGCCAGCAATGGACAGTTTCGATCCCTTCTTCCCGTACGCGGAATACCGCCCCCACCAGCGCGAGATGCTCGCATTTGCCGCAGAGGTTGCCCGTGAGGGCGGGATTGGCATGATCGATGCGCCGACCGGAAGCGGGAAATCGAGTGTGGTCGCGTCCCTTCTTGCCGAACGCAAAAACCGGAAAATTGTAATCGCCGTCCGCACAGTCAGCCAGCTCACCACCTTTATACGGGAACTTGCGCTTGTCAAAAAGAAGCAGCCAACGTTAAAGACCGTGTATCTCGTCGGGAAAAAGAGCATGTGTCCTCTGGGTGGAGAAGGGGACGTGTACCGGCGCTGCGAGGGGGTCAAGACCTTCTCGTCCGCACTCATGCGCGAACGGGCGGAGAAAGGGGCCCTTGTCCCGATAAAAGATCCGTTCATTGTCCAGCAGATACGGAGGATGGACCGCGAGCACCCGATCATCTGCCCGTATTTTATCGCGAGCCGGATGTTCGTGCCCGGGGACACCGGCGGCCTCAAAATGGTACCTTCGATGACGGTGCGCTCGAAATCAGAGCGGGTGCTCACCGATCCTGTCCGGCCGCAGGAACTGGCCGGTTTTGCCGGTGATATCTGCCCGTACGAGCTGATGATGCACGCGGCAAAGAATGCTGATGTGATCATCTTAAATTATTACCACCTTTTCGACCGCGAGATCCGGGAGCAGCTCTACGCGAACCTCAATGTCGAGTCCCAGGATATAATGCTCCTGATTGACGAGGCCCACAACTGCGGGGATACTATCCAGTCGATCGAGAGTGTCGGACTCGCGGAAAAGGATCTTGAACAGGCAATCCGCGAGCTCTCGGGCATGAAACGCCACCACAAGGGAGCAGAGGCCGTTCAGCACGTCCTTCCACGGCTCACCGAGTTTATCCGGGGCCTCGCCAACTCGACAGAACCCGAGGACTGGTTCGATCCCGGAATCTTTGACCGTATGGTCGTCCGCGGCTCGCTCTGGAAGGACATGGACGATATTGTCGATGAACTCATGGGTCTTGCCGAGACGATCCGGGACAGG
The DNA here is from genome assembly GCF_003170075.1 of Methanoregula sp. GTDB lineage: Archaea > Halobacteriota > Methanomicrobia > Methanomicrobiales > Methanospirillaceae > Methanoregula. The sequence continues at coordinate 20,282 of NZ_PMZU01000009.1, forward strand.
AACCAGAAGGCCGGGGAGTTCCGCGAGACGGCGATCGAGCGTCTGACCGTTTTTCTGTACCGGCTCTCGCAGTCCTCTAATAACCCTGCATACCTTACGGTTTACAAAAAGACCGAGGAGGGGATCATCCTTGAGGTGCGAAACATCGACCCGTCCGCCCCGCTCACCGAGATCTGCTCCGCGCATGCCTGCTGCATCATGATCTCGGGCACGCTCTCACCGGTCGAAAGTTACCGGCGCCTCTATTTCAACAATGCAAAGGTGTCCACCCTTGCGCTGCCCAATTCGTTCCCAAAGGAGAACCGGCTCATTTGTTGCGCAATCGATATCACCACTGCTTATTCCCTCCGGCAGAACAAGGAGAACACGGACCGGATCGTGCGGTATATCACCGCATTTGCGGCGCTCAAAAAGAACCGGGCGATCTACTTTCCCAGTTACCAGATCCTCGAATCCTACGCTTCGCTTGCTGCCGGGACAATCAGCCGGCGCAAGATCTACATCGAGCCCCGCGATACTGCAGGGGCCGGCGCTGCGCTCAACGAGTTTCTCTCGCTTCCCTCGCAGGGCGAATCCGGTATTATGTTTGCGGTGTGCGGCGGCAAATGGAGCGAAGGACTGGACTACCGGGGCGAGATGCTCTCCGGGGCGATGGTGATCGGTCTCCCGCTTGCCCCCTTTAACCGGGTACGAAAGATGGTCATCGAGTACTTCCGGCACAAGTACGGCGAGGAGGGGGAGTTCCTCTGCTACACGCTGCCGGCGATAAACCGGGCGCTCCAGGCGATTGGGCGTGTGCTGCGCACCCCGGAGGATCGCGGGGTGCTGGTGCTCGGCGAGCGCAGGTTCCTTGAAAAACGCGTGAAATCGGCGCTACCTGTCTGGATACAGGAAGAGATGATCGAGTGCGACAGCGCACAGTTCCGCGAGGTGATCGCGAAATGGAAGTGACCGGGGGATCGTGCCGGCTCGGACTCTGGCATGTCCATGTCTGGTGGAGCGGGCATACGATTCATCGGGTTCGTTTCGCGTCCACGGGTATCCCCGGCCCGGTCCCGGCGCCGATCCTGAAATACTGCGCCGGCCAAGCTGTGGATCTGACGGGGCTCGCGACCATCGCCTGCGAAGGAGATGCTATCTCCGCCCGGATCTACCGGGCCGTCCGGGAGGTGCCGTATGGCAGCACCGCAACGTACGGGCAGATCGCAGCACTGGTGGGCACCTCGCCGCTTGCGGTGGGGCGTGCGATGGCACATAACCCGACACCGCTTGTCGTGCCCTGTCACCGGATCGTGGCAGCGAAGGGTATCGGCGGTTTCTCTCCGGCACTCGAGATCAAGGAACTGCTTCTCGCGCTGGAACAGAAAGGCAAAAAACGGGCGGAGCAGTGAACAGGCTGTGCGATCATCTGCCGGAATCTTTCGGTATCTCTAATTGCCATCCGAAAAAATACTCTAATGGTTCCGGAGTACCCTGATGCGATCTGCGATAATACTTGCGGGGGGCGAGGCACGACGGGCAAACGGCCAGGAAAAATATTTCTTTACCTACGAGGGAAAGACGTTCATCGAACGGCTGGTCGGATCGCTCTCGGGTGTTGTGGATGAGATCGTTATTGTCGCCCGCGACCCGGTGCAGTGCACCCGTTTCCGGGAGATCGGCGGCATTACCTGCATTAACGACATCCGGCAGGGTCTCGGTCCTATCGGTGGGCTTCATGCCGGTTCCCTTGCTGTTAAGGGGGAACTTGTCTTTGTATCGGCCTGCGATATGCCCTGCATCGATGCCGCAGTGGTCTCATACCTCTTCGAGGCCATTGGCCAGCACGAAGCTGCCATCCCGCAGTGGAATGAGTGGATGCTTGAACCCCTCCATGCGGTTTACCGGCGGACAGCCCTCCTAGCTTATCTCGAAAGTCACACCTCTCTCTCGCTGCGTGCCATGATCCAGTCAATGGACACCCGGTACATCCCGGTTGATGAACTGCGGGCGTTCGATCCGGATCTCAGAACGTTCACGAATATCAACAAGCTCGAAGAACTGGAGCATATCAATCGCTCTTCATCAGAAGAGCCCGGGCAACCAATCCCGTAAGTGCCCCGCAGGAACCGGGTGATCTCCTGCCAAATCTCCCGTTCATTTCCCGAATCCCTTCCTCTAACATTATATGTATTAAGATCCACAGTAGAGTAACGAACGTGTAGTGGCAGGTGCGTCTTGTCCCTGTCACTTGGGAGCATGCAAGTACATGGGACTGATCTCATGCGATAAGAGGGAAATGCTACGGTTCTTTATTGTGGCCATAGCATCGATCAGTGCGATCCTCGGCACCATCTTCTCCCTCACCCATGGTATCTCGTCAGTCTTCCAGTTCCTCTATATCCTCCCCATCATCTGTGTCATCTATTTCTATCCAAGGCGTGCCGTCCTCTTCGCGCTTGCCATCAGTATTATCTATATCTGTCTTGTGTACGTGCTCGGAGCGTTCGATCCCATCCTTGTTGCCATCTCCACCGCATGGTTTGCCATTTTTATCACCCTTGCTGTGGTAACGTCTTCCTACGCGAACGGGCTCCTGGAAGAAAAAGCGCGGATCCGGTATATCATAGAGAATACCCGGGATGGTATCTTCTGTTTTGACCCCGGCACCCAGCGTATTCTGGGGGTCAACCAGAAATGTGCTCAGTGGCTTTTGTATTCCCGGGAAGATCTGGATGGCGGACCGGTCAGTACCGTGTGGACGGATGCGGATGCCCAACAGCGGTTCAGGGAAGAGGTAAAGGTAAGAAAAACTGGCGTGATGTTCGAATCCCTTTTCCGGCAGAAAAGTGGTGGCACACTGCGCTGCATCATTTCCCCCCTCTACGTGACAAAGGATACAGTGCTCTGCTCGGTCGCCAACGTTGCGGATGCAAAGGTTGCTGATGAGGAGATCCGCCAGACGCTCGAAGATCTTGAACGGCAGGTGCGGGAACGCACCGTGTATCTCGAACAGGTAAATGATGAACTGCGGGCCGAGATTATAGAGCGTCGCAGTCTTGAACGTACCCTCCTGTCCGGAGAAGTCAGGGCAATTCCGGGTTCAAAGGGGGAGAACTAACCATGATCATTGACATCTCTCCGGCAAAAAAGCAGCAGATATACTGGACGGCTACGATTCTCATTGCGATCATCATCACCTTATTATCGACGATCTACTCCCTCTCCCACGGCATATACGAAGTTTTCCCGTTCTTCTATATCCTCCCCATAATCTGTGTGGTCTATTTCTACCCGAACCGGGGGGTGCTCTTCTCCCTTGGGATCAGCACGGTGTACATCCTGCTCGTTTACTTTTACAGCGGTTTTGGCCCGAATGCCGTGGCGATCTCGACCGCGTGGTTTGTGGTGTTCATTACCATTGGGGTTGTCACTTCCTCGTTTGCCATGGGACTGCGCGAGGAAGAGCGGAAATACCGGGGTATCTTTGAGAATTCACAGGCCGGTATCTTCACATTCGATCTGGACAGCAAGAAGATCACCGAGATCAACAGGAAATGTGCGCAGATGATCAGGTATGAAAGTGAGGAACTGACCGGTGCGGATCTGTCGTGCATCATAGCCGATGCAGAAAACCGTGACCGGTTTGTCCGGCAGATTCGGGAAGGCAGGGAGACCGGAGACATTGAATTGCTCTTTACCACCCGCGACAAAACGATACGCCAGTTCCTGGTCTCTGCATCGGTAATCCTTGAGAATGTCGTGATCTGCTCTGCGATCGATATTACTTCCCGCAAAATGGCAGAACAGGTGATCGAGAGGGCACGGGACGACCTTGAGCGCCGGGTGAACGAACGGACCCGGGAACTTCTACACGCAAATGAGGAACTCACGGCCGAGATCGAGGAACGCAAACGTTTCGAGGCAGCGATACATCTGGCCAACAAGAAACTCAATGTGCTCACCAGTCTCACCAACCACGACATCCTCAATCAGATTACCGCAGTGGTGATGTACCTCGCGCTCATCCGGGAAGCGGAGACCGACCCGGCCGTCATCGAGTATCTCGGAAAAATCGAGGAAGTCACCCAAATGATCCAGAAGCAGATTCAGTTCACGCGTGATTTCCAGGACATCGGGGAGACCCGGCCCCGCTGGCACAACATCGGCGCGACGATCACAGGGGAAATTGTCGGGATCGATCTCAAAGATGTGGCGCTTGACCTGTGTGTTGACGATCTTGAGATCTTTGCAGATGCAGGCCTTCCGAAGGTATTTGCTAACCTGATTAAAAATGCGCTTATCCACGGGGAGCTCGTAACTGTGATCCGGTTCTTTTATAATGAAACCGAAAACGATCTCGTACTCTCATGCGAAGACAATGGGGTCGGTATCCCCGAGGGTGCAAAGGAGCGGATATTCCAGCGTGAATATTCCCGCAATACCGAATATGGGCTGTTTTTGATCGTGGAGATCCTTGGTATTACCGGACTTTCCATCAAGGAGACCGGCACGCAAGGGAGTGGGGCAAGGTTTGACATTCATGTCCCCAAAGGAAGTTACCGGTTTGCCCCCAAGACCGAGAGACCGGCCTCCTGACACTGATGCACCGGTACTATCCCTGATTGTTTATGCGAAAATCGCCACAGGACCCGGGAGTTCCCAAAAGAGGCCTGTTCTTTCCGTGGGAATAGTGCCGGTCAGATATTCTTCTTCCTGCCGCTTGCGTCCCGCAGGTAGTGCCCGAACTCACTTTTTTTGAGTTGATCCCCGGAAAAGATTGGCCCGTCCCGGCAGACCCGCAGGCCGTCCGGGTCGATACAGCAGGAACCGCAGATCCCCACCCCGCATTTCATGTACCGGTGGAGGGAGAATTCTGTTCTCGCCGTAAATCCCAGACCCTCAATTTTTGCAAGCACTGCTCGCATCATCGGTTCCGGCCCGCAGACTGCGATCCGGTCGTAGGTGGCAAGGTTAAGGTCGTTCATAAGGTCAGTCACGAACCCGTGTTGTCCCAGCGTTCCGTCGTCGGTTGCGATCAGGACATCGGTGTTTTCGTCCAGCTGGTCGATAAAGAGAAGTTCTTTCTCGGTCCGTGCGCCCAGAAGCATCGTCATTACGCAATCTGAACAGGCGAGCGGGAGGAGTGGGGCCGCCCCAACACCCCCGGCGATGGCCAGCATTTTCTCGCCTTTGGTAAACCCGTTCCCGAACGGCCCCCGGATGCCCAAAGATTTACCCGCCACAAGATTGAACATGGCCCCGGTCGCGTCGCCGACCTTCTGGACGGTGATGCCGTTTGCCGAGGAAAGTGCCATGGGTACTTCGTCCACGCCCGGCACCCAGACCATGACAAACTGCCCGGGTTCAAAGGGGAACTCACGGTCAAAGAAGAATGTCTTTACCGAGGGCGTCTCGTTTTTGATCTCTGCGATGGAAACCTGCACTGGTAACTGGTCACTCATGGGCGCACCCCACGATCTCTTCGGGTGCGATGCCTTTTTTTGCGTACAGCTCGCTCTTTATGGTCTCAAAGATCCCGATATCCCGTTGAACCGCACTGCCAATTTCGACGGCCCGGGCGCCGGCCATCATCATCTCGATCACATTGTCGGCAGTCGAGACTCCCCCGCACCCGATGATGGGGATGGTGCAGGCCTCGTAGAGTTCGTAAACGCAGCGGACAGCGACCGGGAAGATCGCGTCTCCCGAGAGCCCACCGTACCGGTTGCCGAGCACGGGGCGCCTGAGTGCCGTCGATATGCGCATGGCTTTTACCGTGTTGATGGCGACGATTGCAGTCGCCCCGCCACGTTCCGCCGCCTTTCCGATCGTGGTAATATCGATCACGTTCGGGGTAAGTTTCACCCATGTCGGCATCCCGAGCGCACTCACCGCGCGGGTGCACGCCTCCACGAGCGCGGGATCGATACCGATCGCCGACCCATAGCCTTCCGCATGGGGACAGGAAAGGTTGAGCTCAAAACCTGCGGCTTTCCCCTCAAACCACCCGGCGACTTCGGCAAATTCCTTCGGGTTCCCCCCGAAAATGCTGACGATCACCGGTTTATTGCCGAGCGGTTGTAGTTCCTCGGTAAAATCCCTGGACGGGTTCGGGAGCCCCATAGCATTTAAGATCCCGTTGTCGAGGATAGCAACACAGGGGCCGGCATGTCCGTTCTTTGGCTGTGGGCCGATCGATTTGGTCACCACGCCACCTGCGCCACGGGCAAGCATCCGTGAAAGGGACGCCCCCGTTGTCCCGAGAACCCCGGCGGCAAGAATGAGGTGGTTGTCGAGTGCCACGCCACCGACCGCCACCGGGCCCGTCCTGAGTACGACCATCCATCACAAGATGGACGTGATGTATTATAAAGGGCATCTTTTTTTAGAGGACTGGCTTTTACCCAGTCGGCAGTCACTTAAATTCAGGAGATTCATACCTAATATTGGACAAGAGAATGGCGCGGCTTGCGGTGGTGGGTGTCGGGAGAATCGGCGGGGAGGTTGCCTACCTTGCTGCCGCGCTGGGACTCGTGGACGAGCTTGTCTTGTATGATCGCACCAGCATTCTCCTCAAGGCTCAGGTGCTCGATATCCGGCATACCGGCCTCCCGATCGATATCATGACAGATACCTCCGCCATCCGGGACGCTGATATCTGCGTCTTTGCGGCCGGCAGGCCCCGGACACCTGCCGTGAAGACCCGGGCAGACCTGCTTGCCGAAAACCTTCCCGTGATCCGGCAGTGCGCCCGGCTGTTCGATGGGTTTTCCGGCATTCTTGTCACGGTGACAAACCCTATGGACGTGAACAATTTTCTCCTGCACCACCTCACCGGCATTCCCCGGGAGCGGTGCATCGGGTTTGGCGGCCAACTGGACAGTGCGCGATTTACCCTTGCTCTCCGCAGGCAGAATATGGAGGGCCCGGCCGTTGTCCTTGGCGAGCACGGGGAGTACCAGGTACCGGTCTTTTCCCGGCTCCAAAAAACGGTTGCCAATGAGCGGCGCGATGAGATCACGAGAGAACTCCGGGGTACAAGTATGGAAGTGATCAAGGGCAAGGGCGGGACGGTCTTTGGCCCGGCATACCACATCGCTTCCCTCATCCGGATGCTGCTTGCCGATACACAGGATACGGTTCCCTGCTCCGCGGTGCTTGACGGCGAGTATGGTATTTCCGGGTGCTCGCTTGGCGTACCGGTCAGGGTCGGGCGTTCCGGTATCCACGGGATCGTGCAATGGGATCTTGATGCATGGGAAGCGGCAGGAATGGATCAGGCCGGGACATTTGTCCGGGATCTCTGCCGCACGGTGGTGCCGTAGATCATGCCTGCACAGGTCATGAGATCCTCAGAAACCCTGACCGTCCCCAGCACCCATGAGGAGTCCGGTGTACTGACCATTGCGATCAACCAGGTGGAGTACAGCAACAGTCCCGACGGGCCAATTATCCATATCTTCGGGCGGGACACGGGGGGTTCGGCGCACCGGATTGATGTGACCGGCTTTCTGCCGTACTTCTACGTGCCCGAAGAGCAGATCGGCCAGACGCACCCTCCACAGGTAACGGTCGAGCCCGACACGACATACCGATCGATCCGGGGCGAGAAACTCAAACGGCTGTATACCGTCCGTCCGGGTGATGTGCGGGAGGTGAGGGAGCGGTACCGGCATTTCGAGGCCGATATCCCCTTTACGACCAGGTTTATGATCGACTGCGGGCTCACCGGGGCCGTATCAACCGCGGAAACGACCGTGGATTACCACGCACTCGTGCCCACCGAGGTTGACGCGCCGGCCCGGGTCTGCATGATCGATATCGAGTGCGAGGACGAGCGGGGATTCCCGGATACCCAGCGGGATGCAATCATCTGCATCACCTGCCATGACTCGTTTGACGATGATTACACTACCTTTTTGTTCGGGGGTAAGGCGATGCCTGCCGAGATCTCGGAAAAGGAAACAGCCGGCGGTCTGAAGAATGGCTGTTTCCGGAAAGGCACTCATACGATCTGCACGTATGCCAACGAAGTTTCCATGCTCAAAGCGTTCGCTGCGTATATTGCCGAGCGCGATCCCGATATCCTTTCGGGCTGGAACTTTGTCGAATTCGATATGCCCTATATTACCGGGAGGATGGAGAAACTTGGTCTCTCGCCGGTCATGCTTGCCCGCCTGCCCGGGATGACCGAGAGAAACGCGCTCCGAGGTCGGGCGCTCTTTGATCTGCTCACCGGCTACAAGAAGATGCATTCGACCCAGAAGGAATCCTACCGGCTCGATGCGATTGCCCAGGAGGAGGTCGGGGAGAGCAAGGTGAGGTACACCGGCACTGTCTCTGATCTCTGGAAGAAGGAACCGGCGCTTCTTGTCGAATACAACTACAAAGATGTCGAGCTTTGCGTTGCGATCAACAAAAAGGATAACATCGTCGGTTTTTACCGGGAGATCGCCCGCTACGTCGGCTGTCCTCTGGATAAGACCCTGAACTCCTCAAGCGTGATCGATGTCTATATCTTAAGAAAGGCACACGGGAAATACGTCCTGCCCTCAAAAGGCTTTGCAAATGCTGAGGAGTTCGAAGGCGCGACGGTCTTTGAGCCGAGCAGAGGTGTGCGGGAAAACGTGGTGGTGCTCGACTTAAAATCGCTCTACCCTATGGCGATGATGACGATCAACGCCTCGCCCGAGACAAAAGACCCCGACGGCGAACTTTTGGCCCCGAACGGCATCCGGTTCAAAAAACAGCCTGATGGGCTGACGCGGAGTATTCTCTCGGAACTTTTAAAGGAGCGGGACGCGAGAAAAAACCTCCGAAATACCTTCCCTTACGGCTCACCGCAGTACCTTCTCTACGATATGCAGCAGAATGTACTCAAGGTGATCATGAACACCTACTACGGGGTCTCGGGTTATACCCGGTTCCGGCTCTTCGACCGGGAGATCGGCGCTGCAGTCACCTCGGTGGGCCGGGCGATCATCGAGCACACCCGGCGCGTCATCGAACAGCAGGGCTATAAGGTGATCTACGGCGATACAGATTCCTGCATGGTGCAGATCCCGCCGCTCGACCGGGAAAAAACCATTGAAACTGCACGGATGCTCGAAAAAAAGCTCAACGAGAGTTACTCGGCATTTGCCAAACGGGAGCTCAACGCTGACACCCACTACTTCTCGATCAAGTTCGAGAAGATCTATGCACGGTTCTTCCAGGCCGGAAAGAAGAAGCGGTACGCAGGACGACTTGTCTGGAAGGAAGGAAAAGATGCGGACCAGATCGATATTGTCGGTTTCGAGATCCGGCGCAGCGACACGCCGCAGATCACAAAAACCGTCCAGTCAAAAGTGATGGAGATGATCCTCGACGGTGCGGAATATGCGGACATCAAGACTTACCTTGGCGGTATCATTACAAAGTACCGGGCCGGGAAGTTCACTCTTGACGAGGCCGGCATACCCGGCGGGATCGGCAAATCCCTTAACGATTACGAGACCGATGATGCTCAGGTCAGGGGTGCCCGGTACGCCAACCAGTACCTGCACACGGAGTTTGGCAAGGGCAGCAAGCCAAAGCGCGTCTACATAAAAGCCGTGACCGGGAAGTATCCCAAGACCGATGTGCTCTGCTTCGAGTATGCGGATCAGGTGCCAAAGGAATTCATCCCCGACTGGGAACTGATGCTTGAAAAGACCATCGAGCAGCCGATCTCCCGGATCATTGAGGCACTCGGCTGGACATGGAAGGATGTCGATCCCTCGCACACGACGCTTGCCCAGTGGGGTTTCGGGTAAGGCCGTAATCGCGTACGACCGGTTCCGTATCCGGCATCTCTTTTCGTGGCATGCTAACTGATCCCTGTGAACCGGTGAAATGCCCGGTATCTCCTGGTAATGGGACAAATATCCAAAAACACGGTAGTTTATCAACCCCTGTTCAAATGCTGCTTTCATTATTTGTCTTTGGCTCTTCGTAAACCAAAAATTATTAATGCGCATTTGTGCAATGTGGAACCATAGACGGGGAAGGAACGAGGAGAGCACCCATAAGGCTTTTCTTACGTATGGGTTCATTCCCGACGGTGTGAGTCGATGACAGGATCTATATCTCCCATTGGGGAACGCGAAGAAAGTTTTGTGGATTCCTGGTTTTTTATTATCGTCACCACAACTATCCTTGCGCTCCTCGTAAACATCCTTGCGCTCCATTACGGTACCTCGGCTGTCGCTACAAACCTTCTCTATATACCAATCGTGATCGCGGCGTACTGGTATCCCCGCTGGGGAGTCTGGTATGCCGCCGTGGTTGCTGTCTTCTACATTGGGATAATCGCTGTTATCACGGGCGGATCTCTGGGAGAACTTGCTGCCGCGTTTATCACCTGCCTTGTCGTGATAGGTGTTGCCGCCGTGGTCGCACGCCTTGCCATCCATATGCGCAGGAACGAAGTGAAATACCGGGGCATCTTTAACCACTCTGAAGCCGGGATAGGCGTCGTGAACAGTTCCGATCACATGATAAAGGAAGTAAACCGGCGGTTCGCGGACACACTTGGTTATGATCCTGCAGAGATTGTAGCCATACCCTTCACCCGGATCTGGTCCGACCCGGTCGACCGGGATAGTTTTTTCCAGATTCTTTCCGATCAGGGAAATGTAGAAAATCTTGAGACCCGGTTTATGACAAAGATCGGGACATCCCGGTGGGTTCTGCTCTCTGCCGGTATGCTCCCGGACAACCAGTTTGTCTGTACCATTGTGGATATCACAGCCAGAAAGCAGGCAGAGGAGGCGCTCATCATAAAAGATCATGCGATCAGTTCCTCTATCAATGCGATTGCCATCATGGACCTTGACTTTGCGATCTCCTACGTGAATCACTCACTTTTAACAATGATGAAATACAACGACGCACAGGAATTCTTTCATAAAATTCTGTGGGAATATGTTGCGTCCAAAGATGGGATTGACACGATAAAGGATGAACTCCACAGGAAAGGAAGCTTTTTTGGGGAGATCCTCCTTTATAAAGCCAACCAGACACCGTTTTTTGTCCTGCTCTGGATCAACCTCGTGAAAAATGAAAAAGACAATCCCGTCTGCATCATGGCCTCATTTATTGATATTACTGACAGGAAGCAGATGGAGGCGGTAAAGAGATCGGCACTCGAACAGATCGAAAAAAATATCGAGCAGTTTGCCATCCTCGGAGACCATATCAGGAATCCTCTTGCCGTGATCGTGGGGCTTTCGAGCCTTGCCCCTGGGGATATCACCGATAAGATTATCCTTCAGGCCCGGGAGATCGACCGGATTGTTACCCAACTTGATCAGGGATGGATCGAATCAGAGAAAGTGCGGGAGTTTATCAAGCGTTACTACATGGTCGGTGTCCCGGACAATGGTGAGATCGGGGTTGCCAAGGATATGGCCAAATAGCCGGGTTATCTTTTTTAAAAACAGATCTTTCTATACATCATGGGACACTCTTCCGGTATCAGGCTTTCAGGCACACTGCCCAGAATCTTCGGAGACTGATGCAATGGCCCCTCATATGAAGTGCGATCCTGCAAGCAGTTTTTATGTGATGGTATCGTGGGTGTCTGTGAGATAAATCCGTCGATCTGGTGATTTTTGGGACGTTACGATGAATTCCTTAATCGTGCTCAAGGGTGTGTCCCCCCGTGTTTAAGCCGCTCATTGAGTTTTTTTACTTGTTCGCGGAGCGCGATCGCCCGCTCGAAGTCAAGGTTGTCTGCCGCATCCCGCATCTGTTTTTCGAGTTCGATGACAACGTTTGGGATCTCAGCCTTGGGAACATATTTTGTATTCTTGATCTCGACCTCTTTCTCTTTTACCGGCTTTATGATCGTCTGCGGGATGATGTGGTGTTTTTCGTTGTACGCGATCTGCATCTCGCGCCGGCGCTTTGTCTCGGAGATCGCGGTCTTCATCGAATCGGTCATTGAGTCTGCATAGAGTACGACTTTCGCGTTCACATTCCGTGCGGCCCGGCCAATGATCTGGATCAGGCTTCGTGCGTCCCGGAGGAACCCTTCCTTGTCCGCGTCGAGGATGCCGATGAACCCAACCTCCGGGATGTCGAGACCCTCCCGCAAAAGGTTGATCCCGACCAGCACGTCAAATTTGCCCAGCCTGAGCTCCCGTATGATCTCGGTGCGTTCGAGCGTCTGGATCTCCGAGTGGAGATACCGGGTGCGGATGCCCCGGTCGGCAAGGTACTCGGAGAGTTCTTCGGCAAGTTTTTTGGTAAGCGTGGTCACGAGCACCCGGTCGCCGCGTGCGATGGTCTTTTTTGTTTCAGTTATCACGTCGAGCGTCTGTCCCTCGATTGGCCGGACTTCGATTGCCGGGTCGACAAGGCCGGTCGGCCGGATGATCTGCTCTACGAGCTGCGTGGAGTGCTTTAATTCGTAGGGTCCGGGTGTCGCCGAGACAAAGATTACCTGACGCATGTACTGCTCGAACTCGTGGAATTTCAGGGGACGGTTGTCGAGCGCGGAGGGAAGCCGGAACCCGTAATTCACCAGCGTCTCCTTCCGCGACCGGTCACCGTTGTACATCCCGTGCAGCTGCGGGATCGTCTGGTGGCTCTCATCAATGATAATCAGGAGATCTTCCGGGAAATAATCGAGCAGGCAGTACGGCTTCTCACCGGCTTTCCTCCCGTCGAAATGTCGTGAATAGTTCTCAATCCCCTTACAGGAGCCGGTTTCCTGGATCATTTCGAGGTCAAAGTTTGTCCGTTGCCGGAGCCGGTGCGACTCGATGAGTCCCAGCGTGGGGAGCACCTCTTCGAGTTCCTCCCGGATGGATACGATTGCGGCTTTCTGCGCACTCTCCGGGGTGACAAAGTGGCGTGCAGGGTAGACATAGAAATACTTCATCTCCTCTTTTTTTGCCCCGGTATTCTTGTCAACCTCCCGGATACGTTCGATCTCGTCGCCGAAGAGTTCGATCCGGATAATATCGTTATAGTACCCCGGCACGATATCGATGGTGTCACCCTTGACCCGGAACCGGCCCGGGGAGAGATCGATGTCGTTTCGCTCGAACTGGATGTCCAGGAGCCGGCTCATGATCTCGTTTCGGGTGATCTTCTGGCCGACCGACATGTCGAAGCCGAGGTTCCGGAAGTTTTCCGGGTTCCCGAGGCCGAAGATGCAGGAGACCGATGCGACCACGATCACGTCGCGCCGGCACGAGAGCGAAGCGGTGGCGGAGAGCCGGAGCATCTCGATTTTGGGATTGATTGCGGAGTCCTTCTCGATATACTGGTCTTTTGCCGGGATGTAGGATTCGGGTTGGTAGTAATCGTAATACGAGACAAAGTACTCGACCCGGTTTTTCGGGAAAAAGTCACAGAACTCCTGGTAGAGTTGTGCGGCAAGCGTCTTGTTATGGGCGATGACAAGGGTTGGCTTGTTTGCCGCCGCAATCACGTTTGCCATTGTGAATGTCTTGCCGGAGCCGGTAACGCCAAGGAGCGTCTGGCACCGGGTGTTGTCCGCCAGTCCGTCATTGAGTTTTGCTATCGCCTCCGGTTGCGATCCGGCCGGGGGAAAGGTGGAGACGAGCTGGAATTCTGTCACGGTGCTTAAGTGTTTTTGCCGGGATATAAAAAGGAATTGGGATGCGGCATGAAGGTAATCCCGTCACTTCGGTTTATAGTAACCCCACTTCTCGAGAGCTTCCCTGAGTTCCGCTGCTTTCTTTGCCTTCTCGTCAAGTGTTACGCCCTCCTGCCATGCCTCGATTGCCTGCATGGTTGCCCGTGCCCCGGCCCGGGTACCCTTCGGGTGGCCGTGGATGCCACCTGAAACCAGCAGTATGAGATCCTTACCGTAGATGTCAAGCACATCGGGAACGAGACCCGGGTGCAGTCCGCCAGACGAGACCGGAAACGCAGTCTTGATGGAACCCCAGTCCTGATCGAGGCACTGGTGAGGCACTTCCGCGATTTTTCTCTTGCGCAGCAGGTCGGCAAGGAGGATCGATTCGGTCTTTGTGCCGGTCAGTTTGCCGACAGCAGTCCCGGTGTGGATCTGAGATACGCCGATAAGACGCATGAGCTTCGCGAGGAAATACATCGTCATGCCGTGCTTTTTGTTTCGGTCAAAGGTCGCATGGAACGCCCGGTGAGCGTGGATTGCGAGGCCCAGATCCGAACAGTAGTCCCGCATCGTCATGACGCTCGCGTTTCCTGCGACCACCACATCGATCATCGCATAGTTCCAGCCGTACTTCGCGAGCAGGTCGGCACGCTTCTTCATGGTCTCCACATCGGCGGAAATATTCAGGAATGCCGATTTCTTTTCGCCGGTCTCCTGCTCGGCCTTGTCCCGGAGTTTTGTCATATATTTTACCCGGTCATCGAACTGGTTGAAGGATGTCGATGTGAGGTTCTCGTCGTCTTTCACGAAATCAAACCCGCCCATCCATGTCTCATACCCGACCTCCGCATGCTCTTTTGCGGAGAAACCGATCTTGGGCTTGGGCACCGCGCCGGTGAGCGGCCTGTCGTAGACCTTCATCATCTTCCGGATCCCGTCCATCCCGAAATGCGGCCCTTTGAACCCCCGGAGATAGGCTGACGGGAGCGTGGCATCGAGGAGACGCAGGTTTTTGAGCGCCTTCATCCCGAAGATATTCCCCGCGATCCCGCTCATCAGCTGCACGGCGTTGCCCTCCTCCCAGAGTGCGAGAGGATAGGCGATCTTAACAAAGTTTTTGTCTAATTCAAACGCGGTGGCCTCCAGTTTTTTCATCCTCGGCGGCATTGTAAAAAGCGTCGTCCAGGTACCGGTTGAACTCTCAGATGCGATCCGGCCGGCCGCCTCTTCCTTTGTGATCCCTGCAGCCGGTTCAAAATAATAGAGACAGATAAGGTCGTCTTTTGCCGGCTCGTAATTCGTATCGACAAACTCGGTGTACCAGTCAATTGCCATAGCTCTTCCCGTACCTATCAATGCGTGCATGATTCAAAAATCTTCAGATAGGAAACGGAAAGAAACTCTCATGCGGTTTACCCCCCGGATGTGACGACCCGGTCATCGGGCAATCTTTTTTTATGAGCTCCCAGAGCAAATGCAATAGTGTCGACAAGTTCCTGCAGGGGATGGATCTCATGATCGTTAAAAAAAATACGGTTCGCCCGGGTGGAATCGCATGGCGCCGATACAGATAATGTATGGTGTGAGATAGCATGCTTTAGGTCAACCGAAATCATTTTTATTTAGGGTATCCTAATTATTGATCAGATGGCACAGGAACAAGTCGAAGAATACCTCGAAGCGATATACGATATTGCAGGTACTGAAGGCGCCGCAAAAACCACGACAATTGCAAAATGCCTCAAGGTTGCTCCGGCGAGTGTAACCGAGGCGCTCCAGAACCTTGCCGAGAAAAATCTTGTGAACTACGAACCGTACCGGGGCGCAAGCCTGACCGGGGACGGAAAGAAGATCGCAGAGACGATCAAACGAAAGCACCGTCTCCTTGAAGTGTTCCTTGCCGATGTCCTGCATATCAACCGGGCCAAGGTGCACGATGAGGCGTGCCGGATGGAGCATACGATCTCGGAAGACACCGAGAACGCGCTCTGCCGGATGCTCAATGCCCCGGCGCGCTGTCCCCATGGGAGCCCTATTTCACCCTGTGCCAAGGGGATCGGGAGCTGCAGCGAGTGCGATGCGGTAACCGGTTCTGTCATCCCATACCCGGAAGGAATCAGGACCGATGCAATTATTCCCATTACCGATCTTGGTGCACAGGAAAAAGGAACGATTGCATTTATCCGGGGGGACTGCAAGGTCGTCCAGCGGCTTTCTGATCTCGGCCTTACGCTCGGGACTTCTGTATCGGTCACGCGCAAGGCCCCCATGAACGGACCGGTCGAAGTGTTCGTGCGCAGGACAAAACTGGCAATCGATCACGCTATTGCGGAAAATATTTTTGTGAATGCAATTAAGGGTGGGGCACCGTGAGCGGGTGTGGGGGATGCAGGGAGTGCGACCCCAAAAAGGAAAGCACCATAAAAAATGTGGATTACACCATTGCCCTTGCCGGTAATGCAAATGTCGGCAAGAGCGTAACCTTCAACCAGTTAACCGGCGTCGACCAGATTATCGGGAACTGGCCGGGCAAAACGGTCGAGCGTGCCGAGGGTCTCCTCCAGTACAAGGGTAAACGGATTCGCGTGATCGACCTGCCGGGGATCTACTCGTTTTCCACATACTCGATGGAGGAACTGGTATCAAGGGAGTACATCGCGCTCGAGCACCCGGATGCGGTCGTAAATGTTATCGATGCATCCGCACTGGAACGCAACCTTTTTTTTACCATCCAGTTAATGGAGCTTGCTCCGCCGCTGCTCGTCTCGGTCAACCAGATCGATCTTGCCGAAAAAAAAGGGATCAGCATCGATACAAAAAAACTTTCCGCGCTGCTTGGCGTCCCGGTCATCCCGACGGTGGCCATCCGGGGAAAGGGCATTTCCAATCTCACCGAAGCGATCCTCGATCTCGTGCACGATCGCCCGGTCCCGCCGGTCCTTACGTACGGCAGAGAGATCGAAGAGCGCATTGGCAATATTGTTTCCCGGATGGGATCGGTAACTACCCCGTACCCGGTCCGCTGGATTGCAATAAAACTGCTGGAGCGCGATCCCGAGGTTACCCGCATCGTCGGTTTACAGGATCCATCCATCATCGCTGCTGCCGGAAAACTTTCCGAAGAGATTGAGGCGCTGCACGGTGAAACGGTCTGCGTGGTGATGAGCGCGGAACGGTACCAGATCGCAGACCGGATCGCCGCAGAGGTCATTACCTTCAGGACACCGGACGACGGCTCGATTAAAAAAAGCCTGACCGACCGGATCGACAGCCTCGCGCTGCACCCGTTTTTCGGGTACCTCATGGTTATTGCCGTCATCGGCGGCCTCCTTGTCTGGACGTTTCTGATCGGCGCACAGATATCCGCCCTCATTGCGAATTTCTTCTCGCAGTTCGGGCAGTACGAACCGGTGATCAGCGGTTCGCTTGCAAGCGTTCTCTGGAACGGGGCCTATACCGGGGTTGTCGCAGGGCTCACGCTGGTTATTCCCTATGTCCTGCCGTTTTATCTGATCCTTGCCGTCATCGAGGACTCAGGATACCTCACAAGGATTGCGGTGATGCTGGACCGGGGCATGCACAAACTGGGGTTGCACGGCAAGGCGATCATCCCGATTATCCTCGGGTACGGGTGCAACGTGCCGGCCTGCTACTCGTGCCGTATCATGGAGTCGCCTAAACAGAAACTCCTTGCCGCGTTTCTCGTGACCCTCGTCCCCTGCACGGCGCGGACGGTCGTGATCCTTGGGCTTGTCGCCGCGTTTGTCAATATCTGGTGGGCGCTTGCGCTCTATGCATTTGACATTCTCTTAATCATCGTTGCCGGTCGTCTTGCGTTCCGGGTGATGCCCGGCGAATCGGTGGGTCTGATCATGGAGATGCCGGACTACCATGTCCCCTCACTCTCCGTGGTGCTCAAGCAGACTTGGGCACGCACAAAGTCGCTCGTATGGCTTGTCTTCCCTGCATATATCATCGGAAGCGCCCTTATCCAGGCTGTGTACTGGGCCGGCTGGCTGACGCCGGTGAACACGGCGCTCGCGCCGGTGACAACCCTCTGGCTGGGGCTCCCGGCCATCGTCGGCATCACACTCATCTTCGGGATCGTGAGAAAAGAGATGACGATCCTGACCCTTGCCGTGCTTCTGGGGACAACAAACTTTGCCGCGGTCCTCACGCCGGTCCAGCTCATTGTCCTTGCACTGGTCACCATGATCTACATACCCTGCATATCCGTTATCCTTGCACTTGCGTCGGAATTCGGCTGGAAAAAATCGCTTGCGATCACGCTCGTGGAAGTTGTTGCAGCGACCGTGATCGGGGGAATCGCGTTCCGGGTGCTCAGCCTGTTTATGGGCTAAATGCACAGCCTGACGACACTTTTTATTCCGCAGTTCCTAAAAAAGGAGACTGGTAGTAGGGTTTCCGGGTGCCGAAAAACCGGCTCGCTTTTTTGGAGGACTCCTCAAGGCATTGCCTAAAACAGGACCGGATGTCAGACAGTCGGATCCGGGCGATAACCGGAAAACTTCATGTAATAATGGTAGTAACCGGCACGTAAGGCGCTTTTCCTGTCTTTGGATCGACAAGAATTGCAATTGTTCCGCTTGGGGTACGCTTGGTGACCTGCGTGACCATTGTACCGTTATTATAGACTTCAACGGTCAGGCTGTCCCCGGAATAATCCAGTTTCCGGAACGAGGTCTGCACGAGATCATTGCTGTTCTTGATGGGGTACAGCTGCTCCCCGGTCCCCCGCACTTCTTTAAGTTCACCCGGGTTCCCGTAGGTTCCTACAAAGGTTCCGTTATACGTCACCTTCACCCATACCCCTTCGGCAGGGATCACCATTTCGGAGACCGATGTAGTCGGCAGGGGGGTGAGTGTGGGGGAAATCGTTACGGGGAGGTCAGGCTGCTGGCTGTTTCCCCCCGGATGTAAGAGGATGATTGCAGTTCCCCCAAGCACCACCAGAATCACGAAGATAATCGCATACATCCATACGGGTTTTTTCCTAGGGCCAAGAGGGGGTGTTCTGGCAGCGTCCTTTCCTGCCTGAAGGGGGTGCACCGGGGTTTCCGGTGCGGGACCGGACGATGCATCAGGAATAACCGGAAAAACAACCGTATCCGGCAATCCTGCCCGTACGCTGCTCTCATCCCGGGGGGGTGCTGGCGTATCCGGCAGGTCGGAGCCCGGGGCTGAGGGTTCAGGAAGCATCCCCTCAGATACCTCATCTGCCGGCCCCCGGGGCATCATGCCGGCATTTTCTTTAGGCAGGAATATTTCCCGAGGCCCCTGCTCCAGTGCGTAATCCGGGGGCACCGGGGGTTCCGGCAGCATAATGGTAACCGGGATCTCAGCATCTTTTTTTGGTTCTGCGGCACCGGTATCTGGTAGGAGTGCTGCCACCGTTTCTTCGGGCGCCGGTGCTGCATGATCCTTGCCGCCTTTCTTTGAAGATTGAGGTGTGGCTGATTCCGGATCAGCCCCGGTCGATTCGGATCCTCCCGCGGCAGAGCGTCTTGCCGGGGCTGCCCCTTTCTTCGATCGTCTGCGTTTCTTTGGCTTTCCTGCATCCTGAACGACCGCTGCGGGACCGTCCTGTTCAGGAACAAACGGCGGGCTCCGGACTTCCTCATGTTCAACCGGTTGTTCTGGTCTCGCCTCCTGCATCAGATCGACCGGTTTGGATACCATGGCCGGGGGGATATCCTCATCAGCTGCGGGGACCTGCTGCACAGGTTCCGGCACAGGGGGAGTAGTAGATTGCCGGGTTTCCGCGGTCTGTGCTTTTCCCCCGGTGTCAGGTGTCTCCCATGAGGTACTCTGCATAGCGGAGAGCAGTTTCTCTGATGGCCGATGATTCTTCTGGGTTACCTGCGAATGGGGCTGTGGCACCTCGGGAGCTTCAAAGCGGCGGACCGTGGGATGCATGTCTTGGGATTTTACTGAAACCTGTTGCTTTCCGGCTGGCACAGGCTCCTGCCGGATGGACACTATATTTTCAATCAGTTTTTTTACCCAGGTATCGCATTCAGGGCTCCGGTCTTCATAGGGTTGCTGGGAAAAGATCAGATCAAGGGTTTTTGAGTCTTCAAGGCCGATCGGGTCGATAACTGTAAGGGTGATGAACGGCTCGCGTGCCGGGGTGGTTCCCCCTTTTACGGACAGGATGGTGGCAAACGGGATCACCGGCTGCTGCTCGCTGGTATGGCCGCTGTCGACAAGGGCAAGGCGCTGGCTGGTAAGAATAACATCATACTCACTATCGTCGATCAGCACCCGATCCGTTGTCAGGATAATGGATTCACCGCTTTTCAGGTACGGGCCAGCCATCGTGAGCATTCTCCGGATCCATTTTCGTTGTCTGTAGTGATATGCTTTTTAGGTGTGCTTCATTTTCAGGGCACTCCTTTCATTCTCCAGACCCGCAAGAGGGCCCTCCCCGGCAGCAGATATAATCGCTGGCACCGTCATCAGGAGTTTCCCGGATTTCCCGATCCATTCTCCAGATGCCCTGTCCGGCTCCCGACATCCTCCCCGGGAGAATAATCCGGAGTTCCTTTGATATAGGAACCTGAAGATACCGTTAACCGGGCGATGATACCTGTATGAAAGCGGTGCTCATTTTTTCCGGGGGGATGGACAGTACCACCCTCCTCTACGATCTGATCCACGAGGGATATGAGGTTAGTGCGATCACGTTCGATTACCGCCAGAAACACCATAAAGAGATCCGGTGTGCAGAAAAGACCTGCAAAAAACTCCAGGTTCCCCACAAAATTATCGATGTTTCGGTCTTGAACGACCTTGCCCCGTCAAGCCTGACCCGGGCACAGTGGGACGTGTCCGAGGGCAATTATGCAGAAGAGACGATGAAGCAGACGGTCGTCCCGAACCGGAACATGGTTTTCTTAAGCCTTGCGGCATCGTATGCCATCGGCATCGGGGCAAAGGATCTCTTTTATGCGGCCCATGCCGGGGATCACGCGATCTATCCGGACTGCCGGCCGGCGTTTGTAAGCGCTATGACAACTGCCCTGCATCTCTGCGACTGGAACGATGTGACCCTCCATGCACCCTACCTGATGATCAGTAAGGGAGATATTGTCAAAAAGGGACTGGCCCTTAACGTGGATTACGTGGATACGTGGTCATGCTACAAGGGAGAAGACCTCCCTTGCGGAAAGTGCGGCGCCTGTACCGAACGGCGCGAGGCATTCGGACTGGCGGGTGTCGCTGACCNNCTGGAAGAACGGGAATAATATTCGGCGATTTTTTCCTGAAATTAACCCCGTACCAAAAAACTACCGGGATTTTTCCCGGCCAGTCCCCCTATTTTAAAAATGCGGGTTCGACCCGGTAATCCTGCGTGCATTCGCCGTCAAGGATCGTTTCATAGGACCGGGTCTCTCCCGGTGCAACCTGGCCGATATAGACCAGCCGTGAATCCCGGATCGTGTTTGTCTTACTGTTTACAAGGTTGAAATTCAGCCGCACGTCCGGGATCGTTGTATTTCCTGCGTTGTACACATACCCGTCAAGGTGCGAATAACACCCGTATCCCGGCGACCATGAATCCGCGTACTCGTAATGGGTATGGAGTTCACCGGAGGAAGTGTCTTTTGCGACCGTATCGCTCAGGCACCCTGCCCCGGCCACAAACGCGGCGACCATAATGAGGACAAGAATACCCGGTCCAATCCTGGAAATTCCCCTCTGCATAATTCAGTACCTCATAAGCGTTACAAAAGAAAAAAGTGAGTGTTACTTCAGCACGAGAATCGACTCAGGTGCACGGACCACGAGGGCCAGGCTCTCGTAGATCTGGAATTCGAGCAGGTCCCCGACCGGGCCGTTGTACCCGACTGCAAGGTCCTGTCCGATCGCGATGGAAGCGTACTGGCTGCCCGAGGCGATCAGCACCCCTCCCTTCTTGAGCGCCGGAGCCTTGACAACACCGTCGCCCACGATCGAAGAGATGTGCTCAAGTTCGGTCCCGTCGCCCTGCGGGTATCGCCTGAGGAGCAGGTTGTACTGGGCCGGTGCAAGGGCAAGGCTGTAGGGGCCGTGGAAACCGGTGCTATCGAGCTTGGTGACCGCAGCAATGATCTGGTCTGCAGCGACGCCGACCTTGTCCCACTTCGTGAGTGTCAGGGAGCCGGCTCCTTCTGCGTTGAGCAGGCCCGGGGTTCCCGTAAGCCCGTTGAAGATAATCCGGTCTTCCTTTGCCGCCGCATCCATCGCTGCACAGGCAACCGGTGCCGTGTCGAGGATGAGGTGGTCGCGTTCGTAGGCCGCAAGGTCGCGCTTGCCTATGGAAAACTCTGTCCTTATCAGGGAGAGCGGGAGGGAGATGCTCGCGCTGATCCCGTCTTCAAGTGCATAGTCCCCGAGGGGGAGTGACTTTAATCCGAATCCGTACGGCCCCTCGACTGCAAGCAGCCGCCTTCCTGAAAGCTGGCTCTTTGCAGCCTGGACTGCCACATCGTCGATCAGTTTCCAGGTCTCTGTACCGATGGGTGCATCTTCGCGTCCGAGATATGCATTTACCATAATTACGCCTCCTTTGAAGTTTTGAGTGCTCCGATGGTCGATTCCTCTTTTGCTGCGGGTGCAGCAGCGCCTGCTGCCCCCAGTTTTCCTGCCATGGTGTCCACTTCGAGCGTTCCCTTCTTATAGAATTCATCCTCGTCGCCGGTCAGAATGGAAAGGAGCCTTAAGAGTTCCCCGACATGCACGCGCTCTTCATCGGCGATATCGGTCAGGACTGCCTTTGCAAGCTCGTTGTCGGTTGCATCCGCGTGGGCCATGTACCCATGGATGGCTTCAAGTTCCCCGGCAACGTCGAGCCGGACAACCCGGATAAGTTCCTCTTTGGTCAGCTTGCGGTCCGGGACCATACCACTGAACGGGTTGAAAAAGTCTGGCATTACTATCACCTGATATGTATGTCAGTGTAGTATATCGCCCGGTTTAAATACTTTTGACTTCGGGCAGATTCTTCACCCTGCATTGCATGAGGCAGGTGGATCAGGTGAGTATCTTCTTTTTCCTGAGCAGCCGGTTGTAGGTAATCGCGAACCGGTGTGCTTCGTCCCGGATCTCTTCGATGTACCGGAGTGCGATGCTTTTCCTGTCGAGCCGGAGCGGGAGCACGTTTCCGGGCACATAAATCTCTTCCTCCCTTTTCGCAATCGCGATGACCGGTTGTCCGGTGATACCAAGAGCGGCAAGTGCCTCCTGTGCAGCCGAGAGCTGCCCCCGGCCCCCGTCAATGATCACCAGATCCGGGAACGGGGCGTGCTCATCGGTGAGCCGTTTATACCTCCGTTTCACCACTTCCGCAATCGATGCAAAGTCGTCAATTCCTTCCACGGTTTTGATCTTAAACCGCCGGTAGTTGTTCTTGTCCGGTTTCCCGTCCCGGAACTGTACCATCGATCCGACCATTGCAATGCCTGAAAGGTGAGAGATATCGAAACACTCGATCACCGCCGGGGGGCTTACCATATTGAGCGCAGTCCCGAGTTCGGCCCCTTTGAGTGTGTCCCGGAAGAACGCGATCTCGAGGTTCTTTTGTGCGAGGTCCAGCAGTTGCCGCTTCTCCCCCCGCTGCGGGACAATAATATCGACCTGCTTTCCCTTTTTCACCGAGAGGAACTCTGTGAGCGCAGAATCTATTTCATGGCCAAGGATCAGTTCTTTCGGGGGTTCGCGCTCCGAGTAGTACTGGACGAGGAACTCCTCGAAGAAATCCTCCCCTCCTGCATCGAACGTGAACTCCTGCTTGTTTGAAAGCGACCCGCGCTCGACGTTGAAAGCGGTCAGGTAGACCTTCCCGTCTGTCACCTGGTACGCGATCACGTCCTGGTCGTATTCCCGCCGGCGCTCCACGTGCTGCCGGTCGGCAAGGTGCCCGATGGCCGCAATCTCGTTTCTGAGCACGAGCGCCCGTTCGAAATCCTCTGCCGCCGAGCGTGCCGCCATCTCCTGTTTGAGTTCATCGAGCAGCTCGCGGGACTTCCCTTTGAGGAGCAGGGTGGCTTTCTTCACGTTCTCATCGTACACTTCCGGGCTCACGGTGCCGGTACAGGGGGCGCTGCAGGACTGCATGTGGCGCCGGAGGCAGGGGCGCTTCGGGATTTTTTTGCAGGTCCGCAGGTGGAAGACCTTCTTTGCCACCCTGAGCACGTAGTCGCGCTCCGCGGCCGAGACAAACGGTCCGAAGAACGTCCCGTCGCCGGTCGTTTTCCGGGCGATCACGAGGCGCGGGAACTCTTCCCTTGTCAGCTCGATCCACGCGTAGCGTTTCGCGTCTTTTAAGTTGATATTGTATTTCGGCTGGTGCTTTTTGATGAGGGTATTTTCGAGGAGGAACGCCTCAGTCTCGGTATCCGTGACGACGACATCGACCGAAGCGATATGGGCGATAAGGCTCCGGGTCTTGGGGTCGTGATCTTTTTTTGTGAAATAACTCGATACCCGTTTTTTGAGGTTCTTTGCCTTCCCGACATAGATGATCGTCTCTCGCTCGTCTGAATAGAGATAGCAGCCGGGGTTTTCGGGAAGGTTTGCGGTATCGATCATGGATCTCAAAAAGAGTATCAGGGTGCAGGCTCATTAAGCGTTGGGGATGGGGTAATGCGGGGTTCAATCGGCCGGTTCGCTGCAGTACGCCCTGATCGCGTCAAGGAAGATCGGGCCATACTTCGCCTGCTTGACACTGCCTACCCCGGGGATCGTCGCGAAATGCGCCCTGTCGCAGGGGCGGGTGCGGGCCATCTCCCTGAGGCTCCGGTCCGCGAACACGACATACGGGGGCACCCCGCTCTCCCGGGCAACCGAAGTCCTGACTGCTTTAAGCCGCTGGAAAAGCTCCGCCTCTGCTTCACGGGCATCACTGTCGATTATTTCCCCGGCATCCGGTGATGCAGACGGGGATACCGGTGCTGCGTCCCGTACGGATGCCGGGAGCCGGACCCGGCAGGTCCCGGCAAGTAGCCCGCTGCTCTTCGCACCGAGAGCAATGACCGGGTATTTGTCACCGGTTCGTGCGAGATACCCCTGCCGGACCAGATCGTTGATCCAGACCCGGTATTCTTCCTTTGAGTGCTGCTTCCCGGTTGCATATAAGGGCAGCCGGTCGAAATGGTATGCTTCGATTTTCGCCGACTTTTTTCCCCGCAGGACATCGCAGATAAGTTCGATCCCGAAGTGGGATGGCAGCTGCTGTACGCACGCGGCGATCAGGCGCGCCGGTTCCGTGCCGTCGATGGATGCCGCAGGGTGTTCGCAGTTGTCGCACGATCCGCAGTTCCCTGCTTCTGGGGTTTCGCCAAAATACGAGAGCAGAAAGGCGCGCCGGCAGCCGGTCGTCTCGCAGTACCCGGTCATGTCCTGAAGTTTTTTGAGCGCGATCCGGATCGAACGTTCACCGCCCTCGTCATGTTCGAGCATGGACCGGACACGGGCGTAATCCCCCCTGCTGTAAAAGAGGAGGCATTCGGCAGGCTTCCCGTCCCTCCCGGCCCGCCCGGTCTCCTGGTAATAGGACTCGACTGTTTTCGGCAGGTCGTAGTGGATCACGAAGCGGACGTCCGGCTTGTCGATCCCCATCCCGAACGCGACCGTTGCACAGACGATCTGCGCCGTGTTTTTGAGGAACGCGTCCTGCACGTCCACCCTCACCGGCCGGGGAAGCCCGGCATGGTAGGCGAGCGCCCTGAACCCCTTTTTCCGGAGTTCGTATGCGATCTCCTCGGTCTCTTTCTTGCTCATGCAGTAGACAATCCCTGCTTCGTTTTTATGCCGGCAGAGAAAGTCGGCGAGCATGACCAGTGGGTTCTTCTTTGGGATCACCCGGTATGTCAGGTTCTCCCGGTTGAAACTGCCCACGAACTCCCGGACCTGCACGAGGCCAAGCTGCTGGCAGATGTCTTTCCTTACTTCCGGGATCGCGGTTGCGGTGAGGGCGATCACGGGAGCGGAGGGAAACAGTTTCCGGAACCGGGCGAGCTCCCGGTACTCGGGCCGGAAGTTGTGCCCCCATTCCGAGATGCAGTGCGCCTCGTCGATTGCGATAAGCCGGACCGGAGCGGTGGCAAGGGTGTCGAGAAACCCGGCCTGCATGCATTTTTCCGGCGAGACAAACAGGATGTGAAGCCTGCCCGTCTTCATCTCCGCCTCGATCCCGGTTCGTTCCCGGTAATCGAGCGTGCTGTTGAAGGCGGCAGCCGGGATCCCCCGGGTGTTGAGGTCGTCCACCTGGTCTTTCATGAGCGCGATGAGCGGCGAAATGACGACCGTGAGGCCGCCAAGATACAGGGCCGGCAGCTGGTAGCAGAGCGACTTGCCGCCGCCGGTNNAGCAGAGCGACTTCCCGCCCCCGGTGGCCATGATCGCGAGAGTGTCGTGTCCGCTCAGGACCGATGCGATGATCGCCTCCTGGTGCGGCAGGAATGCAGGATAGCCCCAGTATTTATTGAGCAGGCTGACGGGTGTCTGGTGCTGTTTGGAACATTGTTGCTGTGTGGCAGTCTGGGGTGTATCCATGGAGTTCCTCGCTAATAATGCATGCGACGATGTGTGAGGAGACATGCACCGGAACTGCATATGAATACCCGGGTGCGGGGGGTGAAAATAAACAAAGGGACATACCGGGAAGTTGCAGGGAGCACTCTAGCCGGTTTTAGAAAGGATGCGACCCGTGCAGGGTCCGGGTTTTTTCATGAAATCCGTAAATGTATGGGCGACCTCTTTTAGGTGATCGGCCGGTCCAATAATTTTTTCTGCGGAACAGGAAAGGGGGATGGAGGGCCGGCACGATCAAGGGAGGGGGTACCC
>NZ_PMZU01000005.1 GCF_003170075.1 Methanoregula sp.
AAATAACATTATTCAGTTAATATATCATATGTCGACACGACGACTTTCATTTATTTTCGCCATATCACTGGTGATCTTTCTTGTAGTGCTGAGCACCGGATGTACGAGTACTACACCCGCATCACAGACCACAACAACCCCAACCGCGAATCCGACGGTGATTCCAACCGCGAATGTAACTGTGAATGCAACTGCTAATCTAACAGTGATTCCAACCACGACTGCCACACCTGTCGTACATAGTTCAAAAACGCTTATTATTGCTACAACAACAAGTCTCTACGATACTGGACTTCTCAACCACATACAGGATATTTACCAGAATGAAACCGGCGTTAAACTGATGATCACGTCGCAGGGCACAGGTCAGGCAATCCAGCTCGCACAGCGGGGCGATGCGGATCTCCTGCTTGTGCACTCCCCATCACAGGAACAGACCTTCATCAGTAACGGATACGGTACAAACACACGCTGCTTTGCGTACAATTATTTCATGATTGTCGGTCCATCAAGTGATCCAGCCGGCATTGCAAATCTTACTCCTACCGCTGCATTTGCAAAGATCCGGGCAGCGGGCATAAACGGTACGGCAAACGTTTCCTTTGTGTCACGCGGTGACGGCTCCGGTACCCACACAGCCGAGCAGGGACTCTGGAAAAAAGCCGGGTTCAATTACACGACTGACATCTCAAATTCTTCAGGTTCCTGGTATCTTTCAATCGGAAAGGGAATGGGCGACACACTGGTCTTTGCCAGCCAGAAAAATGCATACACGCTGACCGATGAGGGGACATTCCTTGCGTATAAGAGCAAGCTTCAGCTGACGCCCCTTGTGACAAAAGGGAACGATCTTCTGAACCGGTACAGTGCTATCGCGGTGGATCCGGCAAAGAACCCGAATGTCAACGAGGTACAGGCCGACCGGTTCATCAACTGGCTTATGTCAGATGAGGGGAAGCAGGTTGTCGGTTCTTATGGTGTGGATACATACGGCAAGAGTCTTTTTACGTCACTGACACCTGATGTGAGTTCGGTAGCACCATTCAATTGTACAAGCTCGGGATTCGTATCACCGGTATAACCCCTCCCTGACTTTTCCTTTTTTTTTAAATTCCGGCTGAACGAGGTTCTTTTTTTCCTATGGAGGTTTCTAAAAATGGGTTTTGGGCAGTTGAGAGAGGTGAGCTGATCCGCAGAGCATTGGAAGCAGAAAAGAGGCGGGGATTAATCAGGGTATACCTATTGATTTATTACCTGAACAGAAATACCATAAAAACAAGCCAATGGTTCACCTCACACCTCAGAAAGTATTCGAGACCGCTCTCTGGATACAACTCTGTGACACGAAAAAACTGGATATCGATTTTTTCCCGGAGCGTATCCGTATTCGTCTTCCGTCGCAACGCCATCTTTCGTTGTACTGTTCCGTCTCCAAAGATGACATGATGGCGACCCTGAACGATATGAAAAATCAGCACCTGATAAAAAAAGAACACCAGACCGGGACATGGACAACCTACAAAGGTAACCGGTTTGTCGCTGATATTATTGAAAAGCAATACCAGACGCAGGCCAGCATGCTGCTCGGAGAGAAAATGCTTCACCCCCTTCTTGAGCGCCTCAGGACCTCAAAGCCGGAACTAAAGGAACTTTCCAAGGAAAAAGATGTTATCAGATCCTCTGTTGAGCCCCAGAAAACATCGCCTTCAGTAGACCGGAAGATCCTGAAACTCTATGTCTGTGAATGCTGTCAGAGTAAATTTTATACAAACGATAGGCGGCGGAAATACTGCGACTGGTGCAAATCACCTCCCTGTATGATAAAAACCGATTGCGGAAAACACGGGACAAGATGAAGTAATATCTTATTCCTGACAATTACCCCTTTGTCGCAGCCTTAAATTAATATCCCGGACCACACCAACTAACGGCGATGAAATCGCCACTAACCGCCATTGTTCCGGCTGATGACTTCTACCTACGTATGGTAGATGCGGCGGATGACTGAGGATCAACAAACCTAATATATCAATT
This sequence comes from Methanoregula sp., assembly GCF_003170075.1. GTDB lineage: Archaea > Halobacteriota > Methanomicrobia > Methanomicrobiales > Methanospirillaceae > Methanoregula. The sequence continues at coordinate 2,035 of NZ_PMZU01000005.1, forward strand.
TGTGAATACTACTTGTGTCTCCTTACAATTCGTGCACTGAAAACGGTAAGGTGACAACATGCCGTTTTATCCACTTCTGCTGCTGTCGTTCCGTATGACTTATTCTATATCAGCTTAAAGCGGGTTCACTGACATTTTCCTGATCATCCCGTTTGCGGTATATAATCTCATCAGGCTGTTATTCCCGGCCCATCTAACATAGACGGCAGAGCTCCGCCATGCGTTTCTGTGGGCATCTCTATGAGGTGAATTAGAAAAGTGTCGATCACTGGATATGTTCCCGACCGACATTTGTCAGCGAGTAGATGATCCAGTTGCCGTGATATTCCCCTCAATAAGGCAGCGAACTGGTTATTCACCCTTATCCCCCGGCAACAGGTGGAAACAGCGCGATTATATCCCCGTCATCGAGCGGCGTATCAAGTCCCGCAAGAAAATGGATGTTCCTGCCATTTTTGAGAATGTTGACGTAATCCCTGAAGGTTTCCGGGGCGGCAAATATCAGATTATTCAGGCCCTCATAACGTCCGGTGAGCTCAGCGAGAAGTAAGCGGATGGTTGCATTCTCCGGGAAATCTATACGGATCTGCGCATCCATGACCTCCCGGAGGGTAGCAAACGATTTGACGGTGATGGTTATATCGTTCTGTGGGGTATTCATCACATTCTGGTATCAGCTCTACATCGTGTTCAGATCTTTCTTTACCGCTGGAAGCACCGGGTACTCCTTAATCAGATACAATGCAGGGATATTCCCCTTGCTGCACTCCTGGTTATGTTACGTAAGCCCCAGTTCCCGGCGTTTCTCCTTTGTCGGCGTCCCTTCCTTATCCCAGCCGCGCAGGGTGTAGTACTCATCGAGCATCCCCTCCGGTCTCCACACCTGCCCGGTGGGTGCACCTTCTTTGAGGGGTTCGTTTAGGAGACGGGCCGGTAAAGTGTCGTCCTTGCGGCCAAACCCACGCTGGATGTTGTAGAGTTTCTGGAGGTTCCAGATCCGTTCGCCGGTCTTCAGCAACCCGGCCGGGTCGGTCTTGATACCCGTAGCCGCGGTGAGAAGGTCCGCATAGTCCTGTGCATCGAGAGCAAACGAGGTGAACAGGCACATGCCCGATGCATCAATGGCCGCTGTCAGGTCCTGGAACGTCTTGACCCACTGCGGTTTTCCCTTGGTCACGTATGGGTCGAGTTTCTCCGGCACCCCAAGCACTTCGGGAGAGATCATGTACCCGTACACGTGGTCGCCGCCCCGGACCGATGTGGCAGTCGCAAGCCCGTATCCCTGGATCCCCCGGGGATCATATGCCGGCAGTTCCTGTTTCTTGGAGCTCATCGATAATTCGGGATGCCCGTATTTCGTGGCGAACCGGAATGAGCCCTCGGCCAGTTCATTGCCGATATCTTCGCGCTTTGCGATCTGCTCTACCAGTTGTAACATCCCTTTCACGTCACCGAACCGGACCGGGTGCTTGACATAGCCCTTCTCTGCCATCTCCATCAGGCAGGCTATCGTTGTCGGCGTCGAGATCGCATCGAGCCCGTACTCATTGCAGATGTTATTCGCCCGGGCGACCGTTTTGAGATCATCGATCCCGCAGTCCGGCCCGAACGCCCAGTCGGGCTCGTACTCCGGGCCTTCCCCGGACTCGCCGTCAAATTCGCAGACCCGGCCACACTTCACGATGCAGGCATAGCAGCCCTTGGATTGCTTGAGGATGGTTGCTGCCATAGTCTCGCCGGAGACCTTCTCCGCCGCCGGGAAGTGGGCGCTCTGGAAGTTTCGGGTCGGCAGGACATAGTTCTCGTTGATGATGTTGACGAGCACCGCGGTACCGTATTTCTTCAGCGCCTGTGCGATCCCGTTCTCCTCGATCTTCTTGCGCACGCGGTCCTTGACTATGTTGAGATTCTCTTCATCCACTGCCTTGATGGGCAGGTCTCCCCGGGCTGCAATCGCTTTCAGATTCTTTGAGCCCATGACAGCGCCGGCACCCCCGCGTCCGGCAGCCCGTGTTTTTTCGTTGATGATGCAGGCGAACAGCACGAGTTTCTCTCCTGCCGGCCCTATGCAGGAGACACGGACACTCTTGTCATTCAGTTCGTCCACGATTGCATCGGTCGTCTGCCCGGTTGTTTTACCCCAGAGATGTGCCGCATCCCGGAGTTCAGCCTTCCCGTTATCCAGAAGGAGGTATACCGGCTTCTTCGCTTTGCCGGACACGACAACCGCATCGAACCCCGCCTTCTTCATCTTCCAGCCAAAGATCCCTCCGCTGTTGGCGCTCATCGCAGTCTCGGTGAGCGGCGAGATAGTCGAGACCTCGTACCGGCTCCCTAAAGGAATGCCGGTGCCGGTCAGGGGCCCTGCAGCATACACGAGAACATTCCTGTCACTCAGCGGATCGATCTTTGGATCAACCATGTCGGTCAGAAGCCGGATGCCAAACCCACGCCCGCCAATATACTCCTTTTTGAGTCCCGCCGGCGTGGGTTTGATAGTCACCTTCCCTGCCGAGAGATCAGCATAGATCATCTTTCCTGCGTATCCGTCCATGATGGTTACCAAACGCTTACTTTATGGTTATAGGTATTAAAGTAAAGGTTGTATAAAAAATTTAAAATATTAACTAAAACGGATTGTTAATGTATATCACCAAATCAGAAAACCCGTATCAGCCAATGATAACGATACACCAGGTACAACAAGACAACCGCACGAAGTATGGGGGTACCCCCTCTTTCGTACGAAGGTGGCACCCCCATCCCCGGGCCAAAAGAGGGGGTAGGGGGTATCGCTTTAAAAAAATTGGTCGGGGGGTCGGGATACCTCTCCATTTTGGGGGAGGGGGGTACCCCTTTGCCTAAAGAGAGGCCCCTCCCCCCATGACTGCTGCCGGCAAAATATGTATTCAGACGATAACTTCACGCGAAGCACAGGTCGCGCAGGTGCAATCAAGGGGGGGTAGTCC
>NZ_PMZU01000076.1:0-179 GCF_003170075.1 Methanoregula sp.
CACTTTTACTCATCAATTTTTGGATTATTTTCACTATGTTTAAATAGAGTTCTTGATCAGCTTATAATTGTTCGAGGAGAACATATGGAGTTTAAATACGTACCAACTACCTGCCCGTATTGCGGCACCGGGTGTGGCTTTAACCTTGTTGTCAAGGACAAGAAGGTTGTCGGCGTCCA
>NZ_PMZU01000076.1:290-8603 GCF_003170075.1 Methanoregula sp.
GAAGAGAACTACCTGATGCAGAAGTTCGCCCGTGCTGTTTTAAAGACACCCAATATTGACCACTGCGCCCGGCTCTGCCACGCTTCAACGGTCGTCGGGCTCGCCGGAGCGTTTGGATCCGGTGCAATGACCCAGTCAATTGCAGACATTGCCGAATCAAAGTGCCTCCTTGTTATCGGCACCAATACGTTCGAGCAGCACCCGCTGATCGGGCGCCGCATTATGCAGGCAAAGAAGAATGGTGCAAAGATCATCTACGCTGACCCGCGGCTCACGCCGACGGGGAAGATTGCCGACCTGCACCTGCAGTTCTACTCCGGTACTGATGTGGCATTACTGAACTGCTTCATGCAGTTGATCCTCAAGAACGGCTGGGAGAACAAGGAGTTTATCGCAAAGAGGACCAAGGATTTCGAGAAGGTCAAAGAGGTTGTGATGAAAGATGCATACAGCCCCGAGAACGTCTCGAAGATCACTGGTATTCCCGCAAAGGACATCATTACTGCGGCAGAGTGGTTTGGCAAATCCGGCCAGTCTGCAATCCTCTACTCAATGGGTATTACCCAGCACACCACCGGTGTCGACAACGTCAAGTCAGTTGCAAATATCCAGATGCTGACCGGCAACCTCGGAAGACCCGGCACGGGCATCTGCGCACTGCGTGGCCAGAACAACGTGCAGGGTGCCTGCGACATGGGAGCCCTCGCAAATGTATACTCCGGGTACCAGTCAGTGCTTGTTCCCGACATGAAGAAGAAGATGGAAACCGCATGGGGCTGCGAGATAGCCGAGGGCAAAGTCGGTCTGACGGTTACCAAGCTGATCAATGTTCTTGCTGATGAGCCCGGCAAAGTCAAGTGCCTGTATATCATGGGTGAGAACCCGATGCTCTCTGACCCGGACCTCCACCACGTGGAGAAAGGGCTTAAGAATGCCGAGTTTATTGTCGTGCAGGATATCTTCCTGACCGAGACAGCACAACTTGCAGATGTAGTTCTTCCGGCAACCTGCTATGCCGAAAAGGATGGTACCCAGACCTCAACCGAACGCCGTGTCCAGAAATGGAGAAAGGCCCAGGACCCGCCCGGCGAGGCCAAGGTGGACTGGCTGATCATCAGCGAGCTCGCAAAGTACATGGGATACGAGAAGCAGTTCCCGTACAAGAACGCAGAAGAGATCTTCACGGAGATCGCAAAGGTTACCCCCTCATATGCAGGCATGGACTATGCACGCCTCGAAAAGCCTGAAGCACTCCACTGGCCCTGTCCGACAAAGGAGCACCCGGGTACACCCATCCTCCATAAGGAGAGATTTTCCCACCCGGACGGTCTTGGTATCTTTACCCCGATCGAGTGGAAACCCCCGGCAGAAGTTCCGGACAAGGAGTACCCGCTCCTCCTCACCACCGGCCGCTGCATCTGGCAGTGGCACACCGGCTCGATGACCCGACGCTCTGTTGATCTCGAGCGCGAGGAGCCCACGGGCTGGATTGAGATCAATCCCGAGGACGCAAAGGAGATGGGTATTAAGGACAAGGAGATGGTCATGGCAATCTCCCGCAGGGGAGAGATCAAGATCGGTGCCCGCGTGATTAAGACCATCAAGAAGGGTGTCGTCTTCATACCGTTCCACTATATAGAATGTGCTGCAAACCTGCTTACCCACAACGCACTTGACCCCGTTGCATCAATACCGGAGTTCAAGGCATGTGCTTGTAAAATCGAGAAGATCAAGGAGGCCTGAACATGGCAAAGAAAGGCGATATGCTCTACGCGTGGACCAATGATGCCGAGATCAAAAAACACGCAGAACTCGGCGGTGCGGTCACCGGTCTCTGGAAATTCGCGCTCGAGTCCAAGGCCGTTGACGCAGTCCTCGTCATCACCAAGGGAACTGATCTGTACGATGCCCAGCCGGTGCTGATCTCCGACCCCAAGGAACTGGCAAAGACTGCCGGGTCGCTCCACTGCGGCACGCTCCTCATGCCCAAACTCATCAAGAATTACTTTGACGGTGCCGCGAACATGAAGATCGGAGTCACGGTCAAGGGCTGCGATGCGATGGCATTCTATGAACTGGCCAAGCGTAAGCAGATCAATCTCGACAACATTATCATGATCGGTGTCAACTGCGGGGGGTCGGTCAGCCCGGTCCGTGCCCGAAAGATGATTACCGAGAAGTTCGGCGTTGACCCGGACACAGTCCACAAAGAAGAGATCGACAAAGGTCAGTTCATCATCGAATACGAAGGGGGCCACAAGGGCATCTCCATGGATGAACTTGAAGAGGCCGGCTACGGCCGACGGACCAACTGCCGCCGCTGCAAGATGAAGGTGCCCCGCCAAGCAGACCTTGCCTGCGGGAACTGGGGTGTCATTGGCGACAAGGCTGGTAAGGCAACCTTTGTTGAAGTGTGCAGCGAGAAGGGTGCAAACCTTCTCGACGGTGCTGTGAAGAAGGGTATCATCGCAACCGAACCGGCCAACCCGAAGGGTCTTGAGATCCGTGGGAAAGTCGAGGGCGCGATGCTCAAGCTCGGCGAGAAATGGCGCAAGAAGGATTTTGAGGGCCTTGGCGAGGGAAAAGACCGGTTAAAAAAGATCATGACCGAGACCTCAAGGTGCATCAAGTGTTACTCCTGTATCCTTGCCTGCCCGATCTGCTACTGCGTCGACTGCACCACAAAGAACCCGGCATATGTGAAGCCCGGGGAACTTCCGCCCAGCTTCATGTTCCACCTGATCCGGTATGCTCATATCGCGGATTCCTGCGTGAACTGCGGCCAGTGCGAGGAACTCTGCCCTGCGGAGATCCCGAACGCGCTCTTCATGCACGCCCAGCAGGTCGAACTTGAAAAGATGTTTGGCCATGTCCCGGGTGTCAACATGGAACTGCCGCTCATGGCCTATGTTGAGGAAAAACAGGAACGGGCCCGGCTTAAAAACACCGGTAGCGACATGATCTACGAGAACGTGTTCAACCCGGTGCCAAAGAACTAATCTCTTTTTTAGAGGTTACGTTCTGGTTCAGGGCAAGGTTTGAAAGGTGTTTTTTGGAGTCGTACTGTAGTTGTAAGGGTGAAAAGGATGGGAATTCTTACGAGCAATATGCAGAAATTTGCCCTGCAGGATCTCCATCGCGTCTATTCCAGTGTTGATGGCTGGAATATCCGTGAGGAAAAAATACAGGGCAATGACGAGATGACGGTTCTTCTGGAACGGATGCACGAAGGCGCAAAAGAGACCGCAAAGGTTCTTGTGTCCTACAATTCCGTAGTCACGCCGGATGTACTTGATGACCTCAAAGTCTCCGGTGTCTCCGGGTACGGCCTGCCGTCCCGGCACGAGTATGCCATCATTGCCCCCCAAAATGCCGATGTCTTACAGATACCGGCAGGTGTACGGGTCTACCCCATGCACTCGTTTGCCATCGATAAGGGAGCACTGGTCTGGAAGAAGAGACCGGTGCGGAAGGTCGCGGAAGTACCGGTTGCCGCAGTACGGAAAGCCACCGCATAATGTGTGAGTTCCCGAATACCCGGGAATAGTTTTTCTTTTTTTTGGGCTGTTGCTTCCTGGATTCTGATCACGTAGCCTGAACATGGCTGGCATCTGTATTTATCAGGGAAATATTAGTGATCGGTTGTATCGAATCGTTCGAAATAACAATAATCATACGCCTGCTTTTCACCAGGTTTGAGCGCGAGAAGGAGGCTGTCGGCATGGTCCTGGCAGAAATAGGCAAAACAGTACCCGAATGACTGGATCCCGATTGCATCCTTCTCACAGCGTTCACACTTTGGTTATTCCACCATCGTTATTTTCTCTTGAAGTCTTTTCACAGATACATCTTTTTGATCTTACAGGTCTGACCAAAGAACTTGAGGATGAAACACAGGTTTCGGGTAATAAACCCCCCGGACCGTGAAAAAAGGATCAGCAGTTCATAGCAGGGGGTAATGGGCTCATCCTAAAGGAGGGTTCATGATAAGGCAAACAGGACGGTTTCTGTCGGTAAAAAATATTTCAGACCGCAGGGAAGCTGCCTCCATCATTATCAGGAGAAATGATTATGTATCAGGAGTATCGTTCAAGATAACAAACACCGTAAGATTTTTTTTCGCCGGGTTTGAGTGCAAGAAGAAGGCTATCAGCATGGTCCTGGCAGACATATTCGAAACCGCCCTCCATTGATTGGAACCCGATAGCATCCTTTCCACAGTGTTCACACTTTGGTTTTTCAGCCATGATTATTTTCTTTTAGTCTTTTCATTAATACATTTTATTATTTTACGGGTATCGTCGTTGCACCCCAAGATTACGCGCAGGATTCTGGCAAAAATGCAGCCGGACTAGTTAAAAAACGCATCACATTGCTAAACTGAACGGTACCAAAAAACATTTTCTTTTTTTAAAGAGACTGTGTTCCAGAATGCGGAGCTGTCTTTCTCGTATACTTCGTTTAAGGCAGAGTGCGCTGCACACCGGTCTCCCGGGTATCATAACCTCCCAGTTGTTTGAGCACGGCTTTGAACTCCGGTGATTCTATCGTTTCCACAAGTGCTTTTACCCGGGAGTCTGCCATATGCGAGGTGCGGATGGCAAGTTCGTATCGTTCAGTTGCCACCGGGACAAAACGAAGATGGAGGGCCTGTGCTGCTGAAAAGACCCCCATACCTGCATCGGCCTCTCCGGATTTTACTGCAAGTGCAACGGCAAGATGCGTGGTTACTTCCCGGTCATATCCCCGGATGTCCAGCGGGTCAATGCCCCGTTTCTGGAGTTCGAAGTCAAGCAGTATCCGCGTACCCGCGCCTTTCTGCCGGTTGACGTAGGTGTGGTGCTTGAGATCGGTAAACTCGAAACCGTCCCGCGAGATCACCCCCTGCTGACGTTCTGCTACGCAGACAAGCACGATCTCCTGTCCGGGCATGTGCTTTTCCAAGTACGGTACATTGAAACTCCCGTCCTTCGCCAGCAGGTGCATGGGCGCTGCGTGGCACTCATCGTTCATCAGTGCGATGATGCCGCCCATGCTTCCCACGTTTGTCGAGTGGAGATCCACGTTCCGGTACCGGAGAAGATCTGCAAGGTAGTCGAGAACCGGGTCGTGACTGCCGGTAACAAGGAGTGACTGCATGGCATCGGCCCGGGGCACCATGAGCGTTGCATTAACCGGCTCGCCCTTCTCCATACCCTCGACTCCGGGGGGGATGGTGATATAGGCATTTGCCCGGACCGCACTCATCTGCACGCTTGCCCCCCGCGAGAGCGGGGAAAGTACCCAGCGCCTGCCCACCATGCCGGCGGCACAGAGAACAAATTCCTCGGTGCCGATGTCCTTGTGGAGCGTTGTCGTAAGCTGCCCCGCAAGGGTTTTCGGGACTGTGAGGGTAATGCCATAGTGCCCGAGCAGCGGGAGGACAATCTCCCGCAGGATAGTGAGCGCTGAGAGAGGGTACCCCGGCATGCCGATCACCGGTTTTCCTCCCACGCGCCCGATGATTGCCGGTTTGCCGGGCTTTATCGCAATACCATGAACGAGCACCTCGCCAAGCTCTGCGATTACATCAGCGGTGTAGTCCCGCGTTCCTGCGGAGGAACCGGCAGAGACGATTACGATCTCGTTCTCTTTGAGCGCGTTTTCTATGGCATTGCGGATGAGTCCTGGCTCATCCTTAACGATAGAGTAACGGGTACAATGAGCGCCGGCTGCAGTCAGCACGGCAGCGGCCATCAGCGTGTTGCTCTCCACGATCTGGCCCGGGGCGGGACGGGTATGGTGTTCGACCAGTTCGCTGCCGGTTGGGATGAGACCCACCCTTACGCTGAGCACATTCACGTCAGTAATCCCGTATGCGGCAAGCGCCCCGATCTCATGCGGCCGGATCGTGTGTCTGGAGGCAAGCACCATCTCGGATTCCCCTATATCTTCACCGGCAGGGCGAATATGCTGCCAGGGTGGGACGCCCTTTCTGATGACGTACTGCTCGTTTTCCACCCAGACATCCTCGATCATGATCACCGCGTCATACTCGGGAGGAACGATATTGCCGGTGTTGACCCGGGCCACCCGGGCGAGCGTCACTGGGTGCTGCTCATCTGCTCCGGCTGTGTCTGCACTTTTTACCGCAATCCCATCCATCGCGGCAAGATGGATCTCGGGCACCGAGTACCGTGCGATCACGGGTGAGGCTGTTACGCGTCCCACGCTCTGTTCGATCGCTACCCGCTCGATTGACGGTATGAAACTAAAAGACCGGGAAACGATGACCTGTACCTCGTTAAGCGGTTTGACGTTAAGATAGCGTTTCACCATGTTGATTCCCCCGTTACAACGCCCCAGGAAGACAGGCCGGGCATCATATAATCACGCTTCTCCAACAAAAAAAGTAAGGAGGTTATGCCGGCAATTTTGTCGGTTCGCTTTTACTTTTCTGGACCGGCTTTTTTACCCAGACAAGCTCTTTTCCCTCAAACGCAAAGGATTTCATGGTGTAAATGCGGACCCCGGCCGGTACTGCTGATACATCTGCATTGGCCGGGACCATAACAGCATAATCATGACGGGTCACAGTCCCGTCTGCAGCCCGGTCGGCACGGGTGAGCTCTTCCGGGAGAGGCGAGGGGATCGATTTACTTAATGTAACAAGAACTTTCACGGATTCCCGGTGTCCACCCATACGCCGTTCCATAGAAACAAGCGTATCATATCCGTTCTCCAGTGAATGGGAGGTGATCTTCCAGCCGTCATAACTGGAGTAAATATTCCTTATTTCCTTTACCACAAAATCATGCATAATGTCTGAACTGGAACCCATAAGCACTCAAAAAGAATTACAAATGGCGGACTAATAAATACCCATGGTTAATCAATCGCAGTTATCGTACCGCCTGTTAAGGAATTGGTTAATCTTCTTTGCATCACATCCCCCAGACGTTCCTAAAATATCAACAGACGCTGGTGATCCATCAGCACATTCCCCGGTAGGTAAAACAGGATTTTTGCGAGGCCCGGGTAGCCAATATCCAGCACGGCCTTCAGGTTCTTGTTTTTAGTCGTTCCCCGTTTCTGGAACGAAGGGGTGAGAGCAAATAGGTGGAGGTTTTCGTTGCCGGCTGCCACGTTTATATAGTCCTGGATATTAAACCCGACGGAGTCCGGACAGACCTTCGTGTCCCCCTTCAGCGCATAAATCCCATCCTCCAGAAAGATCACCCGCGTGAGGATCCCTTGGTGTGCGCATGCGACTGCAAAAGCGATCGCCCCATATGCGTGCTCCGTGCTGTACGGGCTTTTTGTGATGAGGATCGTAATCGGCGGGGAGTTGCTGTTCTGCTCTGACCGGTCATATGAGGGAGCAGACCCCTTCCACGGGAACTCGATGGATCCAGCATTTTCCGAGAGAATGATGTGACTGTGTTCGAACCGGTCAACCATGGCGTTCAGGTCCCGGATCTTGAACGGTTTGATGGCACAGGTGGAGATGATCACACCCTTCCCATCATCCCAGGTGCTGTAGCCCCGTGCGGTGGCACAGTGGTTGCAAGCAAGGATCTGGCATGTGAGGCCCTGTTTTCCCGCCAGATCGTAGAGATCCTCAAGGCCCCGACCGATATTCTCCGATTCTATCGGGCTCTGTCCAATATGCCCCATGTGGATGCCGTCGAGATAAGCGTACAATTCGACTGAGAACCGGCTTTCCAGTGCAGACGAAAGGAACTTCAGCCCGTACCATGCTGACCGGTGCATGTACGGGGACTCGATCTGGAACCAGCCTATCGAGTCCGACGCGTGTGGTGGCCTTTTCTGCTGCCGGATCAGCATTACCACATCGTTCCAGAATGACGGCTGGTTATGTGACGCAAGACCGTTCTGGTCAATAATTTGGTTGGGGTTTTTCATCTTGAGCTGTTCGATCGAGATCCCGCGGAGGTCCAGTTCCTGCCGGTCGCAGATGATCCTGACCGCGGAAAGGGAGAGGATCACAGACCAGATCTGCTGGGTCTCCGGATTCTCAAGGCTCGCGAGTGCATCTCCGGTTAGGAAGAATGTGAATACCGGGTGTTTGGTTGTTGCCCGGTATATCAGAGATTCAGGGTAGATCTGGATAAAGTAGAACTTAAGCGACTCTTCGAACCACGAGAGTCGCTCGCTCGTAACGGGGTCTGAAAGGAAAAAAAAATGCGAGGTCATGATCAGCCGGGCTTAACGATTGTAAGCGGATTGTTGTCTTGTTCACAAGATCTGTATTGCAAATGTTGATTAGCTTCATTTAACTATATTAAAGTTTTTCATTTAATGATTCTATGG
>NZ_PMZU01000032.1 GCF_003170075.1 Methanoregula sp.
TTCGTCGCTGTTGCAGTAACATTTACCGCTGTTGCGGTGGAGGTTGCTGCCGGAGCGCTGGTCGTTGTGGTCGTCGTTTGCGCCGGTGTACTACTTGTACACCCGGCCATAAGTACTGCTGCAAGCACCAGAATGGCTGCAATACACATCAGTTCAGCACGAAATTTGTTTACCATATATAATAACCATACAGAACTTGGGCCGAGAACTCTTCAATATTTCTTTTTGTAGTTTACTGCGGTATTTCAGGGAGTGTATCCGCAGGGGATGCCCGGTAATACACCTGAAGAGACCCGGCCCTGTCAGGACCCTGATACCGGAAAACGGTCGGGACAGTCGTTTTTGGTACAGGTTCAGATATCCGAAACCCGATCGGGGATATTCGCTATTTTTGCAAATTTCAGGCCCGGATAACGAAACCTTAACAATCTTTCCCGCCGAGTTTTTCTGCTATGTGGAGCGCGGTTGATGTCGATACCTGGGTCTCTCGGCGCACATCCCGTCTGGATGCGGTACACGGCCCGGTGCAGGAGATCATCGAGAAGGTGAGGACGGGGGGAGATGCAGCCCTCATTGAGCTTTCTGAAAAATTCGACAAGGTGCATCTCGACACGATCGCGATCGATGAGGATGCACGGGAGGCGGCCTACGAGCAGGTCGATGCACAGGTCACCGAGTGCCTGGTGGAAGCCGAGGCCCGGATCAGCCGGTTTCATGAGCTCCAGCTGCCCCGGGGCCTCTGGCTTAACGAGCTTGAGCCTGGCATTACCCTTGGCGTGAAGACCACACCGCTCTCCCGCGTCGGGGCATATGTCCCCGGGGGCCGTGCCGCCTATCCCTCGACTGCCCTTATGTGCACGGTTCCTGCACGGATCGCCGGCGTCCCGGAGATCTGCTGTTGTTCCCCGCCGCCGATCCAGCCCCTTACGCTCGTTGCGCTCGATATTGCCGGCGTGCACGAGATCTACCAGTGTGGGGGTGCTCAGGCGATTGCTGCGATGGCGCTCGGGACCGAGACCATCGATCCCGTGGACAAGATCGTTGGACCGGGCAACGTGTACGTGACCGCCGCAAAGATGATGCTCCGTGAGTATGCCGAGATCGACTTCCCGGCGGGCCCGAGCGAGATCGCCATCATCGCGGACGAAAGTGCCGTGCCTGCGTATGTCGCCGCCGATATCCTCGCACAGGCGGAGCACGACCCCCATGCGGCCTGCCTTTTCATCACGACATCAGCCGCAATTGCCGACCGTGTTGGGACCGAGATCAAAAAGCAGGCAGAACATGCCCCGAGAAAGGAGATCATCGCACAGGCGCTCAAAAACTCCGGCTATATTATCGCCGGCGACCTGATCGAAGCGGTTGCAATCTCGAATGCCGTCGCCCCGGAACATCTCTCCATCCAGGTGACCGACTCCCTACCGGTCCTTAACGGCATACAGAATGCAGGCGCGATCTTTGTCGGGCCGTATACCCCGGTCGCCTGCGGGGACTATGCGTCGGGTACCAACCACGTGCTCCCTACGGCCGGGTATGCCCGGCAATACTCGGGCCTTGACGTGCACCACTTCTGCAAGACTTCCTCGGTGCAAATCCTCACAAAAGAGGGCCTGGACAGCATCGGGGACATTATAGAAACCCTTGCCACCGCTGAGGGACTGTCTGCCCACGCACAGTCGGTGCGGGTGCGGCGGCAGGAAAAGAAGGGCAGCCGGAAGAACAACGGCTGCTGAAGTGTCAAACCGGTTTTTCCCCGGGGCATCGTTTTTTTTCAGGTGTTTTTCAGCCGGCGGATCATGCAGGAGCCGGTGATGATGGTGATCCCGAGCGCCACAACCGCGATCCCCGGGGACAGGGGCACCCGTGTGGCCTCCGTCTCCGAAGGCAGGAACGTGACGCTATCCGAGGCATAACCGCCGTGGCTGAACCGTTCCCGGTCGACCGGGGAGGTTACCACGTAGACCGTGTAGGTTCCCGGGTTCATGTTCCCGAGGATGATGGAGGTATCCCAAGGGTAACTCCAGGTGCCCTCCTTCATATCCACCGGCGCGGTGGTAAAGAGGCCGTGTCCGGCCGGTATATTGAGGTTCTCCAGCGTGACACCCCGGGAATCCAGATCCGGGCCGGTCAAAAAGAGGTAAACCGCGATCGTCTGGATGCCCGAGACCGTGCCGTTCAGGAAGACCATGTCCCCAATATGCACCACGGAGGGGGTGGCATTGATGGTGACCGTCTGTGCACCAGCCGGCAGTATTGCCATAAAAACGAGGAAAGCAACTGCTACCAGCGGACAGAACCTCGAACGCATATCAGTACCATTCTTGCTGAAACGATAAAACAGTATCACAGGGGCGTTTTTTAAAATTCCACGACCATGACTGCTTCCTCTTCCGCTTTGAGTTCCCCTTTGAGGTGCTCGGCCTCGAACTCATAACCCTCGGCCGGGTTGAAGTCCTCGTAGATCTCGCACTTGTCCAGTACATCGACAAACTCTTTTAAGAAAATTCTCGGGATCACGTCAACCCTGCCTCCGAACCGGCCGGTAATCTTTTTGATCATAGCCCGGATGAACCGGTGGGAGACCTTCTCCCGGTCGACTTCACGGTAGGCCTGCGAGTACACGTCAACAACCTTGAGAGCGACCAGTTCGAGTTTGCCGGTATCGAAACGGGAGAGGTGGATCTGGGGTTGGCGGGGGTTTTTGTAAACACCGGTCTCGACCACGCTGATCCGGTCGTAGAGCGGCGTTACTGACCGTATCCCCCGTGAGCTGTCAAAGAATGCAGGGGTACCGGTGAAAAGGAAGTAACAGTGCGGCATCCGGCCGCCATCGAGGGCATCGATAATCCGGGCAAGCGTCTGGTAACTTCTCTCCCGCTGGTTCCGCTGGAGCCCCTGCGTTGTCTCCAGTTCGTCGATCGCGATCGCAAGCCCCCGGTATCCCGCGCCGTGGACGATCTCGACAAGCCCTGAAAGGAAAAGAAACGCGGTGGAATCATCGACCTCTCCTTTGATACCTGCCTTCTGCTTGAAGTCGCGCCCCACGGTGGGTTCTGCCGCGATCCAACCGATGGCCGCCTGGGCGATCGGGAAGTCGCCGGCATTATTTGCCCTATAGTAGGTACGCAGCGCGGCGGCAAGGGCTGTGTTCTTTTCGCTGATACCGGCAAGGGCGGATTCGATCTCTTTTTCCGTTGCTGCTTCGAGATCGGCGTCTTTTGTCTTCCCACTGCCCGTTGAGATCAGCCGTTCCTCGATAGCAAAGAGCCAGTTGTCCACGATGGTTTTGAGCGCGTGCTTAGCCTCGTTTGTCCTGAGATTGGCGCAGATCTGCTGGTATAGTGCTTTGGGTTTCGAGAGCGGGGCTGAAGGGGAGACAAAAACATGGGCGGTAACGAAGTTTTTGGTGCCGGAGATCTCCAAGGCGCGGGCGACAAAAAATGTCTTGCCGGACCCATAATCCCCCCGGATAAACTTGAGGTCACCTCCCCCTTCTGCCACGTAGTCCAGCTGCCTGCCGATCACGCCCTCTTCCATGTCAAGCCCGACCGCGATCCGTTCAAGGCCGTCCGCAGGCACGGTTCCCCGCCGGAGGGCATTTATGATATTGAGACTCTGGTGCCGTCGCCGGTCCGTCCGTTCAGGTTCCACAGTATTCATAGACCTCCCCTTCCGCACTCATACCTTTTTTCTCTATGAGCATAATTCCCTGCGCTGCCGCTTTACGGATCAGGAGATTGACGATTCCGGCGACCCTGCGGGAGCCCAGCAGTCGTCGCAGGTCCGTCTCGCTTGCCCTCCCGTGGGTAGCAAGGAAAGTGAGGATCTTCTGCTCGGGTTCCGATAGCGCCATGACATCACAGAGGGCCTGCACCGGTCTCCGTGAATCTACTTTTTTTTCCGTGCGGGGCGCATTTACGACCGGGCAGTCCGTGAGCATCTGCTCCTTCGTGCGGTGTATCAGGATAAGAAAATCGTCAGAACGGCAGTCGCGGGAATATGCGGGCAGCACGTCAATACCGCAGAGGCAGTTGCGCATACATGCGGCATAGTCTTCCCGTGACAACGCATCGGCGGCTGCGTTCAGGTACGCGGCGGCAAGGCACTCCCGCTCTGCTGACCCGAGCATTTCCCGCCTCTCTTCAAGGCGCCGGATCAGTTCTCCCGTGAGCCGTCTCATCCGGTCCGGCGACCCGTCTTTTTTTGTCACCGCAACCGCAACACGGCTGAGATCGGTCAGTTTCCTGACGTTTGCGAGGATATAGAGCAGCACCTTCTCGCACTCGCGGTCGTCTTCCTGCGAGGCCAAAAACTCTGCGTACGGGAGCCCGCCGTTTAAGTAATCGGCACGGTATGCCCGGTAATACCAGGATCGCGCTTCGCCGGTATCTCCCTGTTCGCGGTACATCTGTGCCGTCTCTAAAAGAGAGACTACATTGGTGTCGCTCGGAACAAGCGCAAGAAACCGTGCGCGTGCCTCTCCTGGCGGGAACTGCGTCCGAATATACCCGCTGTACGACCGGAGGATTTGCCTGAGGGTCTCTGGGGGGCATGGCGCATCCAGTGCCTCCCGGATCAGGTTCTCGTATGCCAGAAGGGCGTTTGCATGATCGCCCAGTGCCGCAGAAAGTTCGCAGGCGATGAGCCGGTACTCCGGTCTGCCGTCGATTGCGATCAGTTTTTTTACCGTGGCAAGCGCCCGGAGATATTCTCCCCGCTCCTGCAAAATGAGGGTATAATCCAGATAGATGAGGGGATCAGATTTCTCTTTGAGAAACGATGCGTAGGCCCCGGGAGCGCCGGCAGCGTCTGCACGGGCCAGTGCAGCAAGGTATAACCGGTGAATGGCGGGGTCGTTCGTCTCATCGCAGAGCACCTGTGCCTCATCGGCTGCGTCGTGATACCTCGCGGCTGCGCAGAGTGCCCCGATATATTCCCTGCTTTTTGTGAGCCCGGCTCCGGGTGATTGGTACAGGGCACAGGCTTCCTCTGCCCTTCCTGTCCGGGTGAGTGCGGCGGTCAGGTGCCGGCAATCATCGGGTCGTTTCCCTAGCGCATAGAGCCGTTTTAAGACCGGGAGTGCCCCCCGGTCATCCTTTCGTGCGATGAGACTGGCCGCATAACTGCGCAGTGCGTCCTGGTTGTCGGGATCAAGTCTGACCGCCGCCGCATACTCTGCGATCGCCCCGTCATCGCCCCGCTGTTCGAGCACCTTTGCAAGGTAACTGTGGACATGGGATGACTCCGGCATCTTCCGGGCGAGATCCCGGAAATACACCTCCGCATCCTCGGTTTTTCCAAGCGAAAAAAGGTTGGTGGCTGCAAGGACTTCAAGGGCAGGGTCCCGGGTCGTTTCGAGCAGCCGGTAGCACAGCGCGAGCGATTCCCGGTACCGTCCCTCGTTGAACAATCTAAAAGCATCTTTATTCTGGTTGTCTGCGGTTGCCGGTATCATGGCGTACCTGGATGGAGCCGGACCTTGAGGAGACCGGCGAGCATCCGAATCATATCCCCCTTCCTGACCCTGGAATCTCCCTTGTTCTGCCACGCGATGGGAACCTCCTCGATCCGGTACCCGGCCCGTGACAGTCTCCAGATCAGTTCGACGTCGAACTCAAAACCCCGCGCGATGAGATGAGGTAATACAGCATCGACTGCGGATTTTTTAAAGACTTTTGCGCCGCACTGCGTATCGTGGTATGAGAGCCCGAACAATATTTGGATAATCAGGTTAAAACCCCGACTCTCCAGCCGGCGCAGCCAGTTCTGCTTGATCTCCAGCTGCGAACCCGACACCCACCGGGAGCCGATAACGGCATCGGAAGAGGAAAGATGCCCGAAGAGCCGGCACATTTCATCGATGCCGGTGGAGCCGTCCGCATCCACGTACCCCACAAGCGGCGCCTGAGCCGCGGTAAGTCCTGCAATCACGCCCCCCCCTTTCCCGAGCCGGGTGGTAAAACGCAGGCACCGGATAGAGAGATCGAGACGGCTTTTTGCTATTGCCTCCACCACATCTGCCGTATGGTCGCTTCCGTCGCAGACAAAAATAAGCTCTCCGTCGAAGTGCGTGATGGAATCAAAAAGGCCGAGAATCCGCTTTTCCTCGTTGTAGGCAGGGATAACCAGGCTGAATCTGATAACGGGGGCAGGGGACATGACAGGCAGTAACTCGTTGCTCCCGCTGTCAGCCCATAAAAACAACCGGCCCGGCAGCGGTGCAGTCCTGTACCTTTGGGTGGAGATCGCCAATAATATTACTGGTGTTTGCCCAGGTGACGGGCAAGCGCCGTGTCTTTATGGTATTTTTCCGCAATGGCAAGTGCTGTTGCCCGGAGGGCTTGGTGATCCTTCAGGCAGGTATCGGGAGGCGGGGACTTGCGCAGGATGGCGGAGGTGTTCTCGGTCACCTGGATGAGTTCGGTTGCGATCAGCGCGTTCAGCCAAATCAGGTCGGCGAGCATGCGTTTGAGTTCTGTATCTTCCATACTACCTGTTTCAGGAATGCCGGTATTTAAGGATGGGGTAACGACAGAACAGCAGCCGGTGGGGGAAGAGAATGGCAGGAGCGGGCATGCCTTATCCCCGCCAACGGAAGTACGGAACGCCGTCGATCACCCGGTACTCGATCATTTTCTCCTTAAAAAGGAGCGGAGTAAGCAGCGTCAGATCGGCGATAAATACATCGAGATGTTTTGTGCGGTTCATTCCGGGCCCGATAAGTGCTTCCTCGATCTCGTGGAGTGAGTACGCCGTGTCGGGATGCGCCTTGAGTAGATCCTCGATCTCGTTTGTCCCGGTGGTGCCTTTCCTGAACTCGTCTGTTGAAAGAGGCATATCCTGATACCACCGGTTTACCGTTTACGGTTTTGGCTCTCTTATATGTTGGGGAGGAATCCCCCAACTGTCAGGGATGGCAACCTTAATCCCCTCCCGTTTCAGACATGTCCCCCGGAGTACCATGACCTATCTGGATAACATACGAAAGGACGGGAAATACGCAAATCCCTTCTTCTGCCTGGCGGGGATCGAGGTCGTCCATGCGGAGGAAGGCAGGGCCACGCTGAAAATGACAGTCCGGCCCGATATGCACAACGGTGTGGGCTGGCTGCAGGGCGGAATGCTCGTGGCGCTTGCCGACGAGGCGATGGCCCTTGCACTCTACCCGATGCTGGAAACGACCGAAGGGATAGCGACCATATCGGAGTCTACCAGTTTCATCAAGGGTGTGCGGGATGGCGTGATCTCCGCTGAGGGCCGGGTGATCCGAAAAGGGCGCCGGGTCGCGTTCTGCGAAGGAGAGGTCCGGACTGATGATGCAGAGAAGACGGTGCTCTCCCGGACGACGGCCTCATTTGTCGTCACGGCCTGCAAATAATATAAAAAGAAAAAAAGTGGTTCACTCACTTTTTATTTTTCTTCGTGCCGGTTTTTTTGTCCGGTGTATCGGTGGCCTTTTTGCTGCTGTCGCGAATCTTTCTGGTGACATAGTACGTGACACCGGCTGCAGCAATGATCACCACCACAACGAGAACGATCAGTGTGACCGGCAGGGTGGATGCGGCGGCTTTCTCAGCATCGGCAAGCTTGGTGGCCGTCGCATTGTTGTCGGGATCGTTTTCAAGCGCCGCTTTATAGGTCATTATGGCATCCTGGTAGTTCCCCAGTTTTACCAGAGCATCCCCCTTGTTACTCAGAGCGAGGGTGTTGTTTCCGTCACTGGCAAGCGCCCTGTCGTAGGAAGTCACAGCGTCTGCGTACTTCCCGAGGCTGTACTGGGCATAGCCCTTGTTGTTCCAGAGCATCGGATCCGTGGGGAACTTCTCCAGTCCGGTATCGACGGTTACTATCACATCGGTATAGTTGCCTAACTGGATCTGCGCATAAGACTTGCCCTGGAATGTATAGAGAAGCGCATCAGTCCGGTTCATCATTGTCGTATTCGAGCTGAGCGCCTTGTCGTAGAGTGCAATTGCCCCTGCGTAGTCCCCGTTTGCCGTTAACTGCACGGCAGCGTTGTAGTAGTCTGTGGCGGCATCATGGGTGATGGGCACGACGGCCATTGCGGGAATGACTGTTACGACACACACAAGTAGTAGTGCCAAAATACCAAGAATCTGCCCTCGTTTCATGCCCGTTATATGGGTTCTGTCCTGACATCAATCTTGCTTTGGCGGGCTGGGATTTTTGTCCCGGCTGCCTGTCGTGCTATTCAATGCCGGTACCATACAAAAAGAAAGATTGAACCGCAGAATGCCCCGATGGCGAGCAGGATGATCGTGATAGGAGAGATATTGAGTATGTTCTGCCGGACCAGCGTGTCCTGGTTTCTGACAGGAAGGGTGGCCGCGAGCCCGGCTGCTGTCAGGATCGCGGGGAGTGCGATACCGGCACCGATAGCCACGTCTCCGGAAACAGTGCCGGGTAACGGCGTGCATAACGGCAAATATTTTTTATTATTTTAAAATCAGTTGTTTTAATTACGGCACAGGAGATCCGGCCAGATTCTC
>NZ_PMZU01000074.1 GCF_003170075.1 Methanoregula sp.
ACAAAGTATTTTGGTGTTTTATTAGGGGATAATTATTTTCTTAATTTTTCTCAATCACAATAGAATTTTGTACAGTGCTTGTAGAAATGTCCGAAACACCCGCGTGAGATGGCTCTCTCATTTTCCATACCTCCCCCCACCATGCTACACATTAGCACACACAATTATATACCCCCAGCTCCAACCAATAACCATGCAGGAAGAGTGCAACAGCGCCCGTGAGGGTTTTTTCCCTCGTGAATGTCTTTATCTCTGAAAGCGCAGCACCCGTCCGCAGCATCAGTAATGTCATTTCTGAAAAAGTAAACGCGAGGAGCATTGGCTATCGCGTTTTTGGCTATTTTAGCTTCTTTAGCTATTTCGGTTTCAGGTATTATCCCTGGTACCGGTAATTCCCTTCACAACTGATCTCAATTGTTTCAGGCCTTGAAGGGGGAGTTGTTGATTATGAGAGGTAAAGAAATTCGTCTGGAAAGAATCATGAACCGGAATACGAAAAAGACCGTAATCGTACCGATGGATCACGGGGTCTCGAACGGGCCGATTGCCGGCCTGATCGACATGGGCCAGACCGTGAACCTGGTCGCGGACGGCGGGGCCAATGCCGTGATCGGCCACGTGGGCCTCGCCCTCTATGGCCACCGTCAGGGAGGGCGGGACATCGGGCTCATCCTGCACCTGTCGGCCTCCACCTCACTTGGCCCGGACCCGAACGAGAAGGTGCTCGTGAACTCGGTGACAAACGCCCTCAAGATGGGCGCCGACGCGGTCTCGATGCATGTCAATATCGGGGCCGAGTCCGAGGCCCGGATGCTCTCCGATCTCGGGCACGTGGCGGTCGAGTGCATGGAGTGGGGGATGCCGCTCCTTGCGATGATGTACCCGCGGGGGAAGAACATAAAAAAGGAGAACGATGTCGACCAGGTGAAACTCGCCGCCCGGGTGGCAGCCGAGCTTGGCGCCGATATCGTGAAAACCGTGTACACCGGCGACCCGGAGTCCTTCCGCGAAGTGACCCGGGGCTGCCCGGTGCCGGTCGTGGTCGCCGGAGGTTCAAAGACGGATGACCGCACAACATTGGAATTAATTGAAGGCGCGATGGCAGGCGGGGCGGCCGGTATCTCGATCGGCCGGAACGCCTTCCAGCACCGGACGCCGGACAAGTTCGTCCGGGCAGCGGCATGTATCGTACACCAGAACAAAAGTGCCGAGGACGCACTCAAAGTCCTCGAAGGGTAGTAAGGTGGCAATCATGATTGGAAAAGAGATCAGGATCGAACGGATCATCGACAGGAACACCGGCCGCGCCGTGATCATCCCGATGGACCACGGGTTTTCCATGGGACAGATCGACGGCCTGCTGGACATGACAAAAGTCATCACTGACGTAAGCGAAGGCGGGGCAAACGCGATCGTGCTCCACAAAGGCATGGTCAAACGGGGACACCGGCGGCACGGCCGGGACATCGGGCTTTTCGTGCACCTCTCGGGCAGCACCTCGCTCAACCCGGACCCGAACGACAAGGTACAGGTCTGCTCCGTGGAAGAAGCCATCGCGCTCGGGGCCGATGCAGTCTCCATCCACATCAACCTCGGGGCCCCGAACGAGTCGAAGATGCTCGAGACCGGGGCAAAGATTGTCCGGGACTGCAACCGCTGGGGGATGCCGCTCCTTGTGATGATCTACCCGAGGGGAAAAGGCATCGACCCGGCCTCGCCGCAGACCATCGGGCAGTGTGTCCGGGTCGCAGAAGAACTCGGCGCCGACATGATCAAGACCAGCTACCCGGGCAATCCCGAAGCATTTGCTCGGATCACGAAAGCCTGCTCGGTGCCGGTATTTGTCGCTGGCGGCGAAAAGATCAGCGATCTTGAGTCGCTCGAAATGATCAGGGACGCGGTCGGAGCCGGAGGGGCAGGCGTCTGCATGGGAAGGAACGCCTTCCAGCGCACTGACACCCCGGCGTTTGTCCGGGCCGTCTGCCGTGTTGTGCACCAGAACGTCGACCCGAAAAAGGCGCTGGAGCAGCCGTAACATGAAGCAGTTCTGGGTGGACGCCCGCCCGTGGAACAAGGAATGCGTGACGACAGCGATCGAGAGCGGCGCGGATGCCATTGTCGCCGACCGGGCAGAGGACGTAAAACGGCTCGGCCGGATCACGACCGTTGCACCGGATGGCGACCTTAAGCCCGGAACCGATGTCATTGAATGCAGCATCACGGACAAGGCAAGCGAGAACGACGCGGCAATGAAAGGAAAGAACCGGATCGTCATCGTCACCACAAGTGACTGGACGGTCATCCCGCTCGAGAACCTTGTCGCCCAGTCCGACCGGATCATCGCGACCGTGAAGGACGTGCACGAGGCAGAACTCGCGCTTCACGTCCTTGAAAAGGGCGTCTGGGGGATTCTCTTAAAGACCTCCGACCCGTCCGTGGTAAAAGCGGTCGCAGCGCTCATCAAAAACCAGGCCGGCACCGTCAGCCTCGTCCCGTTTACCGTGACAAAGATCCAGCCGGTGGGCATGGGCGACCGGGTCTGCGTGGACACCTGCTCGATGCTGGTGGACGGCGACGGCATGCTGATGGGTAATACCTCATCTGCCATGCTCCTTGTCCACGCCGAGACGCTGGAGAACCCGTACGTCGCGCCCCGCCCGTTCCGGGTGAACGCCGGCGCGGTGCACGCGTATATCCTGCTTCCTGACGGGAAGACCGCGTACCTTTCTGATCTCTCCATCGGAGGACAGGTACTCGTCTCTGACAGCCACGGTGCAGCCCGTTCCGCGATCGTGGGCAGGACCAAGATCGAGCGCAGGCCCCTGCTGCTCGTCGAGGCGAAGGCAGAAGCCGGTGGCGCAAAGGCGAGCCTCATCCTCCAGAACGCGGAGACGATCCGGCTGGTCACGCCAAACGGGAATGCCATCTCGGTCGTGAACCTCTCGGCCGGCGACCGGATCCTCGGCTGTACGCTTGAAGGCGGCAGGCACTTTGGCATGCCGGTCAAAGAGACGATTTGCGAGAAGTGAGCATGAAGGCAGGCATCATCGGCGGGACCGGAAAGATGGGGCAGCTTTTTGCCCCGGTCTTTGAGCGGGCCGGTTACGAAGTACTCGTCTCGGGCAGATCAACAGCACTCACGAATGAAAAACTTGCAGATACCTGCGACCTCGTGATCGTCTCGGTCCCTATCCGGGACACGGTCAGGGTCATCGGCGGGATCGCGCCGCTCATGAGGGAGGACCAGCTGCTCTGCGATTTTACCTCGCTCAAAGTCGGACCGGTTGCCGCCATGCTCCGGTCAAAGGCGGAAGTAATCGGGCTCCACCCGATGTTCGGGCCGACGGTCTCGTCAATCTCGGGCCAGACCATCGTTGTGTGCCCGGCCCGCACGACCGATGCGGCGCTCAGCAACTTAACCGCAGTCTTTACCCGCGAAGGTGCCGTCTGTACGATAACAACACCGGAGGAGCACGACCGGATGATGGCCGTCGTGCAGGGGCTCACCCACTTTGTCACGATCTGCATGGCCGACTCCATCCGCAGGATGGGCATCGATATACAAAAAACCGAGGAGTTCATGAGCCCGGTCTACCAGATCGAACTCGGGCTTGTCGGCAGGCTGCTTTCGCAGGACCCCGCACTCTACGCCGACATTCTCCAGCAGAACCCCTTCGTGCCCGAAGTGATTGCCGCGTGCCGGTCGGCCGCGGGCGAACTCTCGGAGATCGTTACGCGAGGCGACCCGGAGGCTTTCAGGGATTTCTTTTCCCGGGACACCCGGCACCTTGGCGCCTATTGCGAACGGGGGCAGGACCTCACCGACGCCCTGATCGAGTGCATGGTGAAGAAATGACGGTCATCACGCTCGGCCCCGAAGGGACTTTCTCCCACGAGATTGCGATAAAACTCGGGTGCGACCCGGTCGTCCTCGAACCAACCATCCACAGCATCTTCGCAGGAGTGGTGGCGGGCACTGGCGACGGCATTGTCCCGATCGAGAACTCCGAGGCTGGGGGAGTGGGAGAAACCCTCGATGGTCTTATGGTGTACCCCCTCTCGATCACTGCGGAGATGTACATGCCGATCCATCACCACCTCGCCTCCCTCGTCCCGCTTGACAAAATCCGGGTGATCTAT
This sequence comes from Methanoregula sp., assembly GCF_003170075.1. Classification (GTDB taxonomy): domain Archaea; phylum Halobacteriota; class Methanomicrobia; order Methanomicrobiales; family Methanospirillaceae; genus Methanoregula. Next base: position 4,141 of record NZ_PMZU01000074.1, read on the forward strand.
GTCCACCCACAGACCCACGAACAGTGCAGCGGGTACATCGAACACTGGAAGGTCCCGGTGATCCATACGAGCAGTAACGCATCAAGTGCCATCGAAGCAAAAAAGACCCCGAACGCCGGGGCGATCATCTCGTCATCGGCAGCCGTGATCTACCGCATGCCCATCGTTGCAGAACATGTCGAGAACAACCCGGAGAACACGACCCGGTTTGTGCGGATCAGTAAAAACTCCGGTCCCGATTGCCGGCCCGGCAAGTGCAGCATCCTCATCGACCCGGACACCGACCGGGCCGGGCTCCTCTACGATCTCCTTGGGGTCTTTGCCCGGCGGGGGATCAACCTCACCCGGATCGAGTCGCGACCGTCAAAGCGGGGCATGGGAAAATACGTATTCTTCCTTGATTATGCCATAAACGGGTGCACAGATGAGGCACTCCGCGAACTTGAAGCGATAACCACGGTCCGGAAACTGGGGTGCTACCCGAGAATTGAGGTACCATAATGATCGTCACCCTTCCCCAGCGGCACGGTATTGATCTTACCGTGGCCGCCCCGCCGTCCAAGAGTTTCACGCACCGGGCCCTCATCGCAGCAGCGCTTGCCCGGGGCACGAGTACGATCATCCACCCGCTTATTGCCGACGACACGAAGCTCACGATGGCCGCGCTCCGCCGGCTCGGCGTTCACCTTGAGGCAGGGGCCCATAGCGTGACCATCGAAGGTTGCGACGGTGCGTTCTCCTGCCCGCCGGGCACAGTGCTCGATCTTGACAACTCCGGTACATCCCTGCGCCTGCTCACCTCGGCGGCATTGCTTTCCGATCACCCGGTCACCCTTACCGGTAGTACACGGATGCAGGAACGGCCGGTCGGGCCGCTTGCCGATGCGCTTGTCGCCCTCGGTGGGCGGATCTCGTTTGAACAGAAAACGGATTTTCCCCCCATAACAGTCCGCGGCAGGCTGGAAGGCGGGAATGCCACGATCGACGGCTCGGCCAGCAGCCAGTTCGCCTCGTCGATCCTGATGGCCGCACCCTATGCACAGCACGAGGTCACGCTTTCGATCACGGGGACACCCGCATCACAGTCCTACCTCGACATTACAGCCGGCGTCATGACCGATTTCGGCGCCGTGATCCGGCGCGAAGGGTATACTCAGTTCCAGATCAGCAACCAGAACCGGTACACCGGCCACACGTACGTCATCGAAGGTGACTATTCATCGGCCTCGTACTTCTTTGCGCTCGCAGCGATCTGCGGCGGCAGGGTAGCGGTTACGGGCCTCAACCCGGACTCCGTGCAGGGCGACCGGCTCTTTCTCGATGCACTCCAGGAGATGGGCTGCCAGGTCACGTACGCCCACGACGGTGTCACGATCGAACACGAGGGTTCCCTTGCCGGGATCACCATAGACATGTCCTCGGCACCCGACACAGTCCAGACGCTCTGCATGGTGGCGGCGGTGGCAAAGACCCCGACCGTAATCACCGGCATCGGCCACCTGAAGTACAAGGAGAGCGATAGGCTCGCAGTCACCGTGGAACGCCTGCGGCAGCTCGGCGGGATTGCAAATACTGACGACGACCGGATCATCATCCAGCCGGCCACCCTCCATGGCGGCACCATCGACCCGGCAAACGACCACCGGACCGCGATGAGTTTTGCCGTCCTCGGTCTTGGGATCGGTGGCGTCTCGATCACCGGCGCTGAGTGCGTGAACAAGTCTTTCCCCGGTTTCTGGGATGCAATCAAGGATGTGATGGGATGAGACGGATTGTGCTTTTCGGTTATCGCGGGACCGGCAAGACGGCGATTGGTACCATCCTTGCCCGCGGTTTAAACGTGCCGTTTCTTGACACCGACACTCTCATCGAACAGGAAAGCGGCCGCACGATCCCCGATATCTTCCGTGATGACGGAGAGGAGCGGTTCCGGGCGCTGGAACGCGACGTGATCGCCACGCTGCCTGCCCGCGACATTGTCATCGGCACCGGGGGCGGTGTCGTGATGGACCCCGTCAACATGGAGCACCTTCGGGCTGCAAGCGTGTGCGTGCTGCTGACTTCAGACCTCGCAACAATCGGCAGACGGCTTGCCCGGGCCCCCCGCCCGCCGCTCACGAACCTTCCCCAAAACGAAGAGATTGCGCAGGTGATTACCAGTCGGCGACGGCAATACGCCGCATCGGCGGACTTCTGCGTGGACACGAGCCGTACATCGACAAAAGAAGCGGCGGACCGGATCCTTTCCCTTCTCGAAAAGGGTGTCGTCCCTGCCCCGGAGCGGGCAGCCGCGTTCCGGTGGTTTGCGGCCGGCCCCCTCCCGGCACCTGAACATGCACGGCTCGAAGCCCTGCTTACCGGCCCGGACCGGGACGTGCAGACACGGTTCCTCGGTGTCGCCGGCTTCCCCTGCAGCCACAGCAAAAGCCCCCTGCTCTTCAACCGGCTCTTCAAACGGTACGATCTCAACTACCATTATACCCGATTCGAGGACCCGTCGATCAGGACCATCATGCAGGTTGCCCACGATATCGATGCAAAAGGACTCTCGGTGACAATCCCCTTCAAAAAGGACGTGATGGCCTGTCTCGATGAGATCGATGAGGCGGCACAGCAGATCGGTGCGGTCAACACGGTGGTCTTTTCCTGCGGGATCGCCAGAGGCTACAACACGGACTGGCTTGGCATACAAAAACCGCTTGCCGGCCATAAAGGCGACCGTGCGGTGCTGCTCGGCGCGGGAGGAGTCGCGGCGGCGGCTGCCTACGCGCTTACAGATCTCGACATGGAGGTCACGATCTTAAACAGGACGCCACAGAAAGCGCAGGAGCTTGCGGAGCATTCAGGCTGCCGCTGGAAATCATGGGATGCTTTTTCCGGGATCAACCCGGACCTGGTCGTAAACGCGACGTCGATTGGTATGCAGCCGGACACAGGAAACCCGCTGCGGGACGATCAGCTAAAAAAGGAGATGACCGTATTTGATCTTGTGTACACACCTCCGGTCACCCCCCTGATCGCGGCCGCACGAAAAGCCGGCTGCACAACCATCACCGGTACCGAGGTCTTTATCCACCAGGCACGGGAGCAGTTCCGGCTCTTCTTTGGGATCGATGTGCCCGATACGGCGATTAGGGAGATACTGGCATGAACACCTTTGGCAGAAATTTTGCAGTCACCACGTTTGGCGAGAGCCATGGCCCGGCTGTCGGCGCTGTTATTGACGGATGCCCGGCGCGGCTCGAACTTTGTGCAACAGATATCCAGCCTCTGCTCGACCGGCGCCGGCCGGGTACGTCCCCGTTGACATCAGCACGGAGCGAGACCGACACGGTTGAGATCCTATCCGGAGTATTCGAAGGAAAGACAACCGGCGCGCCCGTCGCGCTCCTGGTGAGAAATCGGGACATACAGTCCAAAGATTACGAGACGATCAGGGAGAAATTCCGGCCCGGCCACGCGGATTTTACGTACCAGGAAAAGTACGGCATCCGTGACCACCGGGGCGGCGGCCGGAGCTCAGGCAGGGAGACGGTCGGCCGGGTCGCAGCCGGGGCCGTGGCGATGAAGTACCTTGCGATAAAAGAAGTCGCCGTCACCGGGAAAATCCTCGAAGTGCACGGCAAAACCGCCCCGCATGAGATCGGGCAGGAGATCCTCGCAGCAAAAAAGGCGGGAGACTCCGTGGGTGGCATTGTGGAGATCACGGCAACCGGCTGCCCGGCAGGGCTTGGCGACCCGGTCTTCGGCAAGCTTGATGCGGCGATCGCCGGCGCCATGATGGGGATCGGTGCGGTCAAAGGCGTGGAGATCGGCGATGGGTTTGCCGTTGCCGGAAAGTTCGGGAGCGAGAACAACGACCCGATGACAGCGACCGGATTCTCAAGCAACCACGCGGGCGGCATCCTCGGCGGGATCTCGTCCGGGCAGGACATCGTCGTGCGCATCGCGATAAAACCGACGCCGTCCATCGCAAAAGTCCAGCAGACCCGGGATATTCACGGGAATGTCGTGGCAATCACGGTCGGGGGCCGGCACGATCCCTGTATCGTGCCCCGGATCCTCCCGGTGGCAGAAGCGATGCTCGCGCTCGTGCTCATCGACGCGGTGCTGGAGCAGGAAAAATATCGGTAAATCCATTTTTCCACCCGACGGGTCCCGGCGTCAGGTCAGAAGTTTTGCCAGTGTCACGAACTCTTCGACCGAGTACTGCCCGACTGCGGTCGGCACACCGGTGTGGCAGTACACAAACTCCGAGCCAAAGAGCGGGAGGATCGCCCGGGCGTACCGGAACTGTGCTCCCATGACACCGGTGCAGATCGGTTTTTTTGCCGCACGGGTAAATGCGATGAGATCGATAAGGTCATCTTCGTTGTTGGGGATGACGACTATTTTCGGGATGTCGCCATACGATCGGAGTTCCTGTTCCAGCATAAAAAGAACATGGAGCGGCATCATCTGCGCCGCATGGTGCGAGGCAATGATCGTTTTTCCCGCCGCTTTTACCGGTGCTGCCTGCTTTGCAAACTTCTGCTCGACATCCACGTAGTCCACGAGCGGGATGACCGGCGCGATCTTTTTTGCCCATTCCTCCGGGCTCCCGAAGTACCGGCCGCCTTCCTGTGCGGAGCGGAACGTGGCGATGATCGGGAGGGGACTCGTCATTCTGCACTGTTGCACTACCTCCACCGGATTACCATCCATCAGGTCGAAGCGGAGCTCGATGATATCTGCACCCTGTGCGAGAGCGGCCTGTGCGGGATCTGTCAGGGAAGCAACGATCTGCATGTACGTGACGGTTGGCCGCGAGGCCACAAAAAGATACGCCCACCCGGGAATCATTTGACCGGGATTTCTTTTTAAGGATACCGGTTTATCCCCTTCCGGGTAGAAGATATCCCCGGATATGGAACATGCGGCAGTTCTGGCAGCGCTCCGGCTCGTCTGCGGGGCGCTCGGATGGTGTGTCCTTCTTGCACTTGTCCTGCCGATTGTTTCTGCATACCTGCTTGGCCTGTCCTTTGTCTCCGCCTTTGCTCTGATTACGAGTGCATTTCTGATCGAGTACGGAGCGGTACCGATCGGGATCGGCCTTGGCCTCCCTTCCCTTTATGTCCTCTGTGCGGCTATCAGCATCGAGGCCGGGATCTTCCTTGGGATCTATGGCATTATTGATACCTTTGGGCAGACCTCAAAACGGGTTGCCGGGTTCCTGGAAAAGACAAAAACAATCGCGGGCCGCTCCAGGATATTCAGCCGGTACGGCATCCTCGGCCTTTTCCCCTGCGAGATCCTCATAGGTGTGTATGTATGTGCGCCGGTTTCCCGGCTGTTCGGCTGGCAGAAGAGCCGGTCGTTCGCGATTACCATGGCCGGCTACTGCGTCGCTGCCACAATGACGACCCTTGCCACCCTCGGCCTGATCCGATTTTTAGTTCCCTGAAAACGGAGTGATTATGTCCAGAAATGCAATGTCCCCGCAGCAAAGAAAAATTCCCGAACTGCTCGCACCCGCCGGGTCAATGGGTGCTTTCCGGGCCGCTGTCGCCGCCGGGGCCGATGCGGTCTACCTGAGTGGGAAACAGTTTGGCGCACGGAAGTTCGCGCAGAACTTTTCCGATGAGGAGATCAGAAAGGCCATCGCGTACGCCCATGCCCGGGGAGTGAGGGTATACGTAACGGTAAACATCCTCATCCACGACCGGGAAATCCCCGGGGTCGCGAAGTATCTTGTCCAGTTATACGCGATGGGTGCCGATGCGGTGCTTGTGCAGGACCCTGCCGTGGCTGTGCTTGCACGGGAGATCGTGCCCGGTCTTGTGCTCCACGCTTCGACCCAGCTCACGATTCATAACGCAGACGGGGTGCGGTGGGCACACGGACTGGGATTCTCCCGGGTGGTGCTTGCACGGGAACTCCCCTTGTCCGAGATTGTGCAGATCGCAAGGGAAACAGAGGATACGGGCGTCGGCCTTGAAGTCTTTGCACATGGGGCTCTCTGCTACAGTTACTCGGGCCAGTGCCTGCTGTCGTCAGTGATAGGCGGCCGGAGCGGGAACCGGGGCATGTGCGCCCAGCCGTGCCGGAAGAAATATTCGCTGGTGACCGCCGATATTGACAAATTCGGTCGGCCGACCGGCGCAAACGAGGTGCCGTTACAGGAACAGTATCTCCTCTCGCCAAAAGATCTCTGTACATACCGCGAGATTCCCCGGCTCGTGAACTCTCCTGTCACATCGTTAAAAATCGAGGGCCGGATGAAGTCCCCGGAGTATGTGGCCATTGTTGTTTCCACGTACCGGCGTGCACTCGATGCGGCAGCCGCAGGCACCTTTGTCCCGGACAAAGCCGTGGAACGCGACCTGGTGCTTGCGTTCAACCGGGAATTCACCCGGGGCTACCTTTTCGGCGACAGGAACGAGAAACTCATGGGCAGGGACCGGCCGGATAACCGGGGACTGCGCATCGGGACGGTTGCCCGTTATGATCATTCCAGAAGGACCGTAACCATATCTCCGAACCAGCCTATCACCCTGCATCCCGGGGACGGGCTTCTCTTTTCCCTCCCGAATCATCCGGCAGCAGCATGGGGATATGCCCTCAACAGCGAACCCGATGTGCAAAAGGAGGGGATCGTGCTTGCCGTCCCCCGCCCGGTGCTGGAAGGCGCCCAGGTCTTTCTTACCTCGTCCCAGGACCTTGCCGCCCGCGCCCGGCAGATCACTGCACAGGCTCCGGCAGACCTGCGTCATCCGGTGCCGGTCGACATGGTCGCATCGGTCGCTGCTGACGGGCACCTGACCCTCGCGGGCACGATCCATCCCCGGGGGAAAGAACCGGTTGCCGTGGAAAATACTTCCGATCTCCATCTCGTTCCTGCCCGTTCCCACCCGCTCTTAAAGGAACAGCTTGCCGCACAGCTGGCAAAAACCGGGGGAACGCCATTTGTTATCGCGGATCTGGCGCTTCTCTATGACGGCACCCTGTTTACCCCGGTCAGCGGGATTAACCGGGTGAGACGGGAATTTTTCGCCCGCGCCGAAGAGATCCTTGTCACCGCATCCCGACCCGGACCTGAAGATGTGAAGGCCGCAGAACTGCGTCTCGGCCGGTTCATTGCGAAATATCCGGCATCCTCATCTCACTCAACACCCATCCCACAAAAAATTCCTGACCGGCGCATAAGTATCTGCCTGTTCGCGGACAGTTATGAATCCGTGGACGCCGGCATCCGTGCCGGGGCAGAAATAATCTGTTTTGAACCCTGCGGGTTCCCGTACCCAAAAGGAAAAGATGCCGATGCGGAAAAGGCCCGGGTTGAGGTCGTGATCCGCTCCGCACTCGAAACCTGCCGGGCACACAATTCCCGCCTCATCTGGAAACTGCCCCGGATCACCCGACAGGCAGAAATTGATGCGATCCGTTCTCTCCTGCCCCGGTTGCATGCGGCAGGCCTTGGTGGGTGCATGGTTGAAAACCCGGGAATCGCCTTCGCTGTGGCAGCGGCTGCACCGGGTCTTACCCTCGCAGGCTCATGTGCGCTCAACGTTTTTAATGCAGAGACCGTCCGGGTTTTTACCCGGCTGCCTTTTGGGATGCTCCTGCTCTCCCCGGAGTTATCCGGAAGTGAGATTGCCGAACTCGTTCGTGCCGTACGTCTGAAGGGGGACGGGCCGAAACTCGCCGTGTTCGTGCAGGGGAATATTGAGACGATGGTAACCGAGGATTGCCTGCGTGCGGTGATAAACAAGTGCCGGCGCACGTCAGGTTCCTGCAAAAATACCCGCTGGCTTGGGATCCGGGACGAAACCGGACATCTGTTCCCGGTACGGATTGACGATGCCTGCCGGAGTCATATTTTCAACGCGGCCGAGACCTGCCTTGTCGATGCGGTACCGGAACTGGTGCAGAGCGGGGTCGATGCGATCGCGATCGATGCCCGGGGGCGGCCAGCAGCGTATGCAGGTGAGATGGTCCGGATCTACCGCGACGCGATCACGCTTGCCGCACAAAAACCCGATGTGCATGTCCGTGATTTTGCAGCACTCAAGGATCGGGTAAAAGCGATCTCGCTGGGGGGCATTACCGCCGGCCACTACACGAGGGGATTAAAAGAGGAATAGTGGAATCCGCCCGCGGGGCCCTCGTACGGGAGCGAAAGGTTGAATGGAACCGGGGTGTAACACCTCAAGCACGAGGAATGATGTAAGATGCCGTCACCCCTGATCCTGGTAAATCTCAAGACGTACAAAGAGGGCACGGGCAACCGCGCCCACCAGATTGCCACCGCTGCACAACTGGTCGCACGTGAGAGCGGTGTGACGATCGGTATCGCGCCCGGGTACATCGATCTCCACCCGCTCTGCCACCATTTCGCAATTCCTGTCTACGCCCAGCATGTGGACGGATATGAACCCGGCGCCCACACCGGCCATATCACGGCCGATGCGCTCAAGGCGGCAGGAGCGGCCGGGTCGCTTATCAACCACTCTGAACGGCGCCTGACCCTTGCGGAGATCGAATCATCGGTCCGGGCACTTCAGACTCACAAGCTCACAGCGGTTATATGTTCGAATAACGAGGTCACGAGCGCCGGTGCCGCGGCGCTTGGCCCGGAATACGTGGCCATCGAACCACCGGAGCTGATCGGGAGCGGTGTCTCGGTCTCAAAGGCAAACCCCGAGATCATAAAACGGTCTGTCGCAGCGGTCCATGCGGTGAACCCGAAGGTCAGGGTCCTCACCGGCGCAGGTATCCAGAGCGGTGAGTGCGTGAAGATTGCCATGGATCTCGGGACTGACGGGGTGCTCCTTGCTTCAAGCGTGGTAAAAGCCACAGATCCGGCCACAGTACTCCGGGATCTCATCTCAAAACTCTAAAAAGGGAAATATTTTTGGGTGCCTGTTTTACTTAAGGAAGAGGTACCAGAAACCTACGACGACCACGAACAGTACAACCCCTATTCCGATAACCGTTGCACTGCTGATATCTGTGGGCTCTGTTTCTTCTGCCATATGACAAAACCCCTGGTGTGGCATCAACCACAACAAGAATTTCTCTTTTATAATACTTTATATATGCTTTGATCAGTTTGGCAGAATATCCCCTGAAAAACGCAGAACGGTGCAAAACAGGGGCGGTTCCCGTGCCTCACACTCCCGCGTGGGATCCGGTATCGCACAATCAGACGATAAGCGTGATCAGGTCGTGCTTGGTGATCACACCCTTAACGACCCGCCCCTCGACAACAAGCACCGCGTGATTCTGCTGGAGGATGTTAACCACCGTCTCGACATCCATATCCGGGGGAACCGTGGGAAAGCCGGGCTCCATGAAGTCTTTTACCATGAACAGGTGCGTGTGATGGAGGCGCTGTTGCTCGATCGCTTTTACGATCACTGATTCGGAGATACATCCGACCGGCGCACCCCGCTCGATCACCGGCAGCTGGGAGATGTTGTTCTTTTCGAAGATGTCCACGGCCTGCGAGATACTCGCCTGTGGCAGGACGGAGAGCACCGGCGTGTGCATGATTTGGCCGGCAGTTATTTTCTTTGGTTCGGCATTATTGAGCACCACGATGATCTTGTTTAAGGTGCTGACCCTGGGGTCGACGCTGCCTGCCTCGATCCGCGCCACCATGGACTGGCTGATCCCTGCCCTCTTTGCGATCTCGGTCTGCCTGAGCCCCAGCGATTCGCGGCGGGAACGGAGCTCTTCAGGACTCGGTATGTGCATATGCAATTACTGATAGTGATATTGCAATATCAACTTTAGGATTGTGGTAAAAATGACCCGGGAATTTCATGGGCAACATTTTTTTTGTCAGGAAAGGTGGCCTGCACTGTCGTAGATGAGAACCAGTTTTATGTAATACGAGCACGATGCGGGTGTGGGGGGCGTTGTCTACCCAATCTGAGGAGTTGAGGGTGTGGGAGGGGGACTTAATGCCTCCATATCACCATAAAGAGGGTGTCGCCGCCCCCGAAGAGCGCCCCGGTGGCGGTTCGATTACCTGTCTGCATCCAAAAAGAGAGTTTCGGCTGTTTTCTAAACCCGTAGGCCAGCGCGAAAACCCGACTGGTGTTTTCTCGCGTAATCCCTCATTCACGGGAGGTTCCCCTGCGGCTGGGGCGACAGCCCCAAAGGGGGTTCTCTTCCTGAATAACTGGTTTCATGCCTGGCTCAGCATCTAAACATTTCAAAAAAAGACTGGCTGATTTGAGGATTCCGGAAAATGCCCAGCCCGTTGGGGTATCCCTAGCTCCCTCCACTATACACAAGGGAGGTTACTAACCCCTCGTTTAGATCCACAAAACATGAATTTCGCAGGGTGTCCTCTGCCTGAAGTCTCAGTTTTTCGGCCAGTGTCAGATAAGGAGAGTAGTCCCCTGCCTCATCATGAGGAGGAGCTACCCCCATGATTCCTGAACGAGGAAGCAGTGGGTTCACGCTCATGACCGCCCGGACCGTGCGCGGCATGACCCTGCAAATCCACCCCGTTCCCAACCCCGTGACACCAATTATGAACCGTAGTCATTCCAAGGTATGGTCACGTGCAAAATTCTTTTAAAGCCCTGCACCTATAGAGGAAGATAGAATAATCCACACTCCGTGCTGGATTAGTGTTGAACATGACCGTCAGTGTCAGCAACGACGATGATGATGAAGTGGCTAAACGGTTGGCGTTTTCCCGCTCTTTTGTAATGACACGCTGCAATCGCTATGCGGGTGCAGCGCGTGAGTATATAGATCATGCTTTTGCCCTGTTCATTCATTCTGCCCGGCATTACTGTTCCACGGGCAGGTCTGTACCGGGAATCCCCGGCCCCCGGGGTACCTCTGCGAGGGTGGAAAGCGAGCTGATCTTCGGATGAACGATCGGGAGGGTTACACCCCGCAGCCCGACGACGAGCTGCAGACAGAGAGTCCCATCGCGTCCGGTCCCGCAAACCCCTTCGCCCGGCCGGGTATGAGCCGGCGGGCGTCAGCACGGGCGGCGATGCTTGCCCAGACGCCCGCAAGAGCCGGGACAGGGGGTGGCAACCACACAACCCATGCCCATCTCGTCCCTAAAAAGGAACCGGTGATGACCCGGGATTCGCTTGCCATTGTCACGCGGGACCATGCAACCCATGTCATCGCGGAGGACTACTCGTATAAGACCGAGGCCTACTACACCATCCTTGAGCGTGAACTGGCCGGGGAGGATATCCACCCGTCCAGCCGCAACGTCCTCGACGCATTTGTGGTGCCCATCTGCCTTGAGCGGGCAAAACTCGCCGGCATCCCGGTCATGGAATGGGGCATCTCGCAGGCCTACGTCCCGCTCCCGGCGATCCTCTATGGGCTCAACTACTTTGCGACTGCGTCCGACTTCTTTGTCGTGCAGGACAACGAGCAGGCAAAGGACGTCGTCAAGCATATCACCAACAAGGGCAAGTACCCGTTCTGCTACCAGAAACTCGACGATGACGCAACCATTCATACCTGCACGGCGGTCTTTGGCCGGATCACGGGGAGCTGCTCGGCAATCGGGGGATACGCGGAGAAGATCTACGAACTCTTTTCCATACCGCTCGTGAGCATGGTCTTTGTAAAAACCGGAACCGGGGTCGTGCTCTCGTCGCTTGCTCCCACGCGCTACACCCACCTTACCGAAAAGGAGCGGGCGCTCCTTGCCGCATACCGGGACGAGCAGGAGTTTTTATGAGCAGGCTTGGCATTTTTGTCGACAGGAAAACCCTCTCCAACGCCGAGCAGCTCAGTGCCCTGATCCACTGCCGGGACGTGGCCGAAGGCCGGGGACACAATGTGGAGTTTCTCTTCCCGGTCGACATCAACAAGATCCCGAAAATGGACGCGCTCTTCATCCGTGCCCGGACCGACCCGATGAATATCACGTACGTCGCCGCCCGTATGGCCGACTTTCACGGTATCCCGGTCATCGACGACTCGGATTCCATCCAGATCTGTGGCGACAAGATCAACATGTATTCCCACCTCCAGAAAAAGAACGTCGCGCTCCCAAAAACCGTCTTTCTCTCAAAAAACGACCTGTCGGTCGAACGGGTCTCGCAGCTCTTCGACAGAATGGGGACCCCGCTGATTCTCAAGGAGCCTTCGACCTCGTTCTCGCTCCGGGTCGAAAAGGTCATGGACATCGCCGGTTTCTTCCGGGTCGCCCGGCGGTTCATCAAGATGTCGGACTGGATCGTCGTCCAGCAGTTCGTGGAGAGCACGTACGACTGGCGGGTTGGAGTCCTTGGCAGAAAACTCCTGTACGTCTGCAAGTACACCATCCCCTCGGTAACGTTTAAGATCCAGGCATCCGTGAACGGCCATATCGTGTACTGCGGCGTGGAGAGCATGCCCGAAAGTGCAGTACCGCCCCATGTCATCCAGCTCGGGATCGATGCGGCAGACGCGATCGGAAACGGGCTGTACGGCGTAGATATCAAGAACAACAACGGCGATGCCTGCGTGATCGAGGTAAATGACAACCCGTCGCTTGAGAGCGGCGAGGATGCCTACTACCCCCATGTGTACGAACGGATCGTCGACCACCTTTTTGCAGCGTGATCATATTTGACGGAAAACTGGCCGCTTCGTGCCGAAGCTATCTGTATGAAATGCGGGGGGCGCTGCTGCGATGACGCACATCCCCCCATATCCATGAACTGCCAACAGAGACTGATCACAGCGGGGGTATCCCTGACTGCATTTGAGACCCGTGGCTACCGGCGGCTCCGGACAAATCCTGATCATACCTGCATTCTCATGAATGACAGCATGTGCATGATTCACGCGATAAAACCCGAAACCTGCCGGGCAGGGCCGTTTACCTTCGATGTGGACGGTGACACAATCCGGATCTTCCTAAAGCACGCGTCTATCTGCCCTATCGTAACGCTCTTAAAAGAGGTGCCCGAAGCGTACGGGCAGCAGTACGACCTGGCCATAGAGAATATCACAAATCTCGTCGCACACCTCACGGATGCGGAGATTGACGCAATCAACCGGATCGACGAACCCGACACGGATCTGGTTGTGGCAATTCCCCGGGGACACCGGTTCGTATGACGATTGGAACAGAACACGAATACTCGGTGAACGATGCACATTTTACTGCGCTTCCCGTCTCCGACCAGATCATCAAATCGATCTGCGGGAGTTTTTCAGGCGAGATCCTCTTTGGCGAGGTCAAACTGGGAAAGGAACTCCAGAAAACCGTGCTCGAATTTGTCCCGCGTGTCCCTGCATCCGGCCCTGCGGCGCTGGAATCGATGCTCATGCAGGGGATCCGGAAATTCTACCATATCTTTCCCACTCAGTACCACCTGCTCGGCCTTGGGATGCACCCCACCCTGACGCTCGACCGGACTGCTGTCTGGGATCATGACGAGGGGGAGTACTACGAGGCCTACGACCGTCTCTTTAACATCCGGCAGCACGGGTGGCTCAACATCCAGGCGCTCCAGATCAACCTCTCGTATGCGGGAGAAAAAGACCTGCTCATGCAGTACAACCGGATCCGCACCCTCCTCCCGTATCTTATCGCGCTTACGGCATCTTCCCCTATGGTGGAGGGCCGTCTGACCGGGACAATGGATAACCGGCTTATCTATTACCGGGAGAACCAGAAGGAGATCCCGGCAATCTGCAACGGCATCATCCCGGCGCGGCTCCGGTCGGTGGCGGAGTACCAGATGGCGCAGGAACGGATTTTTTCAGAGCTCCGGGCCCGTCATGCTGGGATCCTCTGCGAGGAATGGCTCAATTCGAGCGGGCTTATCATCCGGTTCTCCCGGGGCTGCCTTGAGATCAAGGCACCGGACGAACAGGAGTGCATCCGCTCCGATATGGCAGTCGCTGCGCTGGTGACCTCACTCCTGCGCTGCCCGACGCTCCCGGTCGAGAGCGACCAGGATGCGCTGCTCGCACTCACGGAAACAGCGATTCAGGACGGCACGGCCGGGCTCCGTCCGGAACTTGAAGCGCTGTACCGCTGTGCATGGCAGAGGGCAAGCGCTGAAGAGCGGCAATATCTCCCCGTTATTGAGAGCAGGATCACGAAAGGCAGCCTTGCCGAACAGATGGCGGAGCGGTACCGTAAGGAAAAAACAATCGAGCCGATCCTTGCCGACATGGCGCACTGCCTCCGGGTGAATAAGCCATACGGCATAGGGTGAGATTTTATCCGGGAACAGGGCCGGATTTTTTCTTTTTTGGATTTTGGAGAATGGAGCCGGCATTTTTCCGAAAACATTTATTTTTCCTAGATTGCGGTGTTTGTTCCGGGAAAGGTGCGGACATTACCGCTTGTCAGAAAACCTCTTATTTACACCGGTTTTCCCCCATACGACTCTTCACGAGTACCTTCAATCCGGGCTCAATTTAAGCCCCGATCGCCCTTCCTGAATCCTAAAAGAAGCCCGCATAGGGCTCCGTTTAAAAATACCCTCAAATTGGGTTTATTTTGGAAAACGGACAAATTAAAACGGATTCGATAGTGCGGTTCTTTTGGCTGATCTCATGTGGAATTGCCACTTGGACGATTCGGAAAACAGGGGCCGCCAGAACGCGAATATGGGGCTGCAAAGGGCATTATATGGGGCTCAATTTGGGCGTATTTTGCAAAACAGACAAATATAAACACTCAAACTATCGGGGTAGGAAATCTGACCGTTTTACGGGCGTTTTTTGGCCCCCTTCAGGATAGAAAAATGTTTTTCATTGTATGAACGTCACTGATCCGCCGCGGGGGCGTCCCTCCGGGGGCGGCGACGTTCATCGTTCCTTGTGAGGGAAGAAGCAACAATATCTTCATACATTCATAATGATTTTCATTGAAAATTCCACAAAACCGATACTGACTGCTCCCTGCACAATCCTCATTAACCCCTCACCGGCAATATCACTACAGGAGCAACCTATCCCCATGTCACGCACCCTCCTTTCCGAAGCGGACGGCTATGAACTGCTGAAACAATACGGTATCCCGGTGCCCCGTTCAACGGTCGTTCATACCGCTGAAGAGGCAGGACGGGCAGCAGACGGGATTGGGTTCCCGGTGGTGGCAAAGATCGTCTCACCGCAGGTCGTCCACAAGAGCGATGCGGGCGGCGTTATCACCGGCATCACGTCTGCCGCTGCTGCAGAAAAGGCGTTTACCGCCATCACACAGAATGTCCGGGTGGCGTATCCCGAGGCAGAGATCGAAGGAATTATCATTGAAGCGGAGCAGAAACCCGGCCTCGAACTGATCATCGGGGGAAAGACCGACCCGGCGTTCGGGAAGGTGATAACGATCGGCATGGGCGGCACGCTCGTCGAACTGCTCCGTGACGTTGCGATCCGGATCCTGCCGGTCAGCGATGACGAGATCCGCACCATGATCCACAGTCTTAAGGGATACCCACTGATCGCCGGCTTCCGGCACGCCGCTCCCCGCGATGAGGCAGCGCTCGTCACCATCGCCGGGGCGCTGGTTCACATGTTCCTTGAGCATCCGGAGATCCGGGAGTTCGATATCAACCCCGTTATCCTGTACGGCGAGGGCGGTTGTGCGGTTGACGCACGGATCTACACCGACGATGCGGTTGAACCGGCGCATGATGCAGAGGCAGCGGGTGCGGCGCTGCCGGACATCCTGCTTAATATCCGGTCGGTCGCAATCGTCGGTGCATCGCAGGATCCAGGCAAAGTCGGGTACGCGATCTGCCGGAACATGCTCAGCTTTTCCGGCGCCCTTTACCCGGTCAACCCGAAAAGCCCGGAGATCCTCAGGAAGACTGCGTATCCATCCCTTGCCGCAATACCGGGGCCGGTGGATGCAGCGGTGATCGCGATCCCGGCACCGGGCGTCCCGGCAATCGTCGAGGAAGCAGGAAAAAAGAAGATACCGCTTGTAATTATCGTCTCTTCAGGGTTCCGTGAGACCGGGCCGGCCGGAAAAGCGCTCGAAGATCAGGTGCTTGCCACCGCACAAAAGTACGGGTGCCGGATCATGGGCCCCAACTGCCTTGGGTTTATGCTCCCGGCACAGGGCATTAATACTACCTTTGACTCGGTCTCCCCCCGGCCCGGCTCCATTGCGTTTATCTCCCAGAGCGGGGCTATCATCACCACAATCGTGGACTGGAGCCTGCCCGAAGAGATCGGGTTTTCCGCTGTTATCTCGGTGGGCAACCAGCTGGATCTCACGTTCGAGGATTTTATCACGTGGGCCGCCGCCGATCCCGCGACAAATGCGATCATCCTGTATGTTGAGGAGATCCGTAACGGCCGGCGCTTCATGGAGACCGTCAGCCGGATCACCCCGGAAAAACCCGTGATCGTGCTAAAATCCGGCTCGTCTGCAATCGGGCAGAAGGCCGCCTCATCGCACACGGGTTCCCTTGCCGGCAGTGAAATGGTCTACCAAGCCGCGTTCCGGCAGGCCGGGATGATCCCGGTCCGGTCGATCCGGGAGGCGTTCCAGGCAGCCGAACTCCTCGCGTCCGAAGGGTACCCCAAAGGTACCCGTGCAGTCGTGATCTCAAACGCCGGCGGATTTGCGGTGCTCTCCTCGGATTATGCCGAGCGGTTCGGGATCCAACTGGTGGAGTTCCCGGAGGCGCTCACCCGGGAACTGGACGCAGTACTCCCCACAAACTGGAGCCGGGCCAACCCGATCGACATGGTGGGGGATTCCCATCCCGACCGGTTTGCAAAGACCTTCGACGTGATGATCCGGCACCAGGACCTCTGGGACCTTGCCTTCGTCATTACAGTCCCGACCGCAATCTCCGATCCGCTCCGGGTTGCAAATGAGATCGTCCGGTTCTCGACGCATACTCACAAGATGATCGTAGGCTGCATGATTGGCGGTGATTCCATGAAGACGCCACAGCGGATCCTGCGGGAGGCACACATTCCGAACTTCCCGGACCTTGAGGACGCGTTCCGTGCGGTTGGGAACATCTGCCAATACACGTGCCATAAAAATGACGGATCATGCGGGTGCCAGCAGACACCCCGTATACCGTAAGGGAGTGGCAGAAACTATCAGATAGATCACCGTACTTCTGCCATCATACCATCATAAATACCGGTCAATGAAACCTTCAGCTATGAATTCCAGACTTATCATCTGCTCCGCACTCCTGCTCTCGCTGCTGCTCGCAGTAGCAGGCTGCACGGATCCGGCAAATCTTATGCCCCTTCCGACCACCCCCACGACATCTGCAACCCCTCTCCCCACCATCCTGCCGACACTATCCGTTACTCCGGGACCGACAGAAATCCTGCCTGCTATCTGGGAAGTTGATGTCCAGGTCGCGAGCAACGGACAGGCCATCAACCCGCAGATTATCATGACCTTCCGTGGCGGTAAGGGTCTGAACTTCATTCCCGAGCTCGATCTCGAAGTCATCCGGTCTGACGGGGTTGTCGAGACCGGTACGATGCTCCAGCCTCTCTATGTGGGTAAGACCGTCACGTTACGGGGAACAACACAGAACTATGACCGTGCCATCGTCTGGGCGATCACACCGCAGGGTGATCGGGTCAAAATCGTCGACCAGTATGTGCCGTTCCGGTCGTATAACTAAAAGAGTCTGAAACACTATCTGAAATACGCGCCACCTCAAGGAAAATCCCGGGGGCTCCCCTTTTTTACACCGGTTCACCGGCACGATACCCGTTGGGACATAAAAAAAAGAGCGGGATCACAGCGTGATCTTCTTTAAGATCTGCCCGTTCTTGAAGATCGTGATCCCCCCGCCACTCTGGGAAACAACGATCCCGACGGCTTTTGTTACGCTGGTAATCGCAGCAACTGAGTTATGCCGGGTGCCCATGCCTTTTGGGAGCGTCACCTTGCTTGAGTCCACTGTGATGTACCGTCCCGAAGCCTCGATAAAACCGTCGCCCGAAATCACGAATGCCCCGTCGAGCTGGGCGAACTCCTTGATATTTTCCTTGAGGTCGGGATTCGTGACCATTCGCATCTCGGGCTGGTGACCCTCGAATGCATTAAGCATGATCTGCCGGGATTTGGCAAGCACGTTTTTGGTATCGCCGATCAGGAATGTCGTACCGACCGCCTTTCCTTCCCGGCCTTCGATCGAGATCTCGGTTGAGATATGGAAGACTGCATCAAAGACCTCGTCCCGCACATCGGTATCGGACACCACCTGGTCCTTCCATGTATCGGTGCTGATCCGCACCTCGCCGGTCCGTTTCCTGTCGGTGATATCGTGACCGATACAGAGGATTTCAACAATGTGGCCCTGCGGGTCGCGGATCGCCTTGTTGATCCATGCGATCCAGACGATGTCCCCGTTCCGGCGGGTGTTCTCGCTTACGTTGATGGCATACCCCTCGGCGTTAAAACCCAGGTCGTTTGCCATCATTGAGAGATCGTGGCCGCCCCGGTTCTTCTCCGGCACGATCGTCCCGACAACATTCTTTCCGACAAGGTCGCTCACTGAAAAATCGAAGAATGCCGCTGCGTAGGTATTGGTGTAGGTGATGACACCCTGCATGTCCATCCGTATGATGATGCTCTGGGCGTTCTGCATCATCTCCCGGTATTTCGCTTCGCTTTCCTTTAAGGCATCCCGCATCTTTTTCCTTTCAGATATATCGGTCACGACTAAGGTGCCGCCTTTTTTTGCGTCAAGCGGGTCGATCAGGCGGGCCTGGAGGGTACAGGCAACGACACCGCCACCAGCCCGCACGAGCTCGCATTCCGCACAACCATTTCCGAGTGCGTCCCGGTGGATCTGGAGATCCCGGCAGACCTGCCCGAACTCCTCCTCGCTCTTAAAGAGCGCCCGGACCGGTTTTCCCACAATATCGGACTCAGACATGCCTAAAAGTGCGGAAAGCGGGTGGTTTACCCATTCGACCGTGGCGTTCCGCATCTGGAAGATCCCAAGCGGCGTTGCCGAGAGGATCGCGATCAGCTGCTCGTTCTGGAGTTTGATCTCGCGCTCCGACTTCTTGCGCAGCGCTGTCTGCTTGATCAGCGTGACAAGATCTGCTGCCGGGGAACGCAGATCGGCAGTACGGGGGATGACGATCTCGGTGCCGTTATTAACCTCCTCAAAGGCAACCCGGTTCTCGCTCATACGGTTGAAGAGGATGACCGGTGTGGGGTTTCCCATGGAGCGAAGGTAGAGCAGAAACCCGATGCCGTCCATGTCAGAGACAAACTCGATCCCGTTGACTGCCGACACTTTCTCGTAGCAGACAATGACATCAAATCTCCGGCTCTTGAGTTTCTCGATTGCCAGTTTTGCGGACTGGACCACGTCCAGCTGAACTTCCCCGGTCTTCTCGAGGAACGGGCGGAACTGCACGAGAAAGTCGGTATTGTCATCGACAAACAGGACGGATATCATCTGGAACTCCCGGGGCGTGGGCTCCCGCCTCCGGTGTATACCTATAATCTGGATATTTTGCAATAAATAGTTGACTGGACGCAGGGGAAATTGCAGATTTCGCGCAATTTATGGCCGGAATACACATGTTTCTACCGTGAGGGTCATGCACCGGCACGATGTCATTCTGCCACTCCCTTCAGGTGCAGTCGCAGTCATGGTCTTCCGCATCACCGTCGCCCCGGGTGTCTTTTTCGTTGTCACAGAATTTCCCCCACGTAAACCAGCCCCCGGTAATAAGGATGAGCGGGACACCGAGGGGAAGGGAAAATCCATGGTCGCCGTGAAGGGCAGGGCCGTACTGGACCAGCATCGCAGCCAGAAAGAGGATGCCCCCGGTAACCGTGAGCAGGCCGGCGGGTTTTACCAGCCGTGCGTCGTTCTGTACGGCGGCATAAGCGAGGAGGAGCAGGGCAGCAACAAGGAGAATCGCCCCAAGAAACCAGATGAGGATTGAATAAGCACTTGTCCCTTTCAGGATCCCTTCAAGCACATAGGAGAGATCTCTCTGGAGGGTAATCAGGCTGTTCCCGAGGTAACTCTGCTGGTACCGGAAGAGGGCCCACTGGACACCGGTGGCAAGATTGTCCCCGATACCATAGATATTGAGCGGGACAAAAAAGAGCAGGCACTCGCAGATGAGCGGCAGTCGAAGACGAGTCATGAGTGGTAAAAAACGTTTTAGGAAATGTATCAAAAATGCCGATGATAACCGGGAACCGATCACTTGTTGCCGGTCCCGACAATTGCAAGCTGGTACATCCAGTCCATCAGGGGATGGCAGTCCTGCACGATACATTCCAGATCGCAGGCAATGCACGGGATCAGTTCGTCCCCGGCAAGCAGGTTTTCAGGGTGTACCGGCTGGCGTCTTGCCCGAAGAAGATAGGTCTTGATCCCGTCTTTTTTGAATTCACTCCGATCGATAAGTCCGCTATCTTCCAGTTTCTTTACGATCCTTGAACATTTCCGGCTGTCCACACCCAGTTCCTTCCAGAGTTCGCACTGGAGGACACCCTCCGGTCTTGACTGGATCAGGGTAAATGCTTCGTCTTCAGGTTCAGGCATCGCAAGTCAAGCCCCCGTTTCGCATTTTAGAGAACCGGGGCAATGGTAAGGATATTATTGCCCCGGATGACGACTGTGCCCAAGCTGCGCCCGCGCACGTTGTTGACATACTCGATCGTCTCGTCCATGTGGATATTCAGATACTCGTCCACCGCGACAAGCCGGCCCTGCAGTTTGCGCCCCTCGTCTTTGATCTCAACAGTAATCTTGGAATCTACGAGTGAGAACACTTTCTTTATGGGCAAAACAATTCCGTTAACCATCTGTCCTGATTAGGGTCGTAAGATAATTAAAGTTTGCTAGAACAGGTGGTGATACGGGAGAAAATGACACCCTGAAAGAGGGGGGCTTGCCGGGATCCCCTCTCCCATTTTATCAGAGCACCCGGGGCATCTAAAAAAAATCAGTCTCCTATAGATTCCCAGCGCGTTGCCAGTTTCTTTTCAACAGCCGGAAGCGTGGTGTACTCCATCTCTTCGAGTGAGAGCCGGTGAGGTTCGAAGGGACCCTGTGCACGGATCGTGTCCGCGAGCTCATTGCACCGCGCCCTGACCCGGTCAAACCCGGGGTCATCGAACATGTCGGCCGGACCGATCAGGTTCCCATTGTTTATCTGGAAACCGAAGCAGATGACCCGGGGCGGGCCGTCAAACCGGGTGCAGTTGGCATCGCAGAGGCCGACCGGCATGAACGGGCCGTGGTGCGATCCGCGCATCCAGCCAGCGACGAGCACGGGGATGGTAAACGGCTCGATCACCTCGCCCATCGAGGGAAAGCCGCTCTGGGCCCGGACAATCATGACCGGGTCGTCCTTTCCCACGTACCGACCGGCCAGCATATTGAGGCGCTGGGTGCTTGTCGATGCAGCGATGGTCCCGTCCTTTTTAAACACGTGCTTGATCACGTACCGTGACGGGGCGCCTATGTAGGCGAGCAGGCTGTAACTCTCTTCGGGGCAGGTGAATTTGATCCTGCGCTTTTTGATGAGATCGTGGACCTCAAAAACAAAACCCTCGTGCAGGGACGGGTCGATGACAAGGCCGGCGGTGTTGAACGGGTCGGCAAAGATCTTGTACAGGTAGAAGTTCCACGCGCCGGGTTCGGTCTTGTCGGCCATAAAGACCATGACCGGATCGGAACCACGCTCCTCGAATTCCATCTCGGCAACGCCCGGGCCCATGCCCTTGACATTCCCCGAGAACGCATCGGCGAGCATGTCCTGGCCTGCACCATAGAGCTTGAGGCTTTTTGCGATCTTCGTGCATTCCATGAAGACTTCCCACGCAAGCTTGTGGACCTTCTCGTTGTCGACCCCGTGGGTGTGGGTCATGATCAGTTCGAGGTCGTCACCGCAGTGGGTGACAAAGGAGTCGGTTAAGAGTTTGCCCTTCTCGGCCCTGAGCATCTGTGCCGCTTTTTCAAGCAGCTTGGGGTGGGTGCGGGAGTGGCCGGGAAAACTCCCTACATCCGCTTTAATGACAGAGATCGTGGTCTTTGGCATAAGCGTTCACAGTATGAGATAGCCCCTACACACTAAAAGATTGTGGAAAAAATGAGATGTTGGGATATGGGGGGGTCAGTGTAAAACTTTCCTGATGACTGACGCCGTGTCGTACGACCCGAACGCCCTGAAAAAGACCAGGCTTTCCGCGTAGGCCATTGCCTGCATGGCCTTGTTGGTCTCTTCATCGACAGAATAAATTTCTTTATAGAATTCCTTTATGGCGTTCTTGCAGTTGCCGTCAATGATCTGGCGATCTTTTTTGCCGGGATTTGTGGGCCGGTATTTCTCCAGTGTCCAGTCCATGATATCCTTGTAGAGGACAGGTTCATAGATCTTCAGGGTGCCAAACGCCACGTCCTGCCAGAAGGTCCCGACATTGCCCTTGATGATGTCGCCTTTGGGGAAGTGCAGGTTGATGAGATCCCGGGGGGTGCCGGTGATGCCGTGCTGGGCGATGCCGACATGCAGGTTGTTGTCCCGGAGGGCTTTTGCAATTGCCTTTGTCTGGGGGATATCGATGGAGAGCTGTTCGATGACGTTCCCGTTCGCGTCGTATGTGTGGCCGTGCGAGCTGCCGTTTGCGATGGCAAGCACGTGAGGGTGGACATCGTTTTCGCTGAGGGCTTTGATGAACTCGACGGCCTCCTCCGGCCGGGTCAGGACAAGACCTTCCGTGTCTTTTCTCCCGATCTCCCCAACTTCCACTTCAAGACCGAATTCCTTCCCGTACATTTTCTGCCGGATATAGCGGGCAAGGTCCGAGGTGACCCGGATATTCTCCTCCAGCTCTTCCCGGACATTTTTCCCTTCGAAGTTAAAGATGTGCGACGCATCGATGGCAAAAGAGGTGTACCCGGCTTTTACCTGCGCATCGATCAGCTGCTTTGTCCCCTCGACTTCAGCGGCATCGCCTTTCTTGATTGTGATGTGATCCGCGTGGAGCGCCCAGACGTCACAACCGGTCGCCTTTGCCGCTGCATTCATCTTTTCCGAGAATACCTGTGGCGTCATCCCGGTGTATCCCCCTTTGAGATCGGATTCGGACCGGGCAAGTTCCATGAAAACCGCAGAATCGGAATCTTTTGCTGCCTTGAAAATTCCCTCGGCGACGGTTGCGATCCGGGTATTTGCCGCCATGATAATGGCTTTCTTACCGGAAATTCCGTTGAAAATGGTCGAACCGGGGATTGGACCAAAGGTTTGTGCGTTCATGCTGATCCTCACTTGAGTATACTTATCCTTCCCTCATATATTTTTCAATCTGGCCAATCTCTTTTTTGCCACCGATGTAGATGGGCGTTACCTGATCGATCGCTTCCGGTGTAATCTCCCGGTAATCGGTTCTCCCGTTGCTGACTGCCCCGCCTGCTTCGCAGACAATCATACCCATGGGGTTTGCCTCATACAGGATCCGCAGTTTTCCCTTTTCCTTTCCCTTGTATCCCGGATAGGTGAACACCCCACCCTTGTGGAGGATCTGGTGGACGTCTGCGACAAAACAGCCGCTGAACCTGAGCTTGTAGCCGGCGTTTTCAAGATCGTTGATCCACCGGGCGTGAGCCGGGAGCCAGTCCCTGCGCAGCGCCCCGGGCGCGTAAATCTTCCCGTCCGGGATCCGGATATCTTTCCCGCGCAGCACAAATTCGCCGGACTCATCTCTCACAAATTCATGGACGCCGTGTCCGGTGGTAATGGTCAGGAGAGTGAGGGGCCCGTACAGCATATACAGGGCGGCGATCATGGCCGAGCCTTTTGTAAGGACATGGCCGGGATAAATGCCGATGATGGAGCCAACGCAGAGGTTCACATCAAGGAGCGAGGAGCCGTCAAGGGGATCGATAACGACGCCGAAATTATTCTTTGCGTTGTTGACCTCAATGATCGTATCCTGCTCTTCGGTTGCGATGTACCGGACAAGGCGGGATTTCTTGAGACTTTGGACAAACACGTCATCGGCATACTTGTCAAGGGGCTTCTGGTCTTCGCCAAACATGTTCCGGGTACCGCAGGCCGAGATATTCATGCAGGTCGTAAGGAAGCCTTTTTTTACCGGATCTGCCTGTTCGCTTAAAAACAGGATGAGTTCAGCGAGGGTTTTTTCCGTTCCGGATTGTGTAAGGAAATCTTTGAGAATCATAACTACCACCGGATCCCGCCACTATGGGCGTTTCTCCCCGAATTACCCGGACCGGTGTCCGGGTCTGTGGGTAGTCGTTTGAC
Organism: Methanoregula sp.; assembly: GCF_003170075.1. Lineage (GTDB taxonomy): Archaea > Halobacteriota > Methanomicrobia > Methanomicrobiales > Methanospirillaceae > Methanoregula. The sequence continues at coordinate 28,363 of NZ_PMZU01000074.1, forward strand.
CCGGAGGTTTATCAGGATTATTATTAGTTTGATCCGTGGATTTCCTGTGCAAACCCCAACAAAATTATTCCTGACCCAAGGAAGAGTGCAAAACGTGTTAAAAAAGTTAACTGGTCTTTTCCGGCTCTGAGGTTATGCCGGTATCCACCGTTTCCGGCAGGGCTTTAAACGTTACCTCAAGCACGCCATGTCTGAGGGCATGCTTCATGGTTACCGGGTCAACGGGCGGCAGGGCTGCGGTGGTATGATAGGAGCGCAGGCTGCTGCTGCTCTCGATGACCAGTGTCTCGCCGTCGAGATTAAGGTTCAGGTTCTCCTCACTTACCCCCGGGAGGCTTGTGACCACGCAAACCTCGTCGCCGATCCGGTACACCTCGGGTGCCGGTTCATCGGCCCCGTCGGTCGGCGCTGATCCGGACGTCCCGGGCGCTACCGGCACGCCATCGATGACGATGCGGTAACCGATTATATGCGGCTGGATTGAGGGAGAATTCTCCCCCATTTCAGCAATCAGCCGGTCCATCATTCCGTTTATCGCATTGAAAAGATCCTTGTTGTCGATGCTCATTACAGGTTCTTCCGTTAGTTTTCTTCTTTGATATGCTTGTCCAGTGCTTCTGTTTTTTTTTACTGCTTCGGCTTGCAGGTTTTAAGATCAGGTGTTCCTGAATATCAGTTTTCCTTCTTTCTCATCAACCACGATCTCCTTATCTTTATGTACTGTTCCTTCGAGGATCATTTTCGATAATTCATTCAGCAGGTTTTTCTGGATCACACGTTTGATCGGCCGTGCACCGAATTGCGGGTCAAAGCCCTGGGTAGCGATGAACTGGATGGCTTTCTTTGTTGCCCTGAGCCTGATATCGCTCTTCCCAAGCATTTTCTGGACGTTTCCCAGCTGGAGCTCGACAACCGTCTGGATCTCATCCTTTGTAAGCGGTTTGAACATGATGACTTCATCGATCCGGTTGAGGAATTCGGGACGGATGGTCTTTTTGAGCAGATCGAACACCTCTTGTCGGGTACGTTCGAATACCTCGTCCCGGTTTTTGTCAGTGACATTTTCCATGTTTTCCTGAATGAGGTGCGACCCGATGTTCGATGTCATGATGATGATGGTATTCTTGAAATCCACCGTGCGGCCCTTGTTGTCGGTCAGGCGTCCGTCGTCAAGGACCTGCAGCAGGATGTTGAACACATCCGGGTGGGCTTTTTCGATCTCATCCAGCAGTACCACGGAATAGGGCTTTCTCCGGACCGCTTCGGTCAGCTGCCCGCTCTCTTCGTACCCCACATAGCCCGGCGGTGCGCCGATCAGCCGTGACACGGTATGCCGTTCCTGGTATTCCGACATATCGATCCGCACCATGCTGTTCTCGTTGTTGAACAGGAATTCTGCGAGCGCCTTTGCCAGTTCTGTCTTCCCGACACCGGTCGTCCCGAGGAAGATGAAAGAACCGATTGGACGTTTTGGGTCCTGCAACCCGGCACGATTCCGGCGGATTGCATCGGACACTGCCCCAATGGCTTCATCCTGGCCTACGACACGCTTGTGGAGTTCGGCCTCGAGGTTCAGCAGTTTTTGTTTTTCACTCTGCAGCATCCTGCTCACGGGGATCCCGGTCCAGCGTGAGACCACTTCGGCAATTTCCTCTGCATCTACCTCTTCGTTCACCAGCGCGGAATCCTTTTGCAGCCCGGTCAGTTTTTCCTTCAGATCCTCCATGACCTTTTCGTTCTCCGGGATACGACCGTAGCGGATCTCTGCCACCTTGCCGAGATCGCCGTTGCGTTCGGCAACTTCGGCCTTATATTTCAGGTTCTCGCTCTCATCCTTACGCGCCTGTATCTGGTCTGCAAGTTCTTTTTCCGATTGCCACTTCGCCTCCAGCCGGTTTCGTTCCTCGGTCAGGTTCCCGATCTCTTCATTTAATACCTTCAGCTTTTCTTTATCCTTCTCACGTTTGATGGCTTCCCGTTCAATTTCCAGCTGGCGGATCCTGCGCTCAATCGTTTCCAGTTCTTCCGGTTTCGAGTTTCTCTCGAGGCGGAGTTTTGCAGCAGCCTCATCGATCAGGTCGATCGCTTTGTCGGGAAGGAACCGGTCGGAGATATAGCGTTGCGAAAGTTCAACGGCGGCAATGATCGCCTCATCCTTGATTCGTACATGGTGATGGGTTTCGTATTTCCCTTTAATCCCACGAAGGATTGAGATAGCATCCAGTGTATCCGGCTCATTCACCATCACCGGCTGGAAACGCCGCTCGAGCGCTTTGTCCTTTTCGAAATATTTCTGGTATTCTTTTAAGGTCGTTGCGCCAATGACATGCAGTTCTCCCCGTGAAAGCGCGGGTTTCAGGATATTGGCGGCGTCCATTGCGCCCTCGCCACCTCCGGCCCCGACCAGGGTATGAATCTCGTCAATGAAAAGGAGGATCTCCCCTTCAGCGGATATCACTTCCTTGATCACGCTTTTCAACCGTTCTTCAAATTCTCCCTTGAACTTGGCCCCGGCGATCAGGGCTCCCATGTCGAGGGCATAAATCTGCTTGGTTTTCAGGTTCTCCGGTACATCCCCGTCAATGATCCGGTGGGCAAGACCTTCGGCAATGGCTGTTTTTCCCACACCCGGTTCCCCGATGAGGATCGGGTTGTTCTTCGTTCTCCGTGAAAGGATCTGCAGCACCCTGCGGATCTCTTCGTCACGACCGATGACCGGATCGAGTTTCCCGTTCCGGGCAAGATCGTTAAGGTTGCGGGCATATTTTTCCAGGGCATTATAGGTTGCTTCAGCATCCTGGCTCTGCACGGGTGAACCCTTCCGCAGCTGGATGATGGCTTCACGCAGGGCCTTTTCCGTAACCCCGTTCTCCTTCAGGAGCCGCGACGTGCTGTCATTCACGGAATAAATTGCAAGGAGAATCTGTTCAAGAGAGACAAATTCATCCTTGAACTCCTGGGAAAGGGCAGTGGCTTTCTGCATGGCCTTTAGGGCATCTCTGGAGTAAACCTGCTCTCCGCCACTGACTGTGGGATATGCGTCAATGATGCGGTCGAGCGCCGGGATGAAGACATCGAGGTTCACCTGCAGCTTTTTGAGGAGATACGGGATGACGTTCTTATCAACCATCAACATCCCTTTCATGATATGGGAAGTCTCAACAGCCGGGTTCTCTTTTGCCGTTGCTATTTCCTCGGCTTTCTGGATGGCTTCCTGTGATTTGATGGTGAAATTATTGAAGTTCATGATAACCGGCGCTCCTTACAGGTGGTTCCTGATTCAGCATTCCGTACAGTCAGTTTTACGCCGTTGGAATCTGTCATAATCATAATCCTCCTTTCGGATGGTTTACCAATGGTTAGTATAAAATAGTATATAAAGTTATTTCATCCTGTCACGATTGGCGGCAGATAGACTGCCCGGCACATTCCCGTTCAGGCTGCCGGGTTCTTCCGGACAAATATCTCAAGCGCCTGCCTGAGCTCATCGGTGCGTTCCTGGATCGCGTCGAAGGATTTTCTCTGCCAGTAGACGAGGTCCCTGAGCTCGTCGGCCTGCCGGACAATCTCATCGCCGAGTGCATGTTTTCCTTTCAGGTACTCGATCTGGTTGACGAGGTTGACGGCCTGGTACAGGAGGTCGCGCTTCCCTTTCGCGTAGAGAAGATCCCAAGACTTCTGCTCGAACCGCTCGAAGTCAGTGCCGTCGAGCGTGCCTTTGATATTCTCAAGCGCGGTGTCGAAATGCTGTCGCGTAATTTTAATGACATATTCCGGCGTTTTCTCATCTTCTCTGGAGATAGCGTCCCGGGTCAGTTCGTCAATCACGAGCGCCTTTACCTCGCGCACCAGCGCCTCCAGATCGGCCCCGACAAAGAACCGGGTCTTTGCGGCCAGTTCATCGATGTTTACATCAGGATCGAGAACCTCTTCCAGATCCTTGAGGTACGTTGCAAGGATCGCTTTTCGTGCCGCTTCATCGGGTGGGGGAATGTACAGGTGTTTTTCAAGCCGGCCCGGGCGCAGGAGGGCAGGATCGAGCAAGTCAGGACGGTTGGTCGCGCCGATGATAAACACCTCTTTTAATTCCTCGACACCATCGAGTTCGGTCAGGAACTGACTTAAGACACTCTCCGTGACATGCGTGGAATCGTTGACCGTACCCCTTTTAGGGAACAGCGCGTCTATCTCGTCAAAGAAGATGATGCAGGGCGCGGACTGTCGCGCCTTTCGGAACGCTTCCCGCACATGCTTTTCAGAATCGCCCACCCCTTTTGAGAGCAGTTCGGGCCCTTTTACCGAGATAAAGTTGAGCTGGCGCTTGCTCGCGATGCCTTTTGCAAGCAGGGTTTTTCCAGTCCCCGGCGGGCCGAAAAGCAGGATGCCTTTTGGCGGTTTGTAGTTTAATTTTTCGAAGATTTGGGGATAATGCAACCGGCCTTCGATTATTTTGATGAGGGTGCCCTTGATCTCGTCAAGACCTGCGATATTTTCCCACGAGACATCAGGAACTTCGATGAGGACTTCCCGCAAAGCACTGGGCTGGACAATTTTTCGTGCGGCGTCAAAGTCACTTTTCGTGAGCTTGAGCTGGTCGATGACCTCGTTTGGGATCTCCTTGTCGATATCGATAAGGGGGATAATCTTCCGGATCGCGTTCATCGCCGCTTCTTTCACGAGAAGCGCAATATCCGCGCCAACGAACCCGAAAGTTGTTTCGGCAAAGGCAGCGATATCGACATCCTTTGCAAGGGGGACACCCCGGGTATGCACCTGGAAGATCTCGAGCCGGCCCTTCTTGTCCGGGATACCGATCTCGATCTCCCGGTCGAACCGCCCGCCCCGACGCAGCGCCGGATCGATGGAATTCGGGAGGTTTGTCGCAGCAATCACGATGACCTGCCCCCGCCCGGCAAGACCGTCCATCAGCGCGAGCAGCTGCGCAACGATGCGGCGTTCTACCTCGCCCTGCACATCCTCACGTTTCGGGGCGATCGCATCGATCTCGTCGATGAAGATAATGGATGGTGCATTCTCCTCCGCATCGTGGAACTTGTCGCGCAGGGCCTTCTCGCTGTCCCCGTAGAACTTGCTCATGATCTCGGGACCGGAAAGAGAAATGAAGTGGGCATCGACCTCGTTTGCGACCGCTTTTGCGATCAGGGTCTTACCGGTGCCCGGGGGACCGTAGAACAGGACACCCTTGGGGGGTTTGATCCCCAGTTTTTCAAAGATCTCCGGGTGGCGCAGCGGGAGCTCGATCATTTCCCGGACGAGCTGGAGCTCGCGTTCGAGCCCACCGATATCCTCGTACTGGATATTGGAAATCTCCCGTTTGCCCTCTTCGGGATTGAAGGGTTCCTCTTTGAGTTCGATCTCCGTATCATCGGAGACGATAGCAATGGCCCTCGGGGAAACCCTTACGATGACAAACGTGACAGAGTTGCCGATGATATCGATGCGCAACATCTGCCCTTCTACGACCGACCGACCGCGCAGGACCCTCGATAGGTACTGCTCCCCCCCTACAAGGCGGGTCTGCTGGGCCGACTGGATCACCACCTTTGTGGCGTACACAGCTTCCGATTTGCGGATTTTCACCTTTTCATCAATACCAGCATTCGCATTCGCCCGGATACTCCCATCTATGCGCAGGATGGCAAAACCGATATCCTCGGCAAAACCCGGCCAGACAATCGCAGCCGCATTCCGCTTTCCCATAATTTCTATAACATCGCCGGACACAAGCCCGAGTTTCTTCATTACATCAACGCTGAGCCGTGCAATCCCGCGGCTTGCGTCGTTGTGCGCCGCCTCTTTGACCGTTACCTCGAAGAAATCCGTATCTGTATCTGACATCGGAGACCCGTGATATTTTTAATCCTTTGATTTGCTGTGGCGACCTATAAAAACACCAGTCAGGGCAGCGGAGTGCCATGATACCTGCGTGCCCCTTTCACCACAACCACGGCTTATTTTCCTAAAATCAATTTTACTTGTTCACATAACAAGTCAGATTTCGCCAGGAAATGCAAAACCGAGCCTTTATTTTGTCCTTTCGTGCTACCGGTAATGTATGAGTATTATTGCTGATGCCAAGCGCGGCATCGTGACGGATGAGATGAAGCAGGTCGTAGCGCAGGAAGGAGTCACCGAAGACTTTGTCCGGCGCAGCGTTGCCGAAGGCCATATCGTGATCCCGGTCTCTCCTTACCGCAAAGTGAAGATCTGCGGTATCGGCGAGGGCCTCCGCACCAAGGTGAATGCCTCAATTGGGACCTCAACAGATATTGTCAATATTCCCGAGGAGATTGAGAAAGCAAAACAGGCCGAACTGGCCGGTGCCGACACCCTCATGGAACTCTCGACAGGCGGGGATTTTGCCGAGATCCGAAAACAGATTATTGCCAATACCACCCTCTCCGTAGGGAGCGTCCCGCTGTACCAGGCATTCATCGAGGCGGTCAAGAAGAACGGCGCCGTTGTCGACATGAAAGAGGACGACCTCTTCCGGATCACGGCCGAGCAGGCAAAACTCGGCACGAACTTCATGGCGATCCACACCGGCATCAACTGGGAGACGGTAAAGAGACTCCGCAACCAGGGCCGACACGCAGGGCTTGTCTCCCGGGGCGGGGCATTTATGACCGCGTGGATGCTCCACAACGAAAAGGAGAACCCGCTCTATTCAGAGTTTGACTACCTGCTCGAGATCATGAAGGAACACGAAGTTACGCTCTCGATGGGAAACGGCATGCGGGCAGGAGCCATCCACGATGCGACCGACCGGGCGGGCATCCAGGAACTGCTCATCAATGCGGAACTCGCGGACAAGGCGCACGCGCAGGACGTGCAGGTGATCGTTGAAGGTCCGGGCCATGTGCCGATCGACGAGATCGCAACAAACGTCCAGCTCATGAAGCGGGTTACGAACAACAAACCGTTCTACATGCTCGGGCCGATCGTGACCGATATCGCGCCGGGCTATGACGACCGGGTCGCCGCCATCGGTGCGGCAATCTCGTCCTCGCTGGGCGCCGATTTCATCTGCTACGTGACCCCCGCCGAGCACCTTGCTCTCCCGAACCCTCAGGAAGTGTACGAGGGTGTCATGAGCTCGCGGATCGCCGCCCATGTCGGAGATATGGTAAAACTCAAGAAGACAAGGGCAGCAGATCTCGAGATGGGTCATGCCCGCCGGGATCTCGACTGGGAACGCCAGTTCGCTGTCGCCATGAACCCGGCCCGGGCAAAGCAGATCCGGGCGGAACGAATGCCGGCCGATACCGATGGCTGCACGATGTGCGGGGACTTCTGCGCCATCAAGATTGTAAACCGGTATTTCAAATTTTAATAACGATCTTTCTTTTTTTCCTGCCACAGGATTTTTCCCTGATGCAAACGGGCAGCATTATGCGTTCCGGTCACCAATAATAACAGGAATACGCGGCTTCGAGGGAACTATGAGCAGAACAAAAAAGGAAACCATTCGTGGCATGGCAGCAGCGCCGCCACCCAGTACACTAAATAATCCCGTCTCAAAATGATCCTTAACGGTGATGCTATCCAGCTGAATTACGGTGGTTTTGTTCCGCTCTCAACAGTCGACTGGCGGGGCCGGTCGGTCTGCACTGTCTTTTTCCGGGGCTGCCCGGTCCGCTGCACCTACTGCCAGAACGCCGCGATCCTTAACGGACAGGATTTTCGTGAGATCGATGAGGTTATCGCGCTTATCAACGGCTCGAAACTTGCGATTAGCGGCGTGGTCTTCTCCGGAGGAGAGCCTACCATGCAGAAGGACGCGCTTGTCGCGCTCGCCCGCGCGGTACGAAACCTTGGGCTAGCAACCGGTGTCCAGACAAACGGCGTCTTTCCTGACACACTTGAGACACTCATCAGGGACCGGTTGCTCGACCGCGTAGCGCTCGATATCAAGGCCCGCTGGGCGCGGTATAATAACCTTCTCGGGGGAAATTATGTAAAGAACGTGCAGCGCTCCCTTGCCCTCTGTACCGAAGCGCACAAGAACGGGGCGCTGCCCGAATTCCAGGTCGTCGTCACACTCTTCCGTGGCTACGATGACGAGGTTGCCATCATCGCATCCGAAATCGGCGATGTCGATCTCATCCTCCAGCAGGGTGTGACCGAAAGCGTTCCCCCGCTCTCGGAAAAAGAACTAAAAAACGTTGCGGACGGACTCCCGCGCAGGGTCCTGATCCGTACGCGCGAAGGAGGTGAAATTGTCTATGAAAGTGATCGGAGTCGTCGGGCTTCCCGCAAGCGGTAAAGGTGAGTTCTCAAAGATAGCGGAGAGGCTTGGGATCCCGGTCGTCGTCATGGGCGATGTGATTAGGAAAGCGGTAAAAAAAGCCGGCCTCCCTCCCACCGATGCAAACCTCGGGGCGACGGCAAACCGTCTCCGTGCCGAAAGGGGCATGGATGCGATTGCCAATCTCTGCGTTGACGCAATAAAAGAGCAGTCCGCCCCGCTTGTCCTTGTTGATGGTATCCGGGGCGACGCTGAAGTTCAGGTCTTCCGAAAAAATTTCCCTGATTTTCATCTTATTGCCATTGAAACATCGTTTTTAAAACGGCTGGAGCGTCTCTGCGAACGAAAGCGCAGCGATGATGTGGGATCCGCAGAGGGCTTGAGGACCCGGGACGAGCGCGAACTGGGCTGGGGTCTTGCAAACGCACTGAAACTGGCAGATATCACGATCAACAACGATGGCAGCCTCGACGAATTTACCGCACGCGTTACGGAGCTGATCAGAAGCATGGAGCGTAATGCATGAACCTCCGCCCGTATTTCTCATCATCGGCAAAAGTCTGGGACGACATCCAGTGGGTGTACGGCATTGAAGAGGCCGGTTATGCTGGCTGGGAGATCGTCGCGGATGGAAACTACAGGCTGGAAAAACCGGAAAATCTTGAAAAGATCAAAGAGGTGATCGCAAGTACCCAGCTTGGGATTACGGTGCATGCACCCTACGGCGATCTCAACCTTGCAACCCTCAACGATCCGATCTGGCGCGAGTCCATCCGGCAGATCGAGGTCTGCATCAAGACTGCAGGAGATCTCACCGACCGGGTCACCATCCATCCCGGTTACCTCTCCCCCGCAGGAAAACTCCTGCCCCAGAAAGTCTGGGAACTCCAGAAAGAAGCCCTGCGCCGGATCGGGAAGTGTGCAACAGAGCACGGGGTACTTGCCTGCCTCGAGAATATGATAAGCCAGAAAGAATTTCTCTGCCGGGACGCCGGGGAACTCATGGGGATGGCAGAGGGTATTGAAGGCATCGGTCTCACGTTCGATTTCGGGCACGCAAACACGTTGGGGAAAGTGCCTGAGTTTCTTTCCAATATCGGGCATGCGAACCACGTCCATATCCATGATAATCACGGGGTCTCCGACGAACACCTCCCGCTCGGTGACGGCACCATCGACTGGAAGACCGTGGGGAAAACCATTGCCACCCGGTACAGCGGCGTGATTGTTGTCGAAGGGCGTTCGGTTGAGGAAGCAAAAAAGAGCCTTGCCGTTTTTTCGAAGGTGTTTGTATGAGCGGTGAGACTCTTCAGGTCTATTTCCTCGGGACTGCCGGGGCTCTCCCGACTCCGGTGCGCAACCCCTCCTGCATCATGATACGGCGCGGTAACGACACACTCCTCTTTGACTGCGGGGAAGGGGCGCAGCAGCAGATGATGCGGGCCCGGTGCGGATTTACGGTCGATGCCATCTTTGTGACGCACTGGCACGCAGATCACTTCCTTGGTATCTTCGGACTTGTCCAAACCTTGTCGTTCAACGGTCGCACCGAGCCGCTGACTATCTACGGCCCGAACTGGGTACATGAGTTTGTCGAGACCCTCAAAAAGATCAGCCGGTTCAACCTGAAATTTACCCTTGATTCGGTCGAACTTTCGGACGGATCGTGGGTACGCTTTAACGGCTACACAGTGACCGGTTTTGCCGTCAGCCACGGCATGCCGGCACTCGGGTACGTGTTCGAAGAAGACCCGCGGCCGGGCCGGTTCGACCGGGACCGTGCAATTGAACTCGGCGTGCCGCCCGGGCCGCTTTTTGGTCGGCTCCAGCGCGGGGAGACGATCCGGGTGACAAAAGACGGTTCTGAACGGGAGGTTGTGCCTTCTGATGTGATGGGAGCTCCGCGCCCGGGGCGGAAGATTGTCTATACCGGTGACACACGCCCCGTGATCCCGGCACTTCTGGGATACGGAAAGGAAGCGGATCTCCTCATCCACGATGCAACGTACGATGAGAGCGAGGCAAAACGCGCCGCTGAATTCTACCATGCGACCGCTGCGCAGGCCGGGCAGGCAGCAGCAGCAATCAACGCACGGACACTTGCCCTTACCCATATCAGTTCCCGGTATACTGATACTGCGAACCACGCAAATGAGGCCAAGGCTGTGTTTGCCGGGACGGTTCTTGTTCCCGAAGATCGGTTTATGCTGGAAGTCACTTGGCGGGACTGATGTCCCCGGACTCCCCGTTTTATACCATTTTTCCATACAGTTTCCTTCCCGCAAAAACAGGTGCGGGAATGGGAACTAACATAATCTTCAGGTAACCATTCATGGTACACGCAGCACTGCCGCGTGCGTACAACGTTGAACGATACAACATATAAAAAATAAGCCGCTTACCTATATCGTCCGTTTCGCTTGCGTGTGGAGAGAGAAAATGCAGACAGATACTGATATTATCGTTTACCGGCTGGCCGCGGGCTGCGACCTGTCCGATGTCGAAGAAGGAAAAATCTATCTTGGGAAAGTCCAGGGTTTTGCAACATTCGGGATGTTTGTCCAGCTCAACGACCGGATCAAGGGACTTGTGCACAAGACAAGCATGAAAGCCGATCACAAGGAAAAAGACAGCGTCCTCGTACGGGTCCGACAGATCCGCCCCAACGGAAATATCGATCTTGAAGAACTGCTGATCCCGGTCTACCAGGTCCAGCAGGTCGAACGCACGTCAACGACTGTCAGGATCGCAGATCTTGCTACAAAACAGGGAAAGACCGTGGCCATTGAGGGCGAGGTCGCCCAGATCAAACAGACAAGCGGGCCCACGATCTTTACCATTGTGGATGAGTCAGGTACCCAGAACGTTGCAGCATTCATTGAAGCCGGTGTCCGGGCCTATCCTGAGGTCGAGCTCAACATGATCGTGAAAGTTATCGGCGAGGTCATGATGCGCAACAATCAGCTCCAGATAGAAGCCGATGCGGTTGCCGCACTCGCCGGTGATGAAGAGACGACCGTCCGGGTGCGGATTGATACAGCGCTCGATGCACGCGCCGAACCGGAGACCATTAAGCCGCTTGTGAAAAGCGACGTGCTCGACAGCCTGATGCCCGAGATGCGGAAGGTTGCAAAGATCATCAGAAAAGCGGTCTTTACTGCGCAGCCGATCATCCTTCGGCACCACGCGGATGCTGACGGCATCTGTTCGGCGGTCGCCATAGAACAGGCGGTTGTCGCGCTTATCAAGGAGTCGGGCGGGGACTTTGACGCCGACTACTACCTCTTCAAGAGGGCCCCGTCAAAGGCTCCATTCTACGAGATTGAGGATATCACAAGGGATCTTGACTTCGCGCTCAAAGACCACGCACGGTTCGGCCAGAAGATGCCTCTTGTGATCCTTACCGACAACGGTTCGACAGAGGAGGACGAAGCGTCCTACAAGATCGCAAGCGTCTACGATATCCCGTTTGTCGTTATCGACCACCACCACCCGGATGCGACCATCGACAAGTACCTTGTCGGGCACGTCAACCCGTACCATGTTGGCGGGGACTTTGGGGTAACGGCCGGGATGCTCGGGACCGAAGTCGCTCGGTTGATCAACCCCAAGGTTGAGCCCATCATCAAACACCTCCCGGCGATTGCCGGTGTCGGTGACCGGAGCGAGGCGCCCGAGCGGGCCCTGTATCTCGCGCTCGTAAGCGACCAGTACTCCGAGCAGACCTGCAAGGACATCGCGCTTGCGCTTGATTACGAGCAGTTCTGGCTCCGGTTCAATGACGGTCGGGAGATCGTCAAAGACATACTTAACCTGGTCGGGAACAAGGAACGCCATACAAAACTGGTCAACCTCCTTGTCGAAGGGGCAAATAAGATGATCGAGGACCAGTTGAGTGCCTGCATGCCGCATGTCGTCTCGAGGATCCTGCCAAACGCTGCGCACCTCTTCCTGATCGATGTGGAGATCCACGCCCACAAGTTCACCTTCCCGCCACCCGGTAAGACTTCTGGTGAGGTTCACGATCTGCTCTGTAAACAGAACGAAGGAGAGTCGGTCGTCACGATCGGTTTTGGCCCGGACTTTGCCGTGCTGCGCTCCAAGGGCGTGCATATGAACATCCCCCGTATGGTCCGTGACCTGCATAACGAGATCCCCGGCGGCGGAATCTCGGGCGGCGGACATCTGGTGGTCGGCAGCATCAAGTTCGTGGAGGGCATGCGCGAAGTGGTGCTCGAGGCTCTTATCAGGAAGATCGGCGACGCACCGGTACAGCAGTGAGGATTTGTTCCCTTTTTCCGGTTAAACTTAATTAAATCCCCGGAATCACGGAATTTACAAATATCTTATCCGGATAAAATTCCGCCCCAGATTTAGCCGAATAATATAGTTTCTGGTCAGATCTGTGGCAAAGTTGTAAAAAAAAAGGATAAGTTTTACCAGTATCGTCCGCTATATATATATAGAAGTTGATCTATATGATTTGCTAATGCTGAGGCGAAACATGTCTACAGGTAAGAAGATACGAGAGAAGTATAACGAAACCCAGCACAAAATTGTTTCCTATCTCACCTCAGGGATAACCAAAGGTAAACACTACTTCAAGTCCAAATACATTGCAAAGGACCTCGGTTTATCCCCCAAGGAAGTGGGAACCAATATGGCGATCCTTGCCGATATGTGCAAGGAGTTATCTATCATCCGGTGGAGTTATTCGAACAGCACGACGTGGATGGTCACGCCCCGTGCCATGTAAATTTTTTAATCATCACCTCCTTCTTTTATTATGCCAACATTAGAGTTTGAATCATCCATTGAATTTGTCGCGGATATCAATGAGCAGAAGGACTGTCTGATGTCACAGGACCCGACACAGGATACACCCGGTGTCCTCTGGTTCAACATCGACATCCCCAAAGGGCATCTGTTCAAAGCCGGTGACCGCGTCCGGGTAATTGTGGAAAAGATCGACTGAAAATCCTGATGAAAGCGTACGCCCACTATTAATTATCCAATTACATTCACGGGATTGTATCTTAAGGGTCAGGTACTGGTACGGTCTTTTTCATAGAACCGCAGCGGTGTTTCCAGGCTGATCCGGAACGAATCGACAGAATCGGTGCTGATGATCATATACATCCCCTTGCCCGGGGTCCGGACAACCTTATACATGGTACCGGGATACTGGATCTCGGCACCCTGCAGGAAATTCCCTTTTGCATCGCAGAGCACCATGCGGAACATCGTATACTGAGGCTGCCGGTCTGCAGTGACACTGATATTTAATACCCAGACTTCGTAGGGCACCGAAAAGATCTGGGTGAGGCCGCCCCGCGATTCCTCGATATAAGCAAAGGGAATAATGGGAGACGTCTCACGCAGGGGAATATCAGACGCCCCAAAAGTCTCCATGTGTGCGGGCAGGTGAACGACCGGGTACGTGAACGGGTTGCTCGTATAAAAGATCCGATACGGTGAATCCGGTGACCGGGGAGTCATGTTCACTTCAGGAATAGGCGTGGGTGACGATGTCACAACCGTGACCTGATAGGAAGGTACTTCGGTTGCATGTACGGCGGGGGTGCTCCCGGAAAACGGCAGTGACGGAACTTTTGAAAGTGCACCGGTATGTGCGATCACGGCAATCACCAGAATTACCACAAACCCACCAATAAGTGTGTAGAGATCCCCTTTGTCCACACATAATTCTGGCGTGTTGCGTATAAAAACCGTGATGTTTTATGCTGGCGGGCCGTACGATCACGGAGATAATTTCTGAATATTCGGCATATGGCTCAGAAAGGAGACTAACCTCTTTGATCGCTATCCAAAGGGGACTTTTTTTAAAGAGACAAAAAAATTCCCGCTTGAACATACATGGATTCCCATACTGGTATACCTGTCCCTGCCGAAAGATGATCCGGATTCTCAAAAGACATACCAGAAATTCAGGATCAAAACGGAACTTGCATCTACAAAGCTATAACTTTTTATGGATATAGCCTGACAACAGAAGTATGACTGGACGTTCGTGCCTGCTTTTTGGTTTTTTACTGGTCCTGCTCCTTGCGGCAGCCGGCTGTACAACCCTCTCGGTCGGGAACGTATCGTACGGGGCCGGCAACCTGACCGTAAAAATCACGAACAACCGCGACCCGGTCGATACCGGAATCCAGGTGCGGATCTATAAACTGAACGAGTTCGAGCAGCACGAACTGCTGACCACCGGGACGACGGTCACGCTGACCGGTACTGATAACACGGTCACGATCCCGCTCCGTCTCGACCCGGGCAGGTACAAGATCTACGTGTACCTGACCACGAACGGCCAGCGCGAGACTGCCGTCATCCGGGATATTACAGTTAAACTATGACCCCGCCATATGCAGACCTGATCCCGGCAGCACGTGGCACGGAGCCGGCGGACGTGGTGTTCCGTAACGCAGAGCTTTTCGATGCCTTTTCCTGTACCTGGGAGCATAACGATATTGCGATAAAATCCGGTATCATTGTGGGGATCGGCCGCTCGTACCGGGGCATCCGCGAGCGGGATCTCAACGGAGCATACGTTGTCCCGGGCCTGATCGACGCTCACGTCCATATCGAGAGCTCGCTGCTTGTCCCACAGGAATATGCCCGGCTTGTCGCTTCCCACGGGACGACAACCGTGATCGCCGACCCCCACGAGATCGCAAATGTTGCCGGGAAACGGGGGATCGAATACATGCTGACCGACCGTACCGGTGCCCCGGTGGATATCCGATACATGCTGCCGTCCTGCGTGCCGGCAACCCTTCTGGATATTGGCGGTGCCTCGCTTGATGCTGAAGCACTTGCCACATTTACCGGGCGCGAGGGTATCCTTGGTTTGGGCGAGATGATGAACGTTCCGGGGGTGCTCGCGAGAGACCCGGCAATCCAGCAAAAACTTGTGCTCTCGGGTATCCGCGACGGCCATGCACCCCTTCTTGCCGGCATGGACTTAAACGCCTATATTCTTGCCGGGCTCCAGAGCGACCACGAATGCACGACACTGGTAGAGGCAGAAGAGAAACTCCGGCGCGGGATGTATATTTTTGTCCGTGAAGGGTCGACCGAAAAAAACATCGCGGCGCTCGTCCCCATGGTCACACAAAAGAACGTGTCCCGGTGCAGCTTTGCAACCGATGACTGCCATGCCGATCTTCTCGCGCAGGAAGGGCACATCGACCGATGCATCCGGACTGCCGTTGGCTGCGGGCTGGACCCTGAGCTTGCAATCCGGATGGCGACGCTTTCAGCTGCAGAACGGTTCGGGCTTTTGGATCGGGGGGCACTCGTACCGGGCCGGCGGGCAGATCTCTGTATTGTTGACGACCCCGTTTCGTTTATCGTAAAAGAAACACTCCACTTTGGAAAACCGGCAGCGGCATATCCCGTCCCAGCTGATATTGTTTCCCTGCCTGCCACGGTCCGGTGTACCACGCCAACATGGGAACAGATACACCTTGATGGGCGCGGGCCGGCGCGGGTTATTGGGCTTGTATCCAACCAGATCATCACTGAATCGTTGCGCTTCGATCTGGATACGGCCGCACTCCCCGACCGTGAACGGGATCTTCTCAAAGTCGTGGTCTGCAACCGGTACGGCAGGCCGGGGATCGGTACCGGGATTGTGCACGGATTCGGCTTTAAGGTGGGTGCGATTGCCGCAAGCGTTTCCCACGATGCGCACAACATCATCGCCACCGGCACGGAAGATGAGGAGATCCTTGCCGCCATCGATGCGGTGATCCGGGCGCAGGGTGGGATGGCAGCAGTAAACGGAACTGAGGTAACCGTACTCCCGCTGGACTGTGCCGGCCTCATGTCGACGCTACCCGCCAGCGAGGTCGTTACGAGGCTGAATGCCCTGCGGGAGGCAACCGGAAAAATGGGGGGCATCGCAGAGCCGTTCATGTACCTCTCGTTTCTGGCGCTCACGGTGATCCCGGCGCTGCGGATCACGGACCGCGGGCTCTTTGATGCGGTCGCGTTCCGGGACATACCGGTGTTTGGCGACGGAACCCCGTCTGCCTGACGCGGGGGGATAATGATAGTATCCCACAGGATATCACAAAATAATGCACGGAAAGGTGCTCACTTACGCTCTTTTGATCGATCTGCCTCCTTTACGGTACCGCTTGGGCTCCACTGGAAACACCGGATTTACATATAAGGAGCCACTTGCGGGAAACTCTCGCACTCACACCCCAAGAAGGAAGAGAGGGAGGTATACTCCTACCATGATCGTGGGGGTACCTCCTTCCCAATTTTTTCTGAACATGGTAGCTGCCATCAGAAATCCACAGGAAACGGTGGCCTGATGGGTGGGACCGAGGGGCTACCCTTCACTTCCTCACCACATACCCCCGCTCCGTGAGCACCCGGATCACCAACTCGTCCCACCGGGCGTCATCCGGTTCATTCACCGGGTCGATACACTCCTCAAAAATCCGGGAAACCAGCGGGTCTTCCCAGCAGAGATACCGCGAGAACATGATCCTGCCCACCCGCCGGCCGGACCGGTTGAGGATAAGCATCCGCCAGCAACCGTAGTCCCGGCAGATTTCAGGGCGGGTGAAGTGCACCGTGCAGAACGCCTTCTCCGAGCCCGGCTGGTGCCGGAAGAACGAGCAGGCCTCGGGGAGTATCTCAAAGATGCTCTTGTCATCAAAAATGGCCTTCTTGTCAGTATCCACGGTCACGACATCAGACTCGTTCGTGTACCGGTTGAAGACCACGAACTCGTAGTTCCCGTGATCTTCGGTGATACTGTGCACCAGCCCCAGGTGGCTGCAGCATTCCCCGCACTGCTCGCAATAAAAGACCATGCGATTTTTTAGCTCCTGATTATAGTCCGGAGTAAGCCGTCTGCCTTTTTAAGAGCACCGGTACCACGTGTGCCTGTCGGCGCAAAGGAGATCAGAAGACGGGAGAAAATGAGGCTGAAAAAAAGGATATTTCACCAAGGATTTATACCGGTATGGTGCCAAACTGATCCTGTTTCATGGATATTTTTTCCATAATCCTGATCATTGCCGGGCTCTGCCTGTTCGAGACCATCGCGAGCATTGACAATGCCATTATCAATGCCGAGGTCCTCTCGACGATGTCGCAGAAGGCGCGGCGCTGGTTCCTCGTCTGGGGACTGTTGTTTGCCGTCTTTGTGATCCGGGGTGCGCTGCCGTGGCTGATCGTCTGGATGTCCACCCCGTCTCTGGGCCCCGTCGGAGCGTTCACCGCGACGTTCTCAAGCGATCCTGCCGTGGTAGCCGCAATCGGACAGTCTGCCCCCATCCTGTTGATCGCCGGCGGTATCTTCTTAATCTTCCTCTTCTTCCACTGGCTCTTTTTAGAGGAGAAGGCGTTTGGTCTCCGCGGCGAGCGTTATATCGCCACAAAAGGCGTCTGGTTCTTTGCCATCGTTTCCATCCTCCTTGCTGCCATCGTCTGGCTGGCGCTTGGGAAAAACCCGATGATGGCCTTCGGGGCAGTGATCGGGTCAACCGCATTTTTCATCGTCCACGGTTTCCGGCAGAATGCCGAGGAACAGGAGCGGAAGATGGTCTCGGGCAACATCACGGATGTCAGCAAGATTTTCTACCTCGAGATCATCGACGCGACGTTCTCCATCGACGGGGTGCTGGGCGCCTTTGCTTTTACGATGGCAGTCCCGCTCATCATCATCGGCAATGGTATCGGGGCGTTCATCGTCCGGGAAATCACGATCAGGAACGTGGACTCGATCAAGAAGTACCGGTACCTGAAAAACGGTGCGATGTACTCGATCTTCTGTCTGGGTATTATCATGATCCTCGACAGTTTCGGCTTTGAGATCCCCAGTTTCGTATCGCCCATTATCACGTTCGGGGTCGTCGGGTACTTCCTGTATATGTCCATCAGGGCCGGGCCGAAGGAAGAAACCGCGTGCTGATACCAAAAACAACCTTTTTTTTTAAAACCAAATTTAAAAGCCACTAAAATTTT
>NZ_PMZU01000068.1 GCF_003170075.1 Methanoregula sp.
CCCTGCTCCCTGAGCCGGAACAGGGTATGGCTCTGGGTTCCGGCGGGGATTTTCAGGTGCGCTTTACCCGTAATCGTGGGCACCTCTACCTCCCCGCCAAGAAGTGCGGTGCCAAGCCTGATGACCACGGAGCTGTAGAGATCTGCACCTTTGCGGTCGAACGTGCGATCCGGCTTGATATGGATGACCGCATACAGGTCACCGGGGGGCCCGTTGTTCTCGCCGGGTTCCCCCTCTCCCGGAATCCTCAGGAACTGCCCGTCTTCCACTCCGCGGGGAACCGAGACCTCGATCTTCCGCGTCTTCTGCACTGACCCTTTTCCTTTGCAGACCGGGCAGGGCTTGTCGATGATCCGTCCCTCTCCCCGGCAGGCCGGACAGACCGCGATATTCATTATCTGGCGGTTGCCGTTTTTCTGGATGTTCCGGACCTCACCGCTCCCCTGGCATGTCGGGCAGATCCGCATGGAACCAGGTTCTCCTCCTGTTCCATGACAGGTCCCGCAGGTATAATGATGCGGTACACCGACCGTATTTTTCGTGCCGTGAAATGCATCGGCGAGGGAGATCTCGATCTCGTACCTGAGGTCTGCACCGCTGCGTTGCCGGGTACGGGCGGAACCACCGGAATATGCATCGAAGATATCCCCAAGGCCAAAGTCCCGGAAAAGGTCATCGTAACTTGGCGGTTTATAGCCTGCATAGTCACCGGGCCGGAATTCTGCGTGGCCGACCTGGTCGTACTGTGCTTTTTTCTGGGGATCGGAGAGTACCTGGTAGGCCTCGTTGATCTCCTTGAATTTCTCCTCGGCCTCCTTGCTCCCCTTGTTGAGATCCGGATGATACTTCCGCGCGAGCTGCCGGAATGCCTTCTTGATGTCATCCTGTGACGCATCTTTTTTTACGCCGAGGACCTCGTAATAGTCTTTCTCTGCCATAATTTTTTAAAAAAAATTATTTCTCATCCTTTACCTTGAAATCCGCATCGACAACCTTTTCGCCGCCCGGGCCGGTCGTCTCCCCCCTTGGTGGTTTATTTCCCGCAGGACCTGCCTGCTGCTGAGCCTGCGCCTGCTGCCTGGCAGCTTCTTCGTAAACAGCAGACCCGGCCTCTCCGAGCACTTTCTGGAGTTTTTCCATTTCGGCCTTGATCGTTGCGGTATCTTTTCCTTCCAGTGCTGCCTTTACCGCAACGATGGCCATATTTACCTTTTCAACGAGATCCGTACTTATTTTTCCGGCAAGATCGGACTTCGTCTTTTCCGCCGTATAAACCAGGGAGTCCGCCGTATTGCGGATCTCGACCTCCTCTTTTCGTCGTTTATCTTCTTCTTCGAATTGTTTTGCCTCACTGACCATCTTTTTTACATCGGTTTCTCCCAGTTTGGTCGAGGCTGTGATGGTCATCTTCTGCTCTTTACCGGTGCCGAGATCTTTTGCTGATACATTCAGGATTCCCGATGCATCGATATCGAATGAGACTTCGATCTGGGGGATACCCCGGGGTGCCGGGGGAATGCCGACGAGGTTGAACTGCCCGAGACTCACATCGTCTGCTGCCATGGGGCGTTCACCCTGGAGCACATGGATGGTAACGGAGGTCTGGGTATCCGCTGCGGTGGAAAAGATCTGGCTCTTTTTTATCGGGATCGTAGTGTTCCTCTCGATCAACGGGGTCCTCACGCCGCCGAGCGTCTCGAGACCAAGCGTGAGCGGTGTCACATCAAGGAGCACCATATCCTTGATCTCGCCACCCAATATTGCACCCTGGATCGCCGCTCCGATGGCGACACATTCCATCGGGTCGATTCCGTGCTCCGCCTTCCTTCCGACATGGTCCTCGATGAACTTCTGGATCACGGGCATCCGTGTCGGCCCCCCGACAAGGATCACTTTCTGGATATCATCCTTTTTCAGTTTTGCATCCTTCAGGGCTTGTTCACACGGCTGGATGCAGCGACGGATAATTGGTTCGATCAGCTGTTCGAGTTTTGCCCGGGAGAGTTTCATGGAGAGATGTTTCGGGCCTGACTGGGTTGCGGAAACATAGGGGAGGTTGATCTCGGTTTCCAGAACGGTGGAAAGTTCGATCTTCGCTTTTTCCGCTGCCTCCTTCACCCGGTTGACGGCCATCTTGTCACTCCGGAGATCGATCCCCTCGAGTTTTTTGAATTCGTCAGCAATCCATTCAAAAATTGCAGTATCCATGTCCGTGCCACCGAGCTGGGTATCGCCTGAGGTGGCAAGGACCGTGAACGTCCCGCCGCCGAATTCCATGATGGTCACATCGAGCGTGCCTCCGCCAAGGTCAAAGACAAGGATCTTGTACTCACCGCTGCGGTCAAGACCATAGGCCATCGATGCTGCCGTGGGCTCATTGACCAGCCTGACAACATCCAGCCCTGCAATTTTACCTGCATCCTTTGTTGCCGTTCTCTGGTTGTCGTTGAAGTAAGCGGGCACGGTGATCACGGCTTTGGTCACCGGTTCTCCCAGGAATGCTTCTGCATCCCTTTTTATCTTCTGTAAGATGAATGCAGAGATCTGCTGGGGCGTGTATTGCTTGCCATAAATTTTGTACACGTGATCCGATCCCATCTTTCGTTTTACTGCCGTGACCGTACCTTCAGGATTGCTGACGGCCTGCCGCCGCGCCGGTTCCCCCACGAGGAGCTGACCGTCCGGGGTGAACGCAACATACGAGGGAAACATCTTCCCGGCAACGGTTGCCCCTTCAGCAGACGGGATAATGGTCGCTTTTCCCCCGAGCATCACTGCTCCCTCACTGTTCGAAGTCCCGAGATCGATTCCGATAATCTTCTCTTTAGCCATGGTTTTCACCTTCATGTTCTCCAGCGTTTTCTGCAATCACTACTTTCGATGGTCGGATAACCTTTGATTTCAGCTGATAGCCCTTTCCGATCTCGCTTAAGATCGTATCAGGTTCCTTGTCGCATTGCTCCCTGCACAGTACGTCATGAAAATTCGGATCGAATTTTTTTCCCACGCAGTCTATGGGGTGAAGTCCATAGTCGGCCAGGATTTTTAAAATTTTTTTCCGGATCATCAAAATCCCCTCCTTGTTTTTTTCCTGTTCGAGAGATGGCAGCGCCCGTTCGAAATCATCGAGAATTACGAGGAGGTCTTTGATCAGGTTCTCGTTTGCGAGCGCTATTACCGCTCCTTTTTCTTTCTCAGACCATTTGCGATAATTATCAAAGTCTGCCTGGAGGTATTTCAGCCGGTTGAGCCGCTCCTCTGCAAGAAGTGTTTTTTCATCGAGTTCTTTTTTCAGCCGTTCGATCTCTTCGGGCAGCTGTTGTTTTTTCAGCTGGACATCATCGGTATCCATTGAAAAGTGCATTAACTTCTTATGGCTCTTTAACCTATGCCTTGCGGCCGGGACTGCATCGGCCTGGTGGTGTTTTCTCCAAATCCCCGCCGTCACGCTGGTTCCCGGAACCCGCCGCCCGTACTTTGTTCGCTTACGGGGTGGACACGTATCCCCGCGCCAAACAGGGATTTTCTTCTAAAATTCTCATCAAAAATACACACCCGGCATGGTGTATTATTTAAAAAAGTATTACATCAGGCCAAGGCTGCGGAGATCCGCGAGGATCTTCACCACGGCTCTCTTTGCGTCATCAGTTACCTTGCCGCCAGTGATGATCAGTTTTCCCGAGCCGAAGAGAAGTACGACTACCTTGGGGTCATCGAGACGGTAGACCAGACCCGGGAACTGTTCTGGCTCGTACTCGATCCGGTCAAGGTTAAACCCGACCGCGATCTTGTTTAAGTTGATCGGGGTCGCAAGATCGGCAGAGGTAACGATGTTCTGGACCTTATAGGTAAGTTTTTTGGGAATATCGATGTTGAAACTGCGGAGCAGGTTGCCGAGGATCGTGAGCCCCTTTGAAAGGCTGTCGAGACTCTTTGCTCCGGTCAGAACCACCTTTCCCGAACCAAAGACAAGCGCGGCAATCTTGGGATTCTGCATGCGCAGCACAACGCCGGGGAACCGTTTCTTGTTATATTCCGCATCCTTGATCTTGGATGCAAGTTCCGGCAGGTCGAGGTAATCGCTCACTTTTGCGGAAGCGACAATGTTTTCTATCTTAAGGGAATTCTCTGGTTTGACCTTCATGGCATCTATCTCCTTTTCGTTAACGATGTCTTTTCTCGGTCGGGGATATCACTCTTAGTCGGGCCCCTTATATAAAGCATATAAAGAAAGGCAAGCACGATATAAAAAGGCATCGGGTAACCCACGGGGCTGATACGGGGGCAGGGACGCCGGCCGGACCTGTTTTTTAAAAGCGGACCCTGTGAGTTCCCCTGTGAAACGTACCTGTTCCGGAGGATCGGCACCAGCGTCAGGTCGCGGTGCCGGCTCTAAAAAAAATTAAAAAAATGATGTGCCCGTGGTCCGCTGCATCAATCGTCGAGCGTGGAGATATCGCCCGGGTCCATGCCTATCTCTTTTGCCTTGAGGATGCGCCGGACAATCTTGCCGCTCCGGGTTTTGGGGAGCGAGTCCGTGAATTCGATCTCTGATGGCATTGCAATGGGACCAAGCGTGATCCGAACGTGGTAGATCAGTTCTTTTTTCAGTTTCTCACTCGGGGTATGGCCGACCCGGAGCGTGACAAAGGCCTTGATCGTGTTCCCCTTGAGAGGATCGGGTTTCCCGATCACAGCCGCTTCCGCGACTGCCTTGTGGGAGACCAGTGCACTCTCGACCTCTGCCGTACCGATGTTGTGGCCGGAGACGATGATGAGGTCGTCGGATCTCCCGATTACCATAATGTTGCCGTCCTCACCCTTTATCGCAAGGTCGCCTACCTGGTAGCATCCCGGAATTGTCTCCCAGTACTTGCGGTACCGTTCGTCGTTGTTGTAGACCGTCCGCATCATCGAGGGCCACGGCTGCCGGATCACTAAAAAGCCCCTCTTTCCCGGCTCGACCGTTTTCCCATCCTTGTCCACCACATCTGCCACGACCCCGGGGATGGACTTGCCCGCGTACCCCGGTCGCATGGGTTCACCCAGCACCGTGGTCACCATGTGCATCCCGGTTTCGGTCTGCCACCAGGTATCCACGATAGGGCACCGGTCCTTCCCGATCACATGGTAGAACCATTCGAATGCCTCCGGGTTGAGCGGCTCGCCGACCGACCCCAGCACGCGCAGGGAGCTGAGGTTATACTTGTCGGGCCATTCCCGCCCAAGTTTCATGAACATCCGGATTGCGGTCGGGGCAGTATACAGGATGTTGACGCCGTACTCCTCAATGATCTTCCACCAGATCCCCGGGTCCGGGTAATCGGGCGTGCTCTCGGTGATAAGAACGGTGGCGCCGACCGAGAGCGGCCCGTAGACCACGTAGGAATGGCCGGTAATCCAGCCCGGGTCTGCGGTGCACCAGTAGACCTCGTGTTCCTTGATGTCGAAGATATACTTGGTCGTGTAATAGGCCCCAACCATGTACCCCCCGCAGGTATGGACAATTCCTTTGGGAGCGCCGGTCGTCCCGCTCGTGTACAGGATAAAGAGCGGGTCTTCCGAATCCATGATCTCCGCCGGGCAGTCGGCATCCACATCCGCCATCAGATCGTAGAAATCGATCTCCATCTCGCTGTGGATCTCGACCGGGGTGCGCTGTTCCCGGCGCAGGATGATCAGGTGCTCGACCGTAGGAGCGTTGATAATGGCTTCTTCAATGATCTGCTTGAGCGGGATCGCCTTGCCCCGCCGGATCGCCATATCCGCCGTGATCACAATCTTCGCGCCTGCGCCTACGATCCGCTGGTTGAGGGCCGCCGCGCCATATCCCCCGAATACCACGGAATGGATAGCACCGATCCGGGTGCAGGCGAGCATGGCGATAATCTGTTCAGGAATGACCGGCATGTAGATGCAGACCCGGTCGCCTTTTACCACGCCGAGTTTTTTTAGGCCGTTAGAAAACCGCTGCACATCCCGGTATAATTGCCGGTAGGTAAAGACCCGCTCCTCGTTTTGGTGCTCACCTTTCCAGATCAGCGCCACCTTGTTGCGCCGGGTGCCCAGCACGTGCCGGTCAAGACAGTTGTAGGTGATATTTGTCTTGCCGTTCACGAACCATTTCGCATACGGGTAGTTCCACTCGCTGACCTTATCATAGGGTCTGAACCAGTGGAGCTTCTTTGCGATGTTGTCCCAGAATTTGTCCGGGTCCTTGACAAATTCGTTGTAGGTCCAAGTGTAATCCCCCATCCAGCTGTGCACGCGGTAGGAGGGGTCCGGTGTGTAATACGTTGGTTCTTGCCCGGAAACTGCGCTCTTGTCCATAACGTACCTCTAATCTACATTATCAATAATGATGAATTAAAGTTAATCTTTGCGGTCAGAATTGTCAAAATCGCTCAAATATCTGTCCGTTTTCCCTATATCGCGCATTGCTAATAATTCAGTACATTTAAATGAGGTATCGCCAAATTTCTTATCACATCATTCGATCCGGGTATGCACCTGCATCCTGTTCATGGACCATTCTTTCCTGCATGCCAGAAACAGTCTGGGGAGAAAAGAACGATGCAAAATCTCCGTACCCCATGAAAAGAGGTGAACGTTGTGACCCAGAAGATGCTCTCTGAAGCTGAAGGATACGACATTTTACGGAAATATGAGATCCCGGTCCCCGAGTACCGGATCGTGAAAAACGGCGAGGATGCAGCCACCGCGGCCGAGAAGATGGGATGCCCGGTGGTCATGAAGATCATCTCCCCGCAGATCGTCCACAAGAGCGACGCGGGCGGTGTGATGGTCGGTATCGGTAGCAAAAAAGCGGCCCTTGGTGCGTTCACCCGGATCATCGACAATGCGAAGGCCTACAATGCCGAGGCGGAGATCGACGGGGTCATGGTCGAGCAGCAGGCAGAACCCGGCCTGGAACTGATCATCGGCGGGAGAACCGACCCGGCCTTTGGGAAAGTGATCACCTTTGGTATGGGTGGCACGATGGTCGAGCTCATGAAGGACATAACGCTGCGCATCCTGCCGGTGACCGAAGAGGAGATCCGGCAGATGATCCACGAGATCAACGCGTACCCGCTCATTGCCGGTTACCGGGGATCCAAGCCCCGCGATGAGGAGGCCCTTGTACGGATCATCGGGAATGTCTGCCGCTTCTTCGACGAGAATGAGCATATCGTAGAGTTTGATATCAACCCGCTCCGGCTGTACGAATCCGGTGCCTGTGCGGTGGATGCCCGCGTGATTGTTTCGGATACCGTGCAGGTAGTGGAGAAAAAAGAGCGCATCCCGGTACCAATAGAATATTTCACCCCTCGTTCAATCGCGGTGATCGGCGCTTCGCAGGACTCGTCCAAGATGGGGTACGCCGTCATGCATAACCTCCTGCATTTCCCGGGACAACTCTACCCGGTGAACAACAAGCGTTCGGAGATCCAGGGGCTCAAGGCATACCCCACAATCACGGCCATTCCCGCCCCGGTAGATATGGCGGTTATCACGGTTCCTGCCATCCATGTACCGTCCGTAGTTGAGGAGTGCGGGGCAAAGGGTGTCCCGATGGTCATCATCGTCACCGCCGGGTTCAAGGAGATGGGACCCGAGGGCAAGGCGCTTGAGGACCGGGTCGTCGCAATCGCGAAGGGGCACCACACGCGAATTATCGGGCCCAACTGCCTTGGCATTATCGTTCCCCCGAGGGGCATTGATACCACCTACGTCCACCAGTCGCCAAAGCCCGGTAACATCGCCTTCCTCTCGCAAAGCGGCGCGATCATCAACACTGTCGTGGACTGGAGCCTTGCACAGAACATCGGTTTCTCAAACGTTATCTCGGTCGGCAACCAGTGCGACCTCGACTTCCTCGATTACCTCCAGTACGTGGAGAAGGATCCCAAGACAAAAGCGATCATCATGTACATCGAGCAGATCAATGACGGCGAGACATTCATGAAGGTTGTGTCCGAAGTGGCAAAGTCCAAGCCTGTCATCGCGATCAAATCAGGTTCATCCCGCAGGGGTTCTGCTGCAGCTTCGTCGCACACCGGTTCGCTGTCAGGTTCGTATGAGGTCTACATGGAAGCGTTCCGCAAGTCCGGTATTATTGCGGTACACACGCTGACCGGCGCGTTCCTCGCGGCGCGGATGCTCGCCCACCCGAAGCGTTACCCCAGGGGGAAGCGTGCGGTCATCATAACAAACGCCGGCGGGTTTGCCGTGCTCTCATCAGACTATGCGGAGCGGTACGGGATCGAACTCATCGATCTGCCAAAGGACGTTATTGATGAGCTCAACGAGTTCCTTCCAGAGTTCTGGAACAAGGGGAACCCCATCGATCTCCTGGGCGATGCGACCGAGAAGCGTTTTGAGAAGACATTTGATGTGCTGATAAAACACGGGGATCTCTGGGACATTGCCTTTATCGTCGACTTCCCAAACCTCGTTCTCAGTTCAGAACAGCTGGCGCGGCAGATCCTGCGATTCTCTGAAAAAACCGAGAACCGGCTCATCGCCACACTGCTCGGCGGTGATTCGATGAACGTGGGCCGCGAGATGTTAAAAGAGCACGATATCCCCAGTTTCGACGAGCTCGATTATACCTACCGCGTGATGGGCCGCGTGCTCTGGCAGAAGTTCCGGGTCAAGGCACCGGGACTGCTGTAAGAGGACCAGGTTACCTTTTTTTGATTTTTTTTGTTTTTTGTGATCCTGTCCGTACGTTCCCGCGCCGTTATGATCTGGACGGATACCTCAATTACGCCCACGAGCGGGGAGTGCCGCCGCTGCCGAGGGGACGCCCCCGCGGCGGATCAGTNNCCCCGCCGTGCCCCGGAGGGGCCCTGAGGCGGGGTACCGTCGCCATTTTAATCAATTCTTATAGTTCCATAGTGAACTCAATCGGGGTATGTCTGAGTCAACAGAGCCTGTCTTTTTTTCTCCACGAATTCCGTTTTTAAAAGAGCGGGATCATCTGAAACAAAAAAATGGGATCGTCCCGTGAGCGCACCTGGCCCTGCCGTTACTGTTTTCCCGGCTCGTCCGGCATGTCCGCCGGCGCCGGCTCAGGCCCGTTCGCCGTTTCCAAAGACAGTTCCGGCTTGTCCGGCCCGTTACCTTTGCCCCGGTGAAATCCCCTGATGATTTCCCCGTAATACAACTGGTACAATTCGTCGGCAAACGTCCCGAGCCGGGGGATGAGGGTAAAGAGGCCGTACGCGATCAGGATCAGGACAACAAGGGCGAGCATCTCCGCGATCACGTTGTGCGCCCAGAAGAAACTCTCGTACCCGATCTCGCCATTCCCGGCAATATCGGGGTAGAAGGGGAACCACTGGCTGGTGTAGGCCATGATCACAAAGACGTTCCGTAACAGGTTGAGGATGTAGATGGTTGGGGCGACGAGAAGAAACGCATACAGTTTCTGGCGGAGCGTGGTCGGTACTGCTGCGGCAACCCCGAGCATAATCGCGATGCTCTGGATACCGGTACAGGCAAGGATAATCTCGACCCGGAAGCCGTGCTGTGCGATAATGTTCCACGCGTCAAGGCTCACGGGGTAATTGAAGAGCTGGAGCAGCCAGACGACCTGACCCACGACCATAGAAATAAGCCAGTCCCCGGCCACAGGCAGATACTCAAACGGCGCATAGATCAGGAACGCCACGGCCGCGGCCCGTGACAGGTGCAGGACCCGTATATCATCAGCGAGCAGGTATTTTGTCGTGATGTACAGGAACGGCACCGACAGTACCGCCATGACCGGGTAGAGGAAATTGTTCTCACTAAAATATTCCGGCAGCCCGGCAAAGAGAAAAAGGACGATAAAGACCCAGCCAGTGATCGCTGCGTATTTCCGGTGGCGACCGGGTATCAGAAATGCCAGAAATCCAATGCAGGATATCAGGACGAGATACTCGATCATCATAGATGTATTTACGCTTAATCAAAAAAAGGATTCTCTCCCGCCATCACCTGCTGCCAGGATAATGACGGAGCCATGCACACCTGATGGGATAAAGTAAAAGGAGCACGCACGTCGGATGTCCTGATAATCAGTTTAATCTTGTATCATAACCTATACTGTTATCCGATGTTTTGTCCTGAATGTAAAACCATGCTGATCTCGTCTGGCGGTCAGCTCAAGTGCCGCAAGTGCGGATATATCAGAAATATCGAAGCAGGTGAACATATGACGCGCGAGAAGAAGCGCACGGAAAACGAGATCACCATTGTCGACGATGAAGACGATCAAATAAAAACGATGCCCACGATCCAGATCAAGTGCCCCAAGTGCGAGAACAATCTCGCCATCTGGTGGCTCCGCCAGCTCCGGGCGGCTGATGAGAGCGAAGTGCGGTTCTTCCGGTGCACCGAGTGCGGCCACACGTGGCGGCAGTACGACTAAGATTCAGATATAAAAGATATTGATTTTTTTTAATGGCTCTGTAGAAATCCTTGTTTTTTCACAAAAGGATCCCGCATAGATTGACGGGGGGGACAGTGCCTGTCCCCGCCGAACCGCCCCTTTTGCTTTCGCGATGATGTCGTATTACCTTCACGGGGGTTATCGCTCCATGGGGATGCCACAAGCGTGCGGGGGCAAAAGGCATAAAAATGCCGTAGCCCCCAAAGAAGCGTTAAGAGAAATATTTTGAGGATTTCTACCGAGCGAAAATATCTTTCATAAAAACCAAAGAAAGACTGGCCCTCTTTTTTAAGAGAGCGTTTTGTACAGGTACAGGATCCGCTGGATCGCCGAGAGGTTCGTGCAGACCGCGATGATAATTACCGAGACCCAGATAAACCCGGTAACTCCACCGAGGATCAGCACAAGGAAGGTCTCGGGCCGGCCAAAGAACCCGACGCCTTCAAGCGGGTCGTCGATCTTGCCCTCCACCTTTTCCCGGTACCCGATCTCCGCGTAGACGACCGGCTTGATGAACGTGTTCATTAAGGAACCGGTCATGGCAAGTCCGATGATGGCAAAGTCTGCAATTCTTGGGACCGGCAAAAACCCGCTCATGATGGTGATCCCGGAGAGGCCGGCGCCGAGCAGTACAAGGGCATCCACGTACTTGTCCACGATCCAGTCAAAGACCGCCCCGAAGTTAGTGTGGGAGTTGGTCCGGCGTGCAATGCTGCCGTCAACGAGGTCGAAGAGTGCCGAGAGCAGCAAAAACAGGCTCCCAATCAGGAACTGGCGTTCCACAAAGAGTGCCGCAGCCACAATCCCTGCAGCAAGGGCAAGAAACGAACACTGGTTCGGGGTGATACCGCACCGGACAAAGACCCCAGCAACCGGTTCAAGGTACTTTTTGAACCTTGGCCGGAGGGCGGTAATATTCATACCTCACATGATGGATACGCGAACCATTAATAGTTACGGAAAAATACCGGATCGCAGGTATCATCCACGTACGTGTAATATTATAACCTGTTGACAATCATCATATTATTTACATCGCGCGTCAAATGAAAAATAAAAGAGTTGAACCCAAATGGCAGCAACACCGGCCCGTCCGCACGTTTTAATGATGTCCGAGATCACTGCTGACGGCAAGCTCACCCTGAAAAAAGGTGCTTCCAGCAAGATCCTGATGAAATACATGGCGCATGAGACCGAGATCCTGCTCCACGAGACCCGGGCCGCGTACGATGCGATCATGGTCGGTGCAAACACCATTCGGATCGATAATTCGTTTTTAACGGTACGGCTCGTGCCCGGCAAAAGCCCGCTCCGGGTCATCCCGTGCAGCATGGCTGATATCCCGCTTGACGCAAACGTGCTCGGGTCCGATGCGCCATCCCTCATTGCAGTATGCGAACAGGCCCCACAGGACCGTGTCGCTGCAATCAGGGCAAAGGGAGTGACTGTGGTAACGGCCGGGAAAAATCATGTCGAGCTGCCCCTGCTCATGCAGATCCTGCACGACGATTTCGGGATAAAGAAACTGATGATCGAAGGGGGCCCGACCTTAAACTGGCACATGCTCCATGACAAACTGGTCGATGAAATCCGGCTCATCCACCTGCCGTTTATTGTCGGCGGATCGGATACCCCGTCCCTCGTGGGCGGAATGCATATCAATTCCGAAGACGAGATGATCCGGTTAAATCTCAAGAAATACTACATGTGCGGCAGCAACCTCGTCTCCGAGTTTGACGTGCTGTACACATAAGAGCTTACCTTTATGGCACAAATCCCTGAAACATCCCCGGCGTTTCCTTCGCCGGGCCCGGCACCGCATAGTGCCGGCCTGAAATGGTTCCTGGTCATCATTGTCGGACTTATCCTTGTGATTGGGGTCTTTATTGCAGCGTTCTATATCGCGGGAAATGAGCACCCCGGCGTAAAAGTTGTCCGGATGGAAGGACAACTTTCCACCGGCGATTTCTCTGATGCAACTGGTGTGGGAAGCGAGTACGTGGGCAACCAGCTGCGGGATGCGGCCGATGACCCGATGGTCGAGGCGATCGTGCTCCGGGTCGACAGCCCGGGCGGAACACCGGCTGCAGCAGAGGAGATCATCAGTGACATGGAGTATGCGAAGGCCAAGAAGCCGGTCGTTATCTCCATGGGGGACATGGCCACCTCTGCCGCGTACTACGTAAGCGCCCATGGCGACAGGATCTATGCCGACCCTGATACGTTTACCGGTGCTGTCGGTGTCATCTGGACGTTCACGGATATCAGCGGCTGGATGAAGGATGAAGGCTACAATGTTTCGGTTGTAAAGTCCGGGGAGAAAAAGGATATGGGGTCGACATCCCGCTCTCTGACTACCGATGAGCGGGAGTATGCCCAGCAGATCGTAAACGAGAGTTTTGACGAATTTATCACGGATGTGACGACCCAGAGGATGATCGCACGGTCTGATATTGCTGATGGCCGGGTGATCCGGGGTGCAGACGCGGTGAAGATCAACCTTGTCGACAAGCTGGGCAACCTCAACGACGCGATAGAAGGCGCAAAAGAGCTCGCGGATTCACGGAAGTAATTTTCGCCCGAACTATAGAAAAAAGGAACCATTTTTTGGAGGGTCCCACGCTTCAGTGCCCCTCCGGGGCACGGCAGGGCAGGGAAGTTTTTTTTCGTATTGATTTTTACATTGATAGCAGTCACCGATCCACCGCCGGGGCGTCCCTTCGGGGGCGGCGGCACTCATTATACATTTTACAAAACGGGGGACAGGCACAGTCTCCTCCGTCAAAATGTGGTTAATCTTTTGCAAAAACCAGGTTTTTTTACAGAACAAAAAAACTGCCTCACACCATCCGGATCGGGTCGGCCTTCATGTATTCCCGGCAGACCGTTGTCGCGTAGTGGCCCGGGGGAAGGATAAACTTTAGGTGCACGTTTGTTTCCTGCACGGAAGCATCGATCAATGTTTTGAGGGCGATCGGGCGCCACGCGCCGTCAAACTTTGTCCTGACAAAGGTCGAGGCCTTCCGGAAATCATCTGCGGTGATCTGCATCTCTGCAAGAATATCCCGGATAGCGTCGTTTCCGGTGATCGCGTCCATCTCGTCTTTACCTGGCATAAAAAGCGCGATATTGCACCGGCCCCGGGCCAGGTGGAGCGAAACGGCAGGGATATTTGCCGCTGTCACCGCATCGGTGCGGCCGTTTGTGAAGATCAGCCGGTCTCCCGGGACCGGATCCATGAGGGTGTGGCCCTCACTAAGCCGGTGCGAGAGGGCACAGTTGAAAAGGTAGGACTGGAACGCGGAGACAAACATCGAAAGGAGTTTTGGCGGCAGCTGCTGGAGCGCCCCGGCATAGTCGCCCGGGTGGATGTGGAGATACGAGAGCATCGAGCGCTCAAAGGACATATGCACCGGCAGCTCCCGGAGGGCGACTGCCGTGTCCCGGGTGTCCATAAACGCCGTCCTGACCCGCCGGACCTCTTCGTTCTCGTGGGGGAATGCCAGACCCACGTAGGTCATCACCGCATCCTCGTAATCGCCGTGCAGGATCAGTTCCCCGATCCGGTGCGTCAGCGGGCGGATAACACCGAAACGCTGGAGCCCGAAATAGTTGGGCAGGGCCTGCGATGCGGTCTCCGTTACGGTGGCGACCCGGCCGGCCAGGTCCTCGGGGTTAGCGTCCCGGATACAGATATCGAACCGGTTTCCCTCAAGATCGCCAAGCGAGAGCTGTTCGTTCGACTGCCCGATCGGCTCAAGGATGATGTCTTTTAAGGAGACCGCGGCGATCTCATCCGGCGTTACCTTGTAGAGCGAGATGAGCTGCGTGGTCCGTGCGTTCTTATCTTTTGTCCCCGCCCACCCGATCCGCCGGTGGCTGATATTGAGCCGGCGGGCGATCTCCTTTACCGCGTGCTGGAGCTCCCAGTTGGTCTTCATGAGCCGGCAGATCAGGTACGGGCCGGAAGTCTCGCCTTTTCCTGCAGGGGGGATCTCATCGACCAGGAAATCTTCCGGTACCGTACGGAGCGTTCCGCCAATCCCCGGTGTACCGGTCGCGTAGTACTGCATCCCGAGCTCGCGTTCGAGCGCAAAAGGACTCTCTTTCATAAGAGCGAGAGCGTCCCGGTGATCCTGTCGAGTTCCTCGGATTTTGCCGGCCCAAGGCCGAGGGCGGTTATGGTGCCGGGGGGGATCTCGGTCATGCCAGCGTCCTGTATCAGGGATGTGGAAATTCCCGCCCGTTCCGCAAGCACCTTGATCTCGAAAAGGGTCCGCTCGCTGTCGGCCTTGAGCACCACTTTTTTCTGCCCTTCTGTCTGCCACGCCTTGCGCAGCGTCTTGTCCGCGCTCTCGAATGCCCCGATCGACGCATGGGCTGCCTGAGCGCATTTCTTGCCGCAGCTCATCTTCACGTCGTTCCTGAGGATGAGGCACTGTTTGTACCTGAAATGAGGTTCGTGTCCGGGTAGATTTTCATTTTGAGGTGATCTTGGCATCGCGAAATCTCTTTGGTTTCGGCAGAAATTAACCTTATCATTCCGGAAAAACTGCATATGGTTCTGTGAATGATGAATCCCGGCACTGCCCGGCCAGTTACGGCATACCGCACCGCGGGCAGGCAGGATGACGCGGGAAAAATCCCCCCCGCCACCAGAAACCTCTATGTGATCTCTCACTAAAAACCATCCATGAAAAAATCCCAATCAAAATCCAGGAATGCGCCCGGGACAAAATTAAAGGGGTACTCTGCCGGGATAATGGTATCAAACCTCGGCAAGAAACACCCGGCTTTTGCTGAATTTTATTCCGCAAACAAAGACGATATCGATAAAATAACCATTACCTGGATGATCAATTCAAATGTTAAAAACGACGGGAATGCCTCACCCGTAATGGATACAATCACCCTGAAAAAATATCCCAAATCCCTGGAAGATGCACAGATCGTCGCCCATGAGATCGAACACCTGCTGATCTGGAAAGAGGGGTACCCTTACGTCATGGCTGACTCCCATGCCGACACTGAAACGTACCGCCGGCTTCACCCCCTGGCCCAGGTTATTCAGGGAACTGTTTTTGAGCCCATGGTCGAATTGAGAATAAAAAAGTATTTTAAAACACTGGCCGCTGACAATTACACCTCTGCCATGAAAGGGCTGGCAAAACTCATAGAGAACAAGGAGAAGATCCTCCCTGAACTGGACGATCCCCGGAATCTCCTGTATTACAGTTGCCTGTATGTCCAGAAACGCCTGTTACTTGAATCGACCTGCGGTACCATTAAAGCCGATGAATATACCGTTAAGTTCACCTCCCATTTTGGCGAAACGATCCTCCCGTGCGCAGAGAAAGTTTTAGCGCTCATTAAAAAGAACACGACCTCTTCCCCTGAATCGGTCAGACAGATCTTTGAGAGCATACTCTGGAACAGGAACTGTGCATTCGGCTACCGGTACTATGAAGAATTTGACCGGTTCCTCATTGACCGGTGACCCCTTTCGCACCTTTAAGGGGGTCAGTCCTGACACTATGCCTGCAAGGGCAGATAGCCATCATGTCCCTGTGCGCTCTATTGCTTTTGGTGATTCTGTAACATCCACCAAAAACACGATCTACTTCAGGACAAACCGCACAATACTTTTTAGTCAGAAATGTGCCTTGCCATGGACTCTCTTTCGCCCGCAAAAATTATCCGCTCCCGCCGCCGGACCATCTCGCTTGAGATTACAAAAGATGCGGTTCTGATCGTCCGGGCTCCGCTCCGGGCTCCCGACACCTCTATCGCACACCTGATCCGTGAAAAGCAGGCATGGATCGAAAAGAAGATGGCTGAAGTAAGAAGCCGGCCGGTCCCGCAAAAAAAAGAATTCGTCAATGGGGAGCCATTCCTGTTTTTAGGGAAAACCTATCTGCTCGAAATATTATCCGGCAGCGATACCGGGATCTCCCTTGGTGAAAAACTGTACGTGGGTGAGCACCGGCTGCCGGAGATCCGTAGTCTCCTGCAGAACTGGTACGCACAGAAGGCAAAGAAGATTCTCCCGGCCCGGGTTGCCGGATATTCCGCAATTCTTGATTTCCGGCCAAAAAAGATCCGTATATCGGATACACGGCGGCGCTGGGCCTCATGCAGCACGTCAGGGACGCTCTCCTTCTGCTGGCGCCTCGTCCTTGCCCCGCCCGAAGTGATCGATTATGTGATCGTTCACGAACTTGTCCACATGCGCCAGCCGGATCATTCGCCGCGGTTCTGGGAAAAAGTCCGGTCTGCAATGCCGGATTATGAGATACGCAAAGCCTGGCTTCGCGAAAACGAGCGGATGCTTGATCTCTGACCGGTTCCAATGGCACAAGGTCTGCCTTGTGCGATTCTTCTGGCAATTGTTCCGGCAGGGCGACACGTCACCTCAATATACTATCCTTGTGTAATGATAATTCAGGGAAGTATCTGATGGCGCACGTGCTGGTATCACCGCTGAACTGGGGTCTTGGCCACGCCACGCGCGACATCCCGGTGATCCGGACACTGCTTGCACACGGCCACGAAGTGACGATCGCTGCGTGCGGCAATGCTCTTTCGGTGCTCAGGCAGGAATTTCCGGATGCCCGGTATATCGAGTACCCGGATTATCCTGTCCCCTTCAGTTCCGGGCACCTGTTCGTCCCGAAGTTCTGTGCGGCGATACCCTTCATGCTGCAGGCAACGGTACGTGAGCACGAGACCCTTGAAGCCATCCTCGCTAAAGATCGGTACGACCTTGTCATCAGCGACAACCGGCTGGGTGTCTTCTCTTCAGAAGTGTCTTCGATCTTTATCTCCCACCAGCTCCACTACCACCTGCCGCTCCTTTACTGGCCGGCAGAGCTCCTTGCCATCCCGGTCAACCGGTACCTCCACGAGCAGTACGACCGCATCATCGTGCCCGACAATCCCCCGGGCCCGCTCTCCCTCGCCGGGAAACTCTCCCGGCCCGATACGGATGTGGCGCGCGACCGGGCGTTCTTCTCGGGCATCCTCACGGGCACCCGGCAGATCGCGTGCACGCAGGACCTCGACTATCTCGTTATCATTTCCGGGCCCGAACCCCAGCGGACAATCCTTGAGAAGATCATCCTTGAAAAACTGGAAATCATCGGCGGCTCTGGTGTCGTGCTGCTGGGCAGCCCGCAGAGCCCGAAGGCAACCACCCGGATCGGGGACTGGACCTGCGTGTCCTATGTCTCCACGGAAGAAAAGGCCGAACTGATGAACCGGGCGCGGTGCGTGATCTGCCGTTCGGGATACACGACGTTGATGGAACTCGCCGAGCTCGGGAAAGACCGGGCGCTCTTAATCCCGACCCCGGGGCAGACTGAGCAGGAGTACCTCTCGTGGTACTACGAGCAGAAGGGCTGGTATCATTCGCAGGACCAGAACCGCCTGGATCTCGCAGACGACCTCGAACTGTCACGGCATTACAAGGGGTTCCCGAAGATGTCACACACAGCGGAGAACGTAAAGAGACTCTACGACGAATTGCTGGCAGGGTACCTTGAATGAGGTGCATCCATGGATAACCTGGTCGGAGTCGTTGCGTTTGCGATCTTTTATGCCACCATTATCCTGGTTGCCTACGGGATCTTCCAGCTGGTCGTTATGGTGGTGCAGGCATACCTTTCCGGCAATTACCTGTTCTTTGGCGAGATTATCAGCTGCATCGGTGTGGCGGTCCTGCTATACGTGGCCGTGGGGTTGTGGCTGCAAAAGACCGGGACGATCTGAAATGATACCGGGATGTACCAGCGACAGGGGCGGGGTGCCTTGCCGGACCGGGAGGGTAGCAACCTCTCCCTAATCTCCTCATTTCAGCCCCCGATTCTCCATTTTTCCTGCTCCGACAGGCAGATTTTACGAGAATGCAGCCATAGGATTTCAGGATCTGGTTGCTACGGTCGTAATCTGGTTGTTTTATGGCTTTTCCGGGAAGATTGGACAGGCAGGTTTAGCCACGTTCTGCCTGGGGAAAAGAGAGTGAGACGGGATAGTGGAGGTAGGAACGACAAAATGCGAATATGGAGCTCCAGATAAAATTCTCCCTCACCCCTTCCGAATCTCCCGGAAAATCCTTCTTACCGCCCCGAACCCCTGCGAGACTGACTTCCCGATCCCGAGATAATCCGGGATCTGGAAATTGACCTGGAATTTCCCGGTAAAGGTCATGACGCTGACACCTTTGAGCCGGTCTTTCTGGAAATGAAGATTCGTGTCACAGGAGACCGGTACGGGAACATCATAGCCCAGTGATTTTGAAAGCGAGAGAATGGTATCGACTAATATTTTCTGTACGAATTCGTCGCGTGCAGGCTTTCCCGTGAGCAGGTAGAATCTCTTGTAATTCTCCTGGGTGAACGCGACCCACGGCGTGGCAAATTCATACGAATGGATTGTATCCGATAGCCCGAACTCTTCCTCCCTCATAGAAATGTCATGTTCGGCAATCCGGTACGTGCCCGGGCCCAGCTGTATTTCCCGGGATTCATCGGCGAGCTGTTTGAGGAACACGGCCCCTTCGTTGATGCCGATAACGGTGGGAACATCCCTGATCATTTTACACTGCACGACCGGGTACCGGTGGATGAAGGTGTCAGCATCCTGCCGGTGGAGTTCGGCATATTCGGCAAACTTCGTCACAAAAAACGTGCGCAGTTCCGGCGCAGGGCCATGGATCGGACGGCTTCTGTCAAAAGTCAGGGTGAGGGTGTGGAGGATCATATCATCAGGACTCCCCGGTCATGGGGTGTGAATCCGTTGTAAGGATTGTACCAGATATGATGTTTCATTACATGAAATGGTGCGGATGCCAGAATCCGTATTGAACCGTCATTCGGGCGTTATTGTTGGTGCAGGGATGCCATAACGCGATTTTTTTTACCTGGCGAGTCCAAAAAAATAATTACTCACTAATCTTTGTTCAGAAGAATCCGGGCGTTTCATCAACGCACAAACTTAAAAACCGGTACTGTCCGTTCCCCGGACCACGCATCAGTCCCTGAACCGGGGCTTCATCAGAGATACCTGGAACACAGTAATGCGCCTTGGCAGGAACAATGAATATATCCGTTCATCCCGCAGGAGTCGTCAGCACAACGGCTGCAATAAAAATGGCGGCAAGGATTACAGCGCCGGCAAGGACAACCAGGAGCCGTCTGTCCGATTCTTTCTTCTGCGGCTGTTTTTTCTTTTTCATGGATGTTCCCCCGTTATGATTCTCCCCGGCGACGGGCCGGGATCGGATAATGGCCTCGCGTTCCTGTTACCGGTGGGAAGTGGTCTGCCTTAAGCCTGCCGGCTTTTAGTGTCCCGCGGGCACAGGAAGGAAAAGGCCCGGACACAACGATGCTGGATCCTTGTCGGCCAGGGGCGATCCGTCAGGAATCAGCCGGTAAAAAAGCCGGGCTGCAACCGGGACATTCCCCGTTCACGCGCAGCGGCAGACTGAACAGATTTCCGGCATCTCGCCCGGGATACCTTCCCACTCCTTTTTGCCCTTACAGAGCACGCAGGCCCGGTCGCCGATCTCCGTGCTGTCGGCCACCCGGTGCGTCACCACAATGCAGGGGATCTGCATCTTTTTGACAAAACGGCGCGTGAGATCCTTTACCGTCTGCGTGCTGTCAGCGTCAAGTGCGGTGAACGGCTCGTCCAGCATCAGGAGACCGGGCTCGATCGCAAGGGCCCGGGCAAGTGCGACCCGCTGCTTCTGCCCGCCGGAAAGGTTCCCCGCCCTGACATCGGCAAGGTCTCCAATGTGCATATGGTCCATCCAGAGCGCGGCGCGTTCTGCCACGACAGGGCGTCCGAGCCGCCGGGCGCGAAGGCCGAATGCGACATTGTCGCGCACGGTCATGTGAGGAAAGACCGCGGAGTTCTGGAGGACATACCCGATCCGGCGGTCTTCGACCGGGACATCGAGGTCATCTTCGGTCCTGCAGAGACACTCCCCGTGTAAGGTAATTGTCGTGGTGTCAGCCTCAAGCAGGCCCGCGATAATATTGAGGGCCGTCGACTTACCCGACCCGTTCAAACCCATGAGAGACATAATCTCTCCGGACTTTACACTGATGGTAAAATCAAGAGTATAGTCGCGGAGCCGTTTTACCATTACTGCCTCAAGCATGGTATACCTCCCTCTTCTGGATCAGGCGCACGGCGATCATAATTGTAAACGAGATGATCACAAGCAAGATCGAGATCGTGAGCCCGACAGTGACGTTGCTCTCCATACCCACGTACACCGCGAGCGGCATGGTCTGGGTCACCCCGGGCAGGTTGCCGGCAAACATGATCGTCGCGCCAAACTCTCCGAGCGCCCGCCCGAATGTCATGACCGCGCCCGAGACAAGGCCGCCTGCTGTCATGGGGAGGGTGACGAGTGTCATGGTCCGCAGCGATGATGCACCGAGCGTCCGTGCGGTCTGCTCGTAGGCCGGGTCCAGCTGCTCAAAGAGCG
Organism: Methanoregula sp.; assembly: GCF_003170075.1. Taxonomy (GTDB): domain Archaea; phylum Halobacteriota; class Methanomicrobia; order Methanomicrobiales; family Methanospirillaceae; genus Methanoregula. The sequence continues at coordinate 20,934 of NZ_PMZU01000068.1, forward strand.
ACTTTGCCTGGCGGAGATAGAACGGGGATGCGACAAAGATCTGCGCCATGATCACCGCCAGCGTGGTAAAGGCAAGTGAGATCCCGAGCATGTTGAAGTATCTGCCGAGAAGCCCGACCCGGCCATAGAGCACGAGGAGTGCGACCCCGGCAACGGCCGGGGGAAGGACAAGCGGGAGATCGATGAGGGTATCGACAATTACCTTTCCCGGGTACGAGTACCGGGAGTGGTAATAGGCAAACGGTGTCCCGACAAGGATCACCACGGCAAGGGAGGTGACCGTCGTAAACAGGCTCAGCCAGAGTGCGCTTATCACCTCGGGGTTGTGAAGGGTGTCAAAAAACATGTCCGGCGACATCCGGATAATGAGTGCGAGGATCGGCAGGGCAAGGTACAGCGTGACTGCGGCGATCAGGATGCCCGCGGCAAGATAGGTAAGGGTGCGCCGGTAATTTTTTGGCCGGAACCGTTTTGGTGTCATGTGTCCGTGCTTCTGTTACCGGCGGGGCTGCCGGCCGGCCCGGCTCGAATTAAAAAAAGTTGGAACAATTAAAGATTTATGGGGCGGTAAATCCGTACTGCGCTAGGATCTGCTGGCCGGCAGAGGAGAGCATGAATTGCTCGAAATCGGCTGCAATGGCCTTGTTAGTGCTCTGCTTGAGGATCCCTATCGTGTAGGTCTGGAGATAGTTGTCCGCTTTGGGGATGGTGATAGACTGGTAGGTGCCCTTTGCCGCTGCGGTTGCCGTAGACTGGTACACAAATCCTGCATCAACTTCACCAAGGGAGACCTTGGTGGCGACGGCAGGCTCGGATGTCTCGTAGGTCACGACATTGCTGATGACTGAGTTCTTCCATGCCTGTCCGTACGTGGAGTTGGCACTATTGTTTAAGACAGCCATGGTTGCGGTCCCGGCGGGAACTGTTGCAGCCTCCATGGCAATCTTCACGCCGGGTTTTGCAAGGTCAGCGAGGGACTTGATGTTCGCCGTGTTGGATGCCGGGAGGATGACAATAATGTAGTTTGTCGTCAGCGTCTTTACTGTGGTGTTGTCAAAGTAGCCTTCGCCCTGGAGGGTCTTTGTGTAGGAGTTGCTTGCCGAGATAAAGACATCGGCATATGCACCGTTTTCTACCTGTGTCTTCAAGGCCTGGGTCCCGTCAAGGTTAAAGACAACCTTGTGGTTGGGATAGGCACTGGTAAAGGAGGAGCCGATGGTACTCGATGCGCCGGATAAGGATGCGGCGGTAAAAGCGACAAGGTTGCCCTCCGTCGGGGTAAAGGTTGGGGCAGGTGTCGCGGTCGGCACAACGGTGGTCGGGACAGCGGTTGTCGCATTTGCCACCGGTGTTGGTACCGCGGTTACCGGTGCAGTCGTTGCAGCGGTGGTGACCGGGGTGCTCGTCGTGCTCTGCGTGCAGCCGGCAAAGAGTACCGATACAAGCAGGAGTCCGAAGATCATACTGATGAGTGCAAGTTTAGAGGGTGTCAGTGTTTTTTCCATGACTTCACAATCCTAAAATTGATGTTTCCTACTATTCATTC
>NZ_PMZU01000008.1 GCF_003170075.1 Methanoregula sp.
TACCTAATCACCTAAAAAAAAGAATGTGCTGTTTATCTCAGCCAGTAGCCGATCACCACGCAGACAATCCCCGGGTAGAAAATCGCCGAAAAATATTGCCGGATATCGTAGGGCACGAATCCGAGACCATTAAGTTCCGGGATGATCAGCATGATAAGGCCTGCGATAAAGAACAGGTAACTGAACTGGGTTTTTGTTGTCTTGTCCATAACCATCTGCCGGATCAATGGTGGAGGGGCATAAAAGAAAAATCTTTGTCAGGTTTTCTCTGTTGTTCCCTGCCGGGGTTGTCGTTTCTCACCATTTGCCGGTGGTTCAAAATGGCCGATCACGAGCGAATAGAGATCCCCATCCGGCAGGGGCGGGGCAAGCAGGTCGTCGGTTACAATCCGTTCGTCGGGATACCCGAGGTTTTCACAGACGGTAATCTTCACCGGCACAGAGAGCCCCATCGCGAAGAGGCGCCGGTAGAGTTCTGTCACATCAAATTTTGGATCCGCGATGAGAAAAACAATTTTTTCCCGCCTGATTTCCTCGACGGTCTCCTGCATCGCCTTTTCGTGGCCATGCCCGTGGGCGACGATCACGGCAATCTGGGAGAGGGGGATATGCAGTCGGGCGGCAGCGACCTGGAGGGACGAGATGCCGGGCACCACCTCGCCGGGCAGGTACCCGAGACCGGCGAGCATGGGGTCCCCGGTTGAGAGAACGACTGCGTTCTCCGGCAGCTGGGAAAGGTTCCGGTAATTGCTGATGAATCTGACGGTGCAGTCCTTCGGGATCAGTTTTTTCACGATTTCGATGGCGCGGCTGGAACCGTAGATAAACCGTGCTGCTTTTATCGTCAGTGCCGCCTGCTCCGTAATCATGCCCGGCCCGCACCCGACACCAACGATCTTCATGGGCTCTCCGCAATAATTTTCCCGTTACGGTTCACGAGGACCACCTTCACCAGGGGATGTTCTTTTTTATACGCTGCAAGGACCGGTGCCGCGACCGGTAAAAATGCCGGCGATGCGGACAGTTCTTCAATGCTTTGCGTATCCTGTACCATCAAGGATATTCGGCTCGATATATTTTAGGATTAGCCCTGCATGGCAGCAGGTACGGTTGCACGCGTGCTCACCAAAACTGCATTGGCGACAATGACCCGCCGGACTTTGCCGGAAAGGATCGGCAGGATCGTCTCGATCTGCCGCGAGCCGCCCATAAATGCAGAGCCGGATACCGGGGCAGATGCAGGAAAATCGAGCGCTTCCCCGGAGTAAATTCGATATGGATCCGGCTGGCGGTGTTCGCGGGGGGAGGTCTCATGTACCTGACAGAGCATGCATCCACTATTCTCACCGTAGTTTGATACTTCTAATGTAACCCGGGTGACCTGTGGTGGGGTAATTTTTTCCTGGGAGGGTGTATTTTATGAAGAGGGGACGGAACAGGTACCTGCACAACATCTCGATGAATCCGTGGTGTTGACCATGCGTCCTGAACAGGTCTCGCGTGCGGAACAGATGACACCCCCGATTTTCGCGCAGGTATCTGGTATTTGTGCCTCGGGTGTCTGCTGAGACTGTAACGTGACCGTTGCCGACAGTGTCACTTTCGGTGCCGCAATTTTAGCAGAAGCAAGCGTCGCGGTCACTGGCGTGCCGGCCATGCTGGACGACGGTGCGCTCGCGGTCCCGCTCATAACCTTTGGCAGTACGAGCACGACCGCTGCCACGATGACAAGGACGATCACGATGATCCCGATAGAGATAACCACCTTCTTTTTATTTTTCGGTCTCCGGGGCTCCCGCGGTGCGGCGGTCGTCATATGCCCCGGCTCGGGAGGCGTGGGACGGACTCCTTTGGGTGAGGATGGCTGCAAAATGAACCGCTCTCCTGCCGGTTTTGCAGGGATCAAAGCCGGGGTCACCGGCTGCGGTGCAGGTGTTCTGGCGGCGGGATGGGGCAAAACTACCCTCAACGGATCTGCCGGCACGTTTTCCCCAGATCTTCTGATAAACGACTCAACAAACTGTATCTCCCGGTCGATTGGGCGCTCCTTTTTTATAGTGACGGCCGGGGGTTTAGGCACCGGTGCCGGAGGCACGTTATCCGGCACAGTGATCTTCGTGCCGCAGTAGCTGCAAAACCCTGCGCCGTCCGGCACCCGTTTCCCGCACCGGGTGCAGTACCTGCCAGGGGAGTGTCCCGGTGCCGGTGCAATGGGAGAGCCTACGACTTTGATCTTCGGCACCGCCGCATGTTCAGCGGCCTTTGGTGCCGGTTCGCGGTTGGGGATGACTTTACGGATAACCTGCGCGACCGGGGAAGTGAGATGGTCATTAATCAACCGGATCCATTCGTCCCGTTCCTTCTTCCGGTTTCCTCCACCTTCGCGCGAAAAGGTGAGGACTATCTGTCGGGTATCGCCGGCATTCGTGAGAATCGTGAACGTGGTAACCTGATCGCGGATGGCATTTTCACCCGGTTTGACGTCTTTTATTGTTGTAAGCAGGATATTTTTCGTGGGAATACGACTTTTGATCTTGTCTACTAAGATAATCCGCTTGCTGGTGAGCACCGCCTCAAACAATACCGATTTGATACGGACCATGTGCGCCCGGGCGAGCACCCTCTCGTCACTGCCAAGTTCCGGGTCGTCCATTTTTGTAGATCTGTCCTCCTCTGTTTTCAGCCTTGGGTGTCTATCGAGAAAAAGATATAGTGATCACGCAGTATAAAATTCGAGATTATGACCAACCAACACCGGGAGCTTTTTTGTTGCGTCTGGGGGATGGCCGAATAATCAACATTGAAGTGTTCCGACTGCATCACCTCAAGGTAAGTCCCGCCAAAGCAACAGCACCAAACCCGACTCCATGGTACATTTGTCTTGTATCCTCGGAGTCCTCTCGTGCAAAACGATCAAAACGTTAAAAATTTGGTGCGAGATTCGTTCATCGCATATGCATGGATCCGGTGCCGGGTAACGCCGCTGTTTGATCGCAGATGAGCTTGAATCATGGCCGCATGGGAGCACCAACACTGTAATGATTTCGGATACATTCCTGTACCCCCTTGTAAAATTCCAATTATCAGAAACATTATTACACAGAACCCCCCATACGTTCGTGAACGTGATCCTCTATGAAGCGTACACTCATTCTGACCGGTATCCTTATCCTTGTTATCTGTTTTTTTATATGCCCTGCACAGGCGTTCACGGCAAAGAGTCTTGATATCGCGGTGCAACAGAATGATGATGCTGTCATCACCTTTACCTATGAACTCTCATGGTTCGAGAATTTCGCAGTCTTCCTGCATATTGCAGATCCCGGCGTGGAGCTTCAGAAAGCGCTGGAGAACAATTATAAAAAATCCGTTGATGTACTTGTTGCCAATTCAGGAGAGTCGCAGTTCGTCGTACATGGCTTTGCCTCAGTACAGGAGCACAATGGCACGGTTATGATGAAAACCCCTGCGCTCTCGTTTGCCGACGCACAAAAGGTCCTGAACCAGTACTGGTTTGCCCCGTTTATCAACCCCGACTTCTCCCCCGATATCACCCGTGTGAGCTTTCCGGACGGATATTCTGAGGAATTCCAAAACCAGATCAGCATCCCCGCTGTCAGCCACATCCTGAATTCATCAACCAATTTTTAGTGCGACAGGTGGTCGCACTACGTTTACGGGGTGATATCAAGGCGATGCTTCGCCCGGCCGGCCTCTGTTTTAAGAACAGGGAAACCAGAACCGTCGCAGGTCCTGGTATAACCTGTTCATTATTTTTTGCCGGTGTCAATGCCGACGAACGAAGAATACAACCCGATAAAAGATGGAAGGAATTAAAAAAGGGTATAATCCCCTTTGAACTACGAGAATTACACTCTCTTAACGATTGAAATCCACTATAATAAATATACCCGTATCCGCCTTGAAAAAAGTTCGAATTTCAGATGGATTAACGGTATCAGAACCGATCACAATCAAGGGGCGACCGTGTCTCTCCCCTTCCCTGACCCGCCCCTTGCGCCTGCGATTGCTTTGCAGTACCTGCCAGGGAATTTCTTTGATCGCTTCCCCCTTTACCTTCTGAAGGATTATCGCATTACCGGGGTCGCCACAAAGGCGGGGGCGTTCCCAAAGCCCCGGAGAGTGTCCGGAGGGATGTATGGTAAGAAGGGTGCAGGTAAAACCGGGTGTAAAAAGAGCATATTAACGCTCACAAAAAGCAGGGCCCTGAAGTGTCCCGCAGGGTAAACCGGGCAGTTTCATGATCCTGCATACCGGCAGGATCACCCGCACTCCGGACCGGTCTTTTTCCCGGGCAGAATACGGTGTCCCGTCAGGAGTGCGCTAGACACAAATACTACCACGGACAACCAACCATAATACATGGAGCGGATGCAGCAGCCGTACGACACGATCATCGAAGCATTCGCTACCCATAAGGTCCCGTATGATATCGCAGCATGCTATGTCTGGCTCGCAGGAGCCATCCTCTCGATATATCTCCCTGTCGTAAACGAGACATTCCTCCGGGTGGTCTTCGGGGTTCCGGTCATCCTGTTCATTCCCGGTTACGCCCTGATTGCCGCGCTCTTCCCTGCCGCAAAAGACCTTGGCGGGATCGAACGCATTGCCCTTTCATTCGGGCTCTCCATCGCCGTGGTACCGCTCATCGGCCTTGCGCTCAACTATACGCCCTGGGGGATACGGCTTGACCCGATTGTGATCAGTCTTGCGATCTTCACGATCGGCATGTGTCTTGCAGCCCAGTACCGGAGGGCATGCGTCCCGGCCGCGGAACGCTTTACGGTCCCGTTTAGTGCACTCCGGCAGGCAGTAATACGGGAATTTTTTCCCAAAGAGACCGGCCGTCTCGACCGCATACTCTCCATCGTGCTCATTATCGCAATCGTTGCCGCTGTCGCAACAACCGTCTACGTCATTGTCGTGCCAAAAGAGGGGGAGAAGTTTACGGAATTTTTTATCCTTGGTACTAACCAGAAGGCTGCAGATTATCCCTCAGAGATCATGACAGGAACGAACAGCTCGATGTATATCGGTATCGGGAACCATGAATACAAAAACATCACGTACACGGTCGAGACCTACCTTGAATCCATGACGTTTGATGAGAAAACAAATACCTCTGCGCTGAAGGCAATGGACCGGATTGACCGGTTTAAGGTGCCGGTCCCTGATAACCAGACTCTCGTTATTCCCTACAGTTTCACCGCAAAAAAGACAACCTACAACCGCATCGAATTTTTGCTCTTTAACGAGACCGTACCTGGCGACCGGGTCCAGGGCATGGACCGGATCAACCAGAGCTACCGCGACCTGCACCTCTGGATTACCGTCAGATCACCGTGACGGTAAGAGACAAAAGACTGCCGTCACCGACTGCTGCCCGGCATCCGGACTGCAGCGCTCCACCTGCACGACCGTACCCAGCCCCTCGGCCAGGAGACAGGCAATCAGGCTGCAGACCGGGCAGGGGTGGGTACTGCAGCAGCGCGGGGATTCCGTGGCGAGGGCCATGCACCCGCCAATCAACCGGTAACCTTCCATCGTCACAGTAACCGTGCGCTCCTCCTGCTCGGTTCTCACCCGGTCCGCAACCTCAAGGAGGTCCACGCCGACTTCGCGGATGAGATCGGGAAGGGCATCCGGGTCCGGGGGTATGGCAAGCTGGTGCTGCTTCCGGAGCTCAAGGAAGAGCGGCTCACCGGACGGCACGGTCACAAGACCGGCAGCATCCGGTCCTGCTACAAACGAATTCCCGGAGACCGGGACGGCTTCCCCGTCATAGTCCGAGACCGGGTTGAACTGCACGGTACGGATCCGGCCGTCCTTTCCTGCAGGGAGCATGACAGCATTTCCCGAGATCCCGAGATCGGCGCCGAGCCGGGCAAGATTGATACTGCCCTGGACCGGAAGCAGGCTCACGTACCGGACATCAAGCGGTTCGCCGCTTGACAGGGTAGCAAGAAAGACACCGGTGACCAGGCATACCAGGGCGGACAGGACCACAGCCGCCGTCGTAATGTCCCGCTGGTTGGTGACAATTGCCAGAGTAATAAGGATCACCGCAGCGCCGATCAGTACCAGGGAGGCGCGGTAATACGGGTTAAGCCGGGGGAGGTTCACGATCCAGCTCCGGTATACTTTTTCCTCAACTGGTAATTACGGATGTCCTGGAAGAACAGCACAAGACCGGTCCCGGCTGCAAGCAGAAGGAGCGGCACGAGCACGTGGTTTGACAGCTGCATACCGGCAACAAGAAACAGCGTGACACAACAGAAGAGAATGAACACGTTCACATCCTCTTTTCCTTCAAGCATCCCCAGGTCCAGAAGAACAACCCCGGCAAGCATCCATGCCGTAAACAGTCCCGCCCAGATCATCAGTGCCCCGCAGGCAATAACAAGGAGTTCGCCGCTGCAGACAAGATAGAAGATCCTTCCGTGCCAGGTGTGGGCTGCAAAAAGGAAACCCCCGGTGGGGATAAGGAGGAGGACACACAGATAGCCTGCCGGTGAATGACTGGAAACCGCGGCACCAAGAGCGCCGAGGGCCATAAGCAAAAAAAGGCCGGGTTTTAAAAAAGCGCGGTTCATGCAAATGCCTCCACAGTATCGGCGCCGAGCCGGGCCTGGTAGAATGCACGGGTGTGGGGTTCTACGCTGCCCGGCATCCGGATATGTACCCGGATTTTTGCTGTTTTGGCCTGTTTCGCGATCTGCCGGATATGACTGATGTCACCGGAAAACAGCGAGAAGAGGACCACCTCATCCGTCGTAATTGAGGACAGGGCCCGGATGATCTGGGCGGTAAATGCGTACATCTTCTGGTTCTGGAGCGTTGTTCCGTAATACGCGTGGAGCGAGCCGAGGAACCGGAGCGTTTCGGCATCAGGGGTTCTCTCCTGCGCTGTTTCGATCGCGTGGATCTGGCTGCGCAGGTCAGACCTGTCAGCAGCGCGGTAGAAATGGACCGTGCGTTCGGCCGGGTGCATCCACTCCCGCAGTACCGATATGCAGTGTTCGAGATCTTTCTCATCTGCCATGAGATGGAGGATGTTGGGCCCGGAGACCAGAAGAACCGAGACGTACTGGTACGTCCTGACGGAATATTCGACCATCCCGGCAACCATTGCCACCATCCGGTCAAATTCATCGGCGGGATACGGTGCACCGCGCCAGGGCAGATCCACGATGATCAGGGAGGGCAGGCTCATTATCCCGGTGTATTCCCGAACGAAGAGCTTGTCGTGCTTTGCTGAAATTTTCCAGTCAATCCTGCGCAGGTCGTCGCCGGCATAATATTCCCGGAGCGCCCGGATACCAAGCCCGGAAAGAACACCCATCTTTTCAATCTCCCGGGTCTCGATGGTGGCACGTTTCGATGATGGTTCAAACATGCCGGCAGGCTGCACAACCAGGGAAGGGCCACAGAACCGGTCAGAGAGAAGGTCAATACTATCCTCAAAAAAGAGGTCGTTTACCGTAAGGGTGAGCCCGGAAAAATACATCGTGCCATGCATGACCGTGGTTATACGGTAGGAGAGCCGGAGGGTCTGGGAGGTGGGCAGGGGGTCTGCCGCAAGGGACGTAACACCGTCCTGGACTGCCACATTCGTGGGGATCCGTTCGGCGATCCCCACCTGCATGCGGGGAGGGACCGTGACCGTGATGGTGGTGGTCACCCGGAGTGTGGTGCCCCTCCGGACAAGGGAGCGCGAAAGGGAGCGCTCTGCATGAACGGAACAAACGAGGCTCCACAGACGACGGTTGAAAAGAAGATACTGTCCCAGGAGGGCACACGTAAGAATACCGGCCGCAAGGAGGGCTGCCATGGTATCAAGAATGAACGCACCCGAGAACAACAGAACCGCAAGCAGGCTCAATCCCTGGGCGCACCGTTTCAGACGCACAGCTCAGAGCACCTCGACCTTGTTTAAGATCTCATTGAGCACCTGATCGACAGTAAGCCCTTCGACCTCTGCCCCGCGGCCAAGGAGGATCCGGTGGCCCAGCACCGCGGGTGCAATCTGTTTGATATCATCGGGGATCACGTAGGTCCGGTTCCGGATCGCCGCCATGCCCTTCCCGCCACGGACAAGGGCAATCGAGGCACGGGACGATGCACCCAGGTCAATATCAGGATGCGTCCGCGTTGCAATGACAAGGTCCCGGATATAGGCGAGGACCGGTTCTTCAACGGTAATATTACCGACGACACCGACATATTGCCGGATGGTCTCCGGGGAGAGGAGCGGTGTTATTGTCCGGGAATACGAGTCCCAGTCAAGCTGGTTGGAATGGACCCGCCTGATGATGCTGAGTTCGTCATCAGAGTTCAGGTACGAGGACTTGATACTGAGCATGAACCGGTCCCGCTGCGCTTCAATGAGCGGAAAGGTGCCTTCGAATTCAAACGGGTTCTGGGTTGCAATAACAAAAAACGGGATGGGGAGAGGCATGGTGATGCCATCAATGGTCGCCTGTCGTTCGCTCATCGCTTCGATAAACGCACTCTGTGATTTCGGGTTCACGCGGTTGATCTCATCAGCAAGGAGGATGTTCGTAAAGATCGGGCCCTTGCGCAGGATAAACTCCTTTTGTTGCTGGTCATAGATGCGGACCCCGAGCATATCGGCGGGTTGCAGGTCGATAGCGCCCTGGATGCGGTTAAATTCGCATCCCGTCATGATCGCGATCGACTTTGCTATCGTTGTCTTTGCGGTTCCCGGCACCCCTTCGATCAGGATATGCCCTTCACTGAGGAGGGCAATGAGAATAGAGTCGATTAAGGGCCGGTTGCCAACAACAAACTCTTCCACTTTCTGGTTGATTGCTGCGTATAACCGGGAAATCTCCAGAATCTTGCTCTCTCTTGCAGCGTCCTCCATTCCATCACCTACAGGATTTTCTCTCTCCACGCCCATGCAGCAACCAGCACCAGGAACCCGAAGAACAGTACTTCTACTATAAATTGGGTTCTTAGTACATGAAATATTCCGCTCATCCCTTCCGCATCCCGGGTACGGGAGTTCATCTGGTCGACGAGCACCGTGCCGTTATAATGGATCAAATTATTGAGCAGACAACGGTTACCCCACCTGTCACCGATGTCCTGCATCGAGTTGATGAAGATACTCGGATCTGAAATGACGACAATCCGTCCCCGGCTGATCTCTTCTGCAGAAATAACCGGAAATTCTCCCATCACTTCATTGATATTGATCCGCCGGTCACCGTTGGTATCGACCCAGCTTAAGATGGATGTCATCACCAGGGGCTCACCGCCGTCAAGCGGCGCAGGACGGTCCATGACGATCGCACCGCAATTCTCCACCGGACTGGCATTTTCGACCGGGTACACGACAATGGTGTACGGGTCGGCATACTCCCGGTCGATACTGGAAAGGTTTCCGTCAAGGATCGTGATCCGGCTGCGAATCCTCTGCAGAATTTCCCGGCCCGTTCCGAAATCGTCAGCAAGGACGATGGTATTTCCCCGGTCCAGGAAGGCCTGGTATGCCGTGATCTCCGCTCCCGTCGGAGAACGTTCCGGTGCGATGATGAGCAGGAGGGCATTATTCCGGTAAGAAGCGAGCTGTGCGCTGTCCTGAACCATCACCGTATGGTGACGGTCCAGGTCGGAAAAGAACCGCGACGTGCCATTCCAGTCCGGATTATACTGGGAGAAATCAAGGTTATTCGAGGTAAGGTGCGTTGCCAGGATCAGGGCAGCCATAAGAAGGACAATCCCGACAATCCAGTATGCGGCCTTAATGATCTTCACCTCCCAGCTGAGTATCGGTATTCTTCATCTCGGCCTCAAATTCGGTCTGCACGGCTGCCGACCGGTATCCCCCGTACCGGACCCGCTCATAGACAAGAACAAAAGACGAGAATGGCCCGCAGTAGGGTTTTTTTGTGCAGGACTGCGAGAGTTCCCGGGGAGTCAGGGCGGTATACTGGCGGATGTGCAGGTCCTTTGCGATACGGACGGAAAACCCGAGATAGACAACTCTCGCGGCGGCACTCAGTCCCCCCTCCTGCAGGATATGTGCGTACCGGGCAAACAGGGAGTCAGGTGCTGTACCGTCACCGGCCGGTTCACCCGGCATTCCCTCCGGGGGGGGAACCTTGTCCATGTCAGCAGTCTGGTACGAGCCGGCCGGTTCTGTCATATCAGGAGAAACGGGCCTTGTCCTGCCGGGCATCCGTCTGATGTAGTACCATGCTCCACCGGTAAAGAGAGTAAATATCCCGGCGACCAGCAGGATCATAATGATCAGCATAAACGGGAATGCCGGCAGGTTCGGCAGGTACTGGATCGACACGACCACACCCTGAGGCGCGCTCTCGGAAGGACGGATGGGGTAGCCCTCACCGGTGAACCGGGCAACCACCGTGTGCGGACCGTCAGGGAGCCGGAGTGGTGTCGAAAAACTGCCATCTGCATCGGTTATTGTGCTAATGACATGACTCCCGTCCCAGACCAGCTCAACCGGGGCAGAGCGAACCGTGCGGTTTGCGGCAAGAACCGTCCCCGTGCAGGAAACGATTCCGCCGGGGGTTGCATTGCTGACCGCAAGGGTCGTGACAGAATCGACCGGGACGACGGTCAGGCTTCGCATATCCGACTGCGTGAGACCGGACTCTGCATGCAGGGTATGGGTGCCGGCCGTGATGCGTTCTATCGGTACCTGGAGATCAAAGCTTCCCAGTGCATCCGTCGTTACGGTGGATACCGGAATAGTATCGAGATAAACGGTCACCTCTTTCCCCGGATCACCATGTGCGAGATACCCGTATATGGTAAAAAGATACCCCGAGCATTTGATCGAATCGCCGTATATTCCCGTGCCCGGATAGGTAATGAAGGACAGCTGGGCGCTCGTGCGGATGGGGAGCGAGCGGGTGGCGGGATTTTCCTGGAACGCATTGATTTCTTTCATATATGCATCAAGTTCCCTCAGGCTCTCTTCCTGGGAGGAGACATCAAGGCCCTGTTTTACGCTGATATCCGTTACAATTTTTGTTTCAGCCTTGTACTGGGTATACAATCCCTCGATCTTTTTCCGGAGTGCATCGCCCTGGAGTTGAACAGCAACGAGCCCCCCCTGATTGTTCTGGTCGCGGTACTGGATCTCCAGGTCCTGCAGGGCGTCAAGTGAGATAGAAGAGTTCATGAGGCCCTCCAGGAGTTCTCTCTGCCGGGCACTGCTCTGTGATAATTCCTGGATCTCGCTCTGGTTCATGTCAAGCGTGACGATCAGGTTGTTTAATCTCAGGTTGCTGTGGGAAAAGAGTTCAAGTTCCCGGCGTGCATCGTCAATATCCTTAATCCGGATATTGAGAGTAATAGGTCCGGTATAACCGATCAGGTCCTGCTCGAGAGGAAGCACATCGGTGGTGCTGTTGAGCATCTGTTGCGCCAGTGCGTCAACATTATCATGAAACCGGGACGGGAACATATCCTGCTCCAGTGTATAGAGTAACGGACTGGAGAAAAAAAATACCAGTACCCCGATGACTGCAAAGGCCATTCCTGCAAGGAGGACATACCGGTTGTTCATTATCATTTGGCCAGGATCTCCAGTATTTTTTGGGCTACAATGCCACCGAAGAGAACGATACCGGCGGCAACCAGGTATTTTATATACCGGAGGTAGGAGGGAAGAGAGAACCGGGTATCCACCAGTTCAACGATAACAAGGATCCCGATCAGCCAGAGGACAAAAAATATTTCAAGGTCAACCTGCTGGGCAAGGAGCATAAAAGCGCTGATGACTACAAGCCAGATGAACATGACAATGGCGGCAAGAACCTTCTTTTTCATCTGATCCGTACATGATTATGATAATAAGACTATACATAATCTTCTTATAGGGTTGATCGAAATGTTCAAATTTGAGTCCCATTGCCGTCTCTTCCTGCCACTGGAGCGTATATCTGAAATGTCGATCGAACATCTAAAAAAGAGAAAATAAAGGATTGGGGGCTCTCCTGAAATCCCAAATCTCCTGCAGGATCGAAGAACCAGTTGTTTCATGTAAAAGGTATGGCAAACCGAAACAATGAGCATTATCAAACCTCCCGTTCCTGCTACCTGGATCAGAAAAATCCAAAAATCCCCGGCGGGGAAGAAGGCATTATACCCCTAGCTTATGACCGTCCACTGCTGGCACGGGAGTTCCCCGGCACCGGCCAAACGGGAGTGCGGGCCCGGGGGGAGAGAAAGTCCGGATAGATTGCTCTTCCTGCTGGAGCTGCCTGCGCTTCTCTTGGCTGAATTGGAACTACATCTTATAATAATGAAAGATACGACAGAACCTCTTTTAGCGTTCTGCAAAAATAAAAAGGGGATTATGGGATTACAGTCCTTGCTTCTTCATGCCGAAGAAGTAGTACCCGGCACCTGCAACCACGATGATGATGACGATCACGCCAATAACCATCGTCCATGGGATTGCAGCTCCGGATCCTGGAGTAGTTACCGGTGCTGCCGGGGCACTGGTCTGTACTGTCGTGGCGCTGGGGCTCGCCAGCGTTGTGTCAACAAACAGTCCATAGGTGCTGAAGTGACTGACCAGGGCGCTCACGGTCATGGCATTCGCATCGACCATTGTCGGCACACGTGTCCAGGATGAAGTTGTGGGGTTATAGACCTTGATACCCAGATATCCGGTATTTCCCTGTGCCTGAGCAAGGAGTGTATTCCATTCGGAAGCGGTCAGTGTGAACTTCAGGGTAATTGCCGGGGTGAAGGTCGCACCATCCGGCGAACAACTAACCGCATAACCGGCAAAGGTATAGCCAGCGCCCGCCGGAACCTCAGATGATTGCATCGTGGTTACGCTCACTGAATTCAGAACACTCCCGTCTTTCGCCAGTACCTTCGTACCCGACGGCACAAAGAAGCTTCCCTCGTTGCCGGTATTTATTTGGTAATCCTGGGTCACTTGCCCTTGAGAGTCCTGTGTAAAGGTAGCTGTGTTCAGAGACGTTGCCAGCGCGGCAGCAGGAGCAGGACCGACGTATCCGACACCGCCACCGACACCGACACCGCCATAGTTATTGGTGTTCTGGTGATTGTAACCACCGCCACCGCCGGATGCGGCGGCTGATGTAGCACCGACAATGCCACCTGTGGAGAACCCGGGCACGCTGATGGTGAACCACTTGGATAGACCATCAGCTGAAGTTGGTCCCCATGTGGGGTAAATCGTGGATATCGTCCCCCCGTGGTTCCATATCACGGCCAGATAGTTCGTGCTTGCGGTAGAATACGAACCGCCATAGTTGGTATACCACCAGATTGGCACGCTCATGTTCAGCGTCCCGCCTGAAGTCAAATCTCCGGTGGAGATATTGATGACCGCTAACGGGTTGTACCCGGTCGAGCCACTAAGTTGACTCTGATATGTTGAATTCTCACCCGCGTTGGGTATCGTTAATGCAATGAGGAACGGGCTTGTACTCCAGCCATATTCGAAAATGGTGGGCTGGAAATTTATTGTTGCGCCATTGACAAGTGCCGTGGTGTTAGGCAGGATGTACTCCACCGATGTAATCGTTCCGCTGAGGTTCCCACCTGATGTATTGACACCGGTCGTCGTCACAATGATCTCAGAGAAACCGGTGACATTGGTCAGGTAAATATTGGTCGCGTCGGAAGTGTAATTCCCGACGTTTCCGGTCAGGTTGATGCTGAAACTACTGCCGCTGATCGTGGTATTTGCTACCGGGGCAGGAACCGATTGGGTTGCAACAATGGGATAGAGTGCGGACGTACCAGTGCCTGATGCATTCGTTATTGACAGAGTGACAAGGTAGGCTCCCGGGTGGTTAAAGGTATGTGCTGGCGGATTCGCGACCGTCGATGTGGAACCATCACCAAATACCCAAGAGTATGCGGTTGGGTTAACAACACTTGAGCTCGAGGAACTGAAGGTGACACTAAGAGGCGCATCACCTGTCGTCACGCCACCACTCGTGATGACGGGGACCGGGAGTCCAGGAACCATATTGTTGGTGACAGCCTGGTCTGCGAAGGTTGCGAGGACCCCTCCATCAGCGGCAACGACTGTTCCCACTGTATAACTGACGTTCACGGTATTGCCATATGCAATGGCCGTACCTGATGGGGTCAGGTCGATCTTGGTCGTGTCTGCATTGAGAGCCGCCGCACTGAATGTCTGGGGAGCTCCACCATCGACCGTATAGGAGAATTGTCCTTGTTTGCCGGCGGGGTTTGCCATCGCTTTGTTAAAGCTGATCGTGATAAGAGTCCCCGCGGTATTGGTGGCAGCTGAGGAAACAGTCGGAGGCGCTGGCATATTGTTGGTGACGGCTTGGCCTGTGAAGGATGCAAGGACCCCGCCATCAGCGGCAACGACTGTTCCCAGTGTATAATTGACGGTCACGGTATCGCCAGGTGCTATGGGCTGACCTGATGGAGTCAGGTCGATCTTGGTCGTGTCTGCATTGAGAGCCGCCGCACCGAATGTCTGGGAACCTACACCATTGACCGTATAGGAGAATTGTGCTTGTTTGCCGGCGGGGTTTGCCATCGCTTTGTTAAAGCTGATCGTGATAGTAGACCCGGTAACATTTGTTGCAGCTGCGGTGACTGTCGGAGCCCCTGGCGGGGGTACATTATTGGTAACGGCTTGGCCTGCGAAGGTTGCGAGGACCCCGCCATCAACGGCAACGACTGTTCCCACTGTATAACTGACGGTCACGGTATTGCCATTTATGATGGCTGTGCCTGTTGGAGTCAGGTCGATCTTGGTCGTGTCTGTATTGAGAGCCGCCGTACTAAATGCCTGGGGAGCTCCACCATTGACCGTATAGGAGAATTGTCCTTGTTTGCCGGTGGGGTTTGCCATCGCTTTGTTAAAGCTGATCGTGATAAGAGTCCCCGCGGTATTGGTGGCAGCTGAGGAAACAGTCGGAGGCGCTGGCATATTGTTGGTGACGGCTTGGCCTGTGAAGGATGCAAGGACCCCGCCATCAGCGGCAACGACTGTTCCCA
>NZ_PMZU01000038.1 GCF_003170075.1 Methanoregula sp.
GCGGAGGGAGGATCAAATCTCCACTGGAAACAAAGGGGTTGCCCCATTTTTATAAAAACAGTTCAAAAAAACGAGAAAATCGTGGATCTCATACTTCTATTAATGAGTAATCTCCATTACCTTTATCATTATGAAGCAGGAACACGTCCAACCAATTCTAATAACCGGCGCAGTAATCACGGTATCCACAACACGAACAAAAGAAACGGATTCCAGCGGGAAGACTATTCAGGCAATCCTGACCGAAGCAAAGATTCCGGTTCAGCATTATGCGGTCGTTCCCGACCAGATCGAAGCCATCCGGCTTGAGCTGTACCAAGCCCTTAAAACCTGCAACTGCATTATCATCGATGGGGGCACCGGGCTGACACACGACGACTGTACTATCGAGGCTGTCACCCCGCTCCTTGAAAAGAAGATTGATGGTTTTGGAGAACTCTTCCGGATGAAAAGCTACGAGGAGATCGGGACTTCCACCATGCTCTCCCGGGCCGTTGCCGGTACAATCCGCGGCAGGGTGGTTTTCTGTATACCTGGCTCCACCCCTGCGGTTACCCTTGCCACGAAAACGCTCATTGTTCCGGAGATTCCCCACATCCTCTCCCACGCAAACAAATAACCCTCTTTTTGGTTTTCGTGCCCGAAAAACAGATCTGGTTGCAGGCTCATAACAAGCTGGCGCAGGTGGGACGTGCGTTATTACATCCGTTATTTACAGACGTCCAGCAGCGCGACTCTCTCCAGTACCAGGTTGCGGATACGATCGTGACCCGTCGCCGCGATTTCTTCTGGTGTGATATCGAACAGGACTGCAAGCCTAGCGGCTTTTTTAGGAGATATGGTATCGTCAGGTTCCCCGCCAAACTGCATGTGCACGGCCAGATCCCTCCAGATTCCCTCCGGTGCCGGGCAGCAGCAGACATACAGGTGGTTTTCGCCGTCGTGGAGGCCAAACGAGACGGCCGCACTGCATTGCCGGGTCCCGGCAGCGTAAAGCAACGCCTCCATCTCAAACGAGTTGGAGATCGCGCTGCCCTGTGCGAATGACCGGTGTGCATGCCGGAGTGCGGCCTCTGCGTGCGCCCGGCCGGCGAGTTTTTCCGCGTCAAAACAGACAATGCGGGCGGCGTAGCGACGGGCAATCTCCCGCAGCACGCCAAGCAGGGCAGCGCGATCCCGGATCGTCACTTCTGCAAACCCAATCTCGCAGGAAAACGATGCAGGCTCCACAAACTCACCCGAAACGGAACAGCGTGGACTGGCCGGCAGATCTTTCCCCATTCACGCTTGTTGTATCCGTACTTTTGTTCTTTGGCTCTAACTGTTCAAAAATCTGATCCGTTATACCCTGCCCGAGGATCCGGACGATATCCTCACGCGGGTGTTTTTTGATCTCCTCCGGTGACGTCATACCGTTATTGAAGAGGCGCCGGGCACGGACACGGCCGATGCCCCGGAGCCGGATGAGCGGGAGCAGCTCACGCCGGGTCCCGTTTTTCATGCAGATCTCGCATTCGTTAATCTGCGGGTAGAATTTCGGGGCAAACATCCGGGCCAGCTGGGATGTCGCATGCAGCAGCCAGTTGATGCTCTCGACCAGTCCATAAACATCGCCCGGCCCGACGGCATACCGCTCGCAGATATTCTCTTCCGGGAGCTCATCAGTCCAGTCCGATAGAAGCATCGCAGTTTTTACTGCACGGTAATACCCTTCAGCCTCCTCCTCGTCCGTTGGCAACGGGAGCCAGAGTTCGTCGGCCTTGTCTTCCATCATACGCGAGAGCGCGGCAAGATCGGAATTTCTGGCATAGAGTTTGGGCATATCGGGCGTACTGCAGATGAGCTGGACAAGGCCCAGATCCGCGTATTCCTCTCGTTCCCGAAGAGTCGTGACAATCGCAGATGCACTTCTCGGGTCGATGTACATCCGTGAGACAAGGGTGCCAAGCTCGGTTGCTCCCAGGTGCTCCCCGACTTCCAGGACCATTTCTGCCGAGATCAAAAACTCAAGCGCAGCATCCACCGCCCGGTGCATGAGCCGGCCCTGCCGGTGTTCGTGGACGTAAAACGAACGGTTCATGAACTCTGAGAGCTCGTCACGGGTCTTTGCAAAGCCCGAGGCGATAAGGGAAAGAACATGGGTGTAGAGTGCGGTTGGCTCGGCGATCCGTGAATGGACATCATCAGCGGCCGCTTCGATATAACACGCAAAAAGTTCCGGTACCTGCACGGCCTCCTTTGCGATCAGCACGGCCTCGCCATACGGATCGAGACGGGGCCGGCCGGCCCTGCCAGCCATCTGCCGGTACTCGCTGACCGGGATCGGCTGCATCCCCTCGCCGGCCGAGAACCGAAGGTAGTCGCGGATCACGACCCGGCGTGCCGGCAGATTGAGACCAGCGGCAAGGGTCGGCGTGGAGGAGATGCACTTGATCCAGCCTTTACGGAATGCCTCCTCCACAATCGATCGCTCGTTCCGGCTCAGGCCGGCATGGTGGAATGCAGCGCCTTTTGCCACGCACGCGGCAAGGGTCTTTCCCATCTCGGTCTGTGCCGCGGCCAGAAGCCGGTCTGCACATCCGGTAAGCGCCGGGTCCTCGCTTTTTATCGCCGCCGCTGCCCGTTTTGCAAACGCCTCAGCGTTCCGGCGCGACGAGACAAAGACAAGGCACTGCCCTCCTTCGGCAATCGTATCCAGGCAGAGGTTTAGATCGTCGTAGTTCTTCGATACCTGTTTGACTTCCCGCACCCCTTCCGTGAACTGGATCCGGTTGTTGAAAAAAACGCCCTGGCGCAGGTCCACCGGCCTCCAGGTACTGGTGACCAGCTCCGCATCCAGCCACCCGGCAAGCATCTTCGGGTTGCCGATTGTCGCCGAAAGGCCGATAATCTGCATGGCAGGATTCCGGTACCGCATCTTTGCGATCACCATCTCGAGCGTCGGGCCCCGGTCCGGGGAATCGATCAGGTGCACTTCATCCACGACAATGAGCGTGATCTCCGGGATCCAGCGTGCGCTGTTCCTGAGCAGGGAGTCCACTTTCTCGCTCGTCGCGACAATGATATCGTTCCTGCCAAGGGCATCATCGCGCCGATCAAGATCCCCGGTCGAGATACCAACCCGTACCCCTTTGTTACCGAACTCCTCGAACTTTTCCGACGCAAGAGCCTTAAGCGGGACAATGTACAGGCACTTTCCCCCGGCGGCGATATGGCGGTGCATCGCCATCTCCGCGATCAGCGTCTTCCCGCTTGCAGTCGGGATTGCGACAAGGAGGTTCTTGCCGTCAAGCAGCCCTTTCTCGACACACGTGGCCTGCGGCGGGTAGAGTTCCCTGATGCCAGACCCTAAGTACTGCTGTTTTAGGGCATCGGGTATGGCAAGATCCTGAATCTGCATGGAATCTCCATTTAGTATCGTGGTCGGCATCGATATATCGTTATATTCCGGTGATGGCGACACATGCAGCCGTCCGGTCTTGGGGTTCTCCAGTTGGGGTCTCGGGCACTTTGTTTTCGAGAGAATGGAACCGTGGTGGATCGCATAAAAAAAGACGGTTGAATCTGGAAAAATCGAGGGGATCAGTAGTAATAACTGATCATATCCTGCTTGGCCTCTTTTTTCTTCTTGTCTAGGAACGCAAAGACGTTCTCGTGGGGAACGCCCTCGATGAGCATGTCGATGGCCGCCCGTGCGATCTTCATCTGTTCGGGATAGCCGATGAGGGCAACGGTGTGACCAAAGACCGAGAGATCCACATCGGTCATGTTCTCGATCTGCTCGCGGGCCCGGCCGTCTTTACCTATGATCCGCCCGCGGAGCCGGTCGAGCTGCTTGGGATTGTCTGCCGCACGGGAGAGGTCGATGATATCGAGAAGGAGATCCTCGTCTTCGATCATCTCGAATGCACGCTCGGGTGAGAACCCTGCGTTAATGGCGTTGATGATCTCGACGGCCCGGAGGAGAGGGATGGCGTTTTCCTCTGCACCCTCCACTTTCACCAGCCCCTCCTTGCTGTCGATAGAAATGGTCGTGTGGGTCTTTGATTCAAGCTCTTTTTTTGTCGCACCGCCCTTTCCAATCAGCACGCCCACCCTGCTTGTTGCAACTTTTAGTTCCTGTATCATGATTCAATCACCTGTAGTTTGTAAAACCGGTTATATTCTTCGGGCCGGGGTTTCTTTTGGATCCTTTGTGCATACTGGTATGCGCTCCATCATTATCAGGGTTCAGCAACATTAAGTCCGGTTATGGCATTAAAGACTTCATATTCTGTCTTTACCCTGCAGCCTTTCTTTTTGAAAAACCGGATGACATTCCGGATATCCCGCATCAGGAACTGGAGTGCACGCGGGTGATCCCGGGTCACCGACTGTCCCATATCGATGAGGTATGGGTGGTCATGGTATAATATATTGAACTCGCTTAAGTCACCATGCACCAGTTCTGCCTTGTTATATAACGTGTCGATCATTGCTATAACGCTTTCATAAGTGTCGGCAGGATTGTCGATTGCCACATTTCTCAGCTGGGGATACGGGCATTCCCCTTCTCCAAGAAAGGACATGATAAGGATATTCCTGTCCCACACAAGTGGCTCCGGTACGGGAAGTCCTGCTTCCTGTGCCCGCGCAAGATTGGAGAACTCCTTTTTTGTCCAGGCAAAGACGAGCTCCTTTTTGGACTTTTTCACATGGGAGAACCGGCGGTCTCCGGTGATGTACGAGCTCATAGTGGTGAAATTCGCCGACTGGATCCGGTAGATCTTGATGGCGACTGCCGCATCTCCCCGTTCGCCCAAAAAAACGTTGGCCTCTTTCCCGGTGCTGATGGAGCCACCGATCGCCGTTAGCCATTTCTTGTGTACGAGTTTGTAAAGGGCAAGAAGTGTGACCTCGTCAAAGACATTCTCGCTGACCTTGAGGTTGTTCGCATCTTTTATGCGGATACCCATCTCAGCGAGGCGCTTGTCGAATGCCTCCTCCTGTTGTTCGATGCTCATGGCGATTCCCGGGCTCCGGGTTACACGGATTTCATCCGTTCAGCGTATATAGTCGCGCACCGGGGCGAGGATCTCGACCAACCCTTCGCCGCAGGCTTTCTTGAGATCGAGCGGGTGAATCTCTCCTTTGCTATAGGCAGATTCGAGCTCCGTGTATCTGGTAAAGGTCCGGTCGCCCCCAAATTTTTCCGGCCGCTTTATCGTGATCTCAGGGAGGCGGGGGAAGATATGGTACTGGAAGATCTGGAGGATTGGGTTCTCGGCAATCTCCGGCGGGCAGAATGCCTTCTGGCATTTTTTCCTGATCTCGTCCTCGCTGTCGGCAACCGAGATATAATTCCCCTGCGACGAAGACATTTTCTTCCCGTCAAGGCCGTTTAAGATCGGCGTGTGGATGCAGACCGGGGCCGGGAATTTGAAGTTTGGCAGGTGCTCCCGGGCGAGCATGTGGATCTTCCGCTGGTCGATCCCGCCGACTGCGGCGTCAACGCCGAGCATCGCGATATCCGCCATCTGCATGATCGGGTACACCATCTGCGAGACGGTCGGGTGGTCCATCTGCCGGCCGACCTCGTCCATGCTCCGGGTCGCCCGTGCAAGGGTGATCTGCTGGGAGAGCTGGTGGACAAGCAGCTCGTAGTCGCGGTTGAGCTGGAGATCGGAACCGAGCACGTATTTTACGTTTTTGAGGCCGAGTCCTTCAAAACAGCGGCGATTGTACTCGGCGAGATCCCCGATCTTTTCCATGGTCCCTTTCCGGTTGAGGAACGCGTGCAGGTCAGCGAGCAGGACCGTGACTTCAAAGCCTGCTGCCTGGAGATCGACAAGTTTGTTTACCGTAACAAGGTGGCCAAGGTGGATCTCGCCGCTTGGTTCGTACCCTGCGTATACCTTCTTTATGGGTCTGGCAAGAAGAGCACGGAGTTCGTCTTCCGTGACGATTTCAACGGTGTTCCGGGTAACCCGTTCGAATGTGTCCATTAAAAAGTATGGGTTATGAAGGGAGTTAATGGTTATTCTGGATGGGGGTAAACCCGAGAGCGTCGTTGGTGATCTTTATGGAGGTTGCCGCATCCTTACACAGGCCGGTCATCGCACGGATCGCGTCCACGTTCTCGACAACAACGTCCGCCTCCTGGTGGATGGCCTGGAAGAAGCAGAGCTCGTTTTTATTGGCATAGATGGAGTCCTCAAAGATACAGTTCTCGTAGAGATCCGCCCGCTGCCGGCCAAGGTCCATGGCAAATTCCTTGAGCTCTGCGGTGCTCCTGATACCAGCGGTTTTCTTCACGAGACCCATGCGGGGATGGTTTTTGATAAGCTCGATCACTTTCTCGCGGTTCACGTCTTTTTTTGTCGTGATCCGGATTGCGTGCATATGCATCATTGTGGTCGGGACAATCATCGCCATGGTCGTGATCGAGATGTGAGGGAGTACGGTCTGCACATCGGGGCCGTGATGGCTCGGGACGGTCACCGGGTCGAGGACCACGGCATCGATCGGTCCTTTCTTGATCTCGCCGGGATCGGATCCCCTGCGTACCATGATCGCGTGGACGTGCTCCACTCCGAATTCCTTGTCAATCTCATGGATGATCCGGCAGAGGCCGGTGGTATTACAGGAGACCACCCGGACAAACTGCCGGCCGATGGCATCCTTGAAGTTGCAGGACGAATTAAAGGAGAATCCGGCAACTTCATGTTCTTCGCCGCCCTGCCAGAGCGCCTTTTTCCCGAGTTTCTCGTAGAGGGGCTTGTTGGTCGCACCGACATCACCGGGTGTCGCGTCTACAATCACATCAGCAGCCTTGCACATGTCCTCGACCGAGCCGGCAACCGTAAGGCCTGCTTTTTCAAACGCCGCCTTCTTTGAGAGGTCCGCAATGTAGAGGGCGTATCCCCGCTGTTTTGCGATAAATGCCTCGGCGTTCGGGCGGGTCTTTGAGACGCCGATCACTTTCATGTCCTTCTGGGCTGCAACTGCATCGGCAACGCGCTTCCCGATGGTACCGTACCCGTTGATGGCAACCTTGATCATATACCGAAACTGTAGGAATCAGATGAGATAAAGGTTGCTTGTTGGGCCTGATTGGATCTTTCGGGATATTTTTTTAGCAGAATACACTGGTATTTTGTAATCCGTAGTGCTGCAGACCCAGATCATCAGGTACCATATCTTCACTTCTGTCACCTCAACAATCAGGATTCTGTCGATGCCCTGAGAGTCGGGAGATCATAAGATTCAGGGACCCCTATAAAAACAGTGCCTGAAACTTCACCACTTCTGTGCTGTCCTTTGCCGTAGCATACAGTTCCAGCGGTTCCTTGTTGACCTCCAGAAACCGGATGCCCCAGCTGACACAGCCAAGGATCTGTGCCGCCCGTTCCTGCTCGCCAAGGATATAGAGCGAAGCGGCGAGGGCCTCAATGGACGTGAGCTTGCAGGGTCTGCCAAAATTGACGGGGTTTGCCGCCATCAGAAAGGGAAGTGCCCGTCGGATCCTCCACGACCTGACCGAACCGGTATCCAGCACCTCCCACGAACAGTCCAGAGCGGTAATGGATTTTACGTGCTTGTCTGCGGGAGAGAGTGCCTGTTCGGCGGTCGGGTCGAGCAGCAGGGTGTTTCTCGGGATCTGCGAGATTTTTTTTACGATCCTCAAAAAGCCGGCCCGCTCGAGTTTCTTTACCGTGCACTTGCGGGGATCGCAGCTGTTGTCCCGGTAGGCAACAAGCGGAATCATTGATTATTCTGTGCGTTCACAACTGTATCAATGTACGTACTTTGTTCCCCCTGTATTCTCAACCCCTCCCTGCGGGCAAAAGGAATTACACATCCCTCTGATATTGCATTGTTTGCACGTTCCATCGGACGCTGTAAGAAGTTTGGGATAGACGTTGTGCCCCTCTCATGCCCTGAGACCCAGTACCTTGGGCCGGACCGGAAACCCGGAACCTATCTTGAACGCCTGAATACCCCGGAATTTGCCACGCTTCTCGAAGAGCTGTGTAGGCAGGTGAACACGATCATCAAAGAGTGGGGGCCGCCGCTCTGTATCCTTGGCGTCAACTCATCGCCCACCTGCGGTGTCACGAGCACCTATTATGGCGCAGAAGGCGACAAACCCGCCAAGAGAGCCGGTCGGGGTGTATTTTACGCAAAATTCCCGAACATCCCGGCACAGGATGTCGCCGAGTTCTCGAAATACCGGATCTACTTTGCCGCCCCGCTCTTTTCTGAAAGCGAGCGATCCTACAATGCAGCCATTGCGGAGCTGCTCAGATCTCATTATTTTGAGATCTCTCTCCCGCAGGATACCGGGGACAACCATGCGGTAAGGGACCGGCAGGAACATGTTCGGATATACAATCACAACAGGAGAGCGATCCGCGATGCGGACATCATAGTCGCGATCATTGACGGGGCTGATGCAGACTCGGGAACCGCATGGGAGATGGGCTATGCTGCGGCTCTTAAAAAACGGGTGATTGCCCTCAGGACAGATTTCAGGATGACCGGGAGCCACGAACGGGTTAATCTCATGCTCGAACAAGCGTCACGGGTGGTGACAGATAAAAATGAACTCCTCGCAGCACTGGGCGTCCCTCCGGTTGGCGCACCTCACCCGGAACAAAAATCCCCATAATAACCGTTTTTCTTTAATCCGGTGAATAAGGAAGATCCCTTAAATTATTTTCATGGTGGTCTGTAAAGCATAATACATCACAAATCCAATGCTCTCCATCATGTCCAATATCACCGTCGCCGTTTTAGCCCCGAACGGCTATGCCGACGATTTGGGAAAGAAGGGGACCACGAGCGATATTACCTTCTATAACCTCAAGAAAGGCGGAGCAACGATCACCTTCATCGAACCGACGCGGTACCCCGAAAAACTCTCATCACTGTTCTATGCGATCACCCTTGCGGACCGTGTGGTTCTCGTTGTTGATGAGATCAACGCGACGTTCGGGGAAACCGTCCTGATGCTCCAGTGCGCAGGAAAAGCGAATGGATATATTATTTTCAAGAATTACCTCACTCCTGACCAGATCGCCCCGCTCATCAAAGGTACAGTCCTTGAGCACTACGAGGTCATTGAAAACGATCCGCTCGGCTTACGGGAGAAACTGCTCGACGCCGCATCCAGGATGACCGCCCACCAGAAAGTAAAGGAAGGCGGTGGAAACGGCGCAGTTCCCATCGATCACCACTTCAATGTCAAAGGCGTCGGCGTCGTTGTCCTTGGATGCGTTACCCACGGGGTCATAAAAAAACACGATTCCTTAAAGGTGCTCCCGACCACAAAAACCGCCCAGATCCGATCCATCCAGAAGCACGAGGATGATGCGGAGATCGCGGTTGCCGGAGACCGTGTCGGCCTGGCTCTCAAAGGCGTCGAGACAGAAGACCTCGACCGGGGCTACGTCCTCACAAACGATCCAGCAGTGAAGTGTTCGGCCACCGTCACGGGCAAAGCGCAGCTGGTGAAGTACTGGCCGGCGCCGTTAAAGGAAGACATGGTGATTTATCTTGGCCACTGGATGCAGTTTGTGCCTTCCCGTATTACCAAAGTGTCGTCAGGGGGGGACTGGAGGATGCCTGAACTCACGTTCACCCTTGAAAAGGATCTGGTGTACCCCTCCGGCGCCCGGGTGGTGCTCAATTACCTCGAAGGCGGTAAGCTCAGGGTTGTCGGAACCCTGACCCTGCCATAGGTTGCTATAATCTCCAGAACCTCTTTTTCTTTTGATCTGATCACTCGTGAGAATTCCTGTCATGATGTTGGGGTACCTCACCTATTATCTGGTACCGGGTTCATCAGTGTACTGATAAAACATGCTTGGAGATATCATTGGCTGGATAATCCTTGCCGTCATCGTCATCATCATCATCGGGCTTGTCCTTTGGGCAGTCGGGATATACAACCGGTTCTATTCCCTGAAAAATTCTTCCGAGGCAACCCTCGGGCAGATCCGGGTCGCGATGAAGAAGCGTCTGGACATGATCGAGCAGCTGCTCGGTGCAGTCAAGAGCTACGCGAAGTTCGAGCAGGAGACCTTTACCAAAGTTACCGCCATGCGGGCGAGCGTTGCAACGGCAGGGCCCGGGGACCTCAACAAAGTCGAGGCAGAGTCCCGTTCAATCTTTGGGCGCCTGCTTGCCGTGGCCGAAAACTATCCCGAATTAAAGACCTCCCAGACCGTCACCTCGCTCATGGACTCAGTCAAAGGCCTCGAAGATGAGATCGCACGCCAGCGGTATACCTACAACAACATCTCGCAGGAGTTCAACACGATGATGGACACAATTCCTTCGAAGTTCATCGGGTACCTGATTCACCTGCCGAAGCTCGAATATCTCCAGTTCGAAGAAGAGATCAAGACTCCCCCGAAAATCGAGTTCTAATGGGGAATTGTCGTGGGTGAAACACGGCAGATCGCCGGCATCGTCATTGTCACTCTGATTCTGGGCATTGTGGGCCTGATCCTTGTAACCGTGATTCCGCCTCTTCTCCAAGGGGACCTTGTCGTCGACTCGTATACAGCAACACTGAACGATAACGGTACCCTGCAGGAGCAGTACATTTACAATGTGCATTCGTCCGGAGAATACCGGATGCTTTACCGTTCGTGGGACTCGACGCTGACGTTCACAAGCAGCTCCGAGCCGTATGTCCAGTTTGAATCGATTGTGCCACCCCCCGGTTCCTTTGGATATGCGAAGGATGCGTCTTCTGATGTTGCAGTAACGGGAACCTCCGCTGCGTCAGTAAAAGAGCAGATCGGCAGCCTGGCTGATACAAACGAAGTGGGAATCTTTGACCCGGATTACTATTCAGAGGGAACCTATACGGTTCAGACCACGTATGTGGTTCATCCACCCATTGAGGATGACGGGACAACTGCCCATCTCAACCTCCAATTCGCCGGGTCGAATCATATCCCCTACCAGTATATCAGGATCACGGTGCCGGCAGACGGTATTGAGCAGATTTATGTATACCCCCCTACCCTTACCGCTGATAAGACCGGGGATACCTATACGATTACCGGAAGTGCCGCAGAAAATGAGAATATCGCCGTTGAAATGCTGGCAGGAGAAAACGGATTTGGCCAGATGCCGGGATTCCGGAGCAAGGCTTCGAATCTGCAGTCACAGACCGCATCTGCGAATTTCTGGTATAACCTGCCCTACACGGTTGCCACGCTCCTTAATTACCTGGCAAAAGCGGCCGTGCTTCTGGTGCCGCTTATCATGCTTCTCATATATTACCATTACGGGCGGGAGAGAAAATTCACCGTTACGACCTACCTGAGCACCATCCCCAACCCCGGGCTCAAGCCCTGGCAGGTGAACCTGCTCTTCAAAGACGACGCGTTGGATTTCGACCAGGACGGATATTATGCCACGCTCCTTGATCTGCACAGGAGAAAACTCATATCTATTACCACCAACGGTGAAGGGAAAGGTCCTGAGATCCGGGTTCTTTCCACGGCGACAAACGATCCCTATGAGCAACGAGTCCTTGCATTTATCCAGCGTCTCTCAGAAAACAGCGTGCTCAATACCGATACCCTTAAAACGCTGGTCAGAAATGCGCAGGTTAACAGTATTGCTGAGGAAAAAGCGCTGCAGTACCAGAGAAATCTCTCCGATGTGACGACCCGGGCGGATACCACCATTGCCTACGAATACATGGTTGACGGCAGGGATCATATCTCCCCGTTTATTGCGGTAGGTGCTGTGCTCTGTGCTATCACATTCATGCTTGCGCTTATACTGCCGATGCAGTCTTTCATCCTGTATCCTGCAGTGGCGCTTCTGGTTATTGTGGTCGTGCAGCTGGTTATTGCCTGGTGTGCGCCATCGACCCTTTTCGGACACTGGAAGGACGATCATTACAAGGACAAGCTGGAATGGGATGCATTTGCGCATTTCCTGTCCGATCTTGCCATGATCAGGAAATATGCCCCGGAGGATCTCCCCATGTGGGGAGACTGGCTGGTCTACGGTACGGCACTCGGTGTCGGTGACAAGGTGGAGCAGGCGATGAAGGCGCTCAATATCCCGATCGCCGATACCGGGGTCCCGCTTGGTGTTATGGGAATGAATTCCGTATTCCTGCCGATCAGTACCTTCATGCCCATGAGTCAGGGAAGCTCCCGCGGCGGGTTTGGAAGAGGAGGTTTTGGAGGCGGCTTCGGTGGTGGCGGAGGGTTCGGCGGTGGCGGGGCCGGGGGAAGATAAACCGCGCGCGGCAGTTTTCTCATCTTCCCTGTACGGCACCGGCCGGGAACCGTGATTTCTCCCTTTTTTGGAGGAAAAGAGATATAAATTCACGTCAATCGTATGAATACCCAGATACAAAAAAAGAGCGCGTATATGCAATATTCGGAAGGTCGGCTCGGCAGGGTTTTTGTCGTGAGGATCGATGACGGCGAAGATTTTCTGGCTGTCACGCACGAGTTCATACGGAATAAATCGGTACAGACCGGTGCAATCCTTTTTCTTGGCGCACTCAGGCAGGGTCGGATGGTGACTGGTCCCGAGGAGGCAGTACTTCCTCCTGAGCCGCATCATGTCATGTTTGAAGGTGGCTGGGAGATGGTGGGCATCGGTACCATCTGCCCGGGTGATGACGGTCCTTTTATTCACTACCACGCATCGGTCGGCCGGGCCGGGCACGCGTTGACCGGGTGCCTGCGGGAAAAAGCAGTCACCTACATCGTTGCCGAGGCAGTCATTCTCGAATTTACCGGGCTTGACATCCACCGCGTCTTCGATGAAAAGACCCGGGTGTCCCTGCCGGTCCATAAAAAAGATGAGGCGACCGTAAAGGCGTCCCCGCCGCACGAGAAGGAAACCGCACCGGCAGAAAAGCCCGTGCCCAAAGAGGAAGAGACAGCAAAGGAAGAAGAGGGCACGTCAGGGGGACTTGCCGAGATTATTCGCGACCTGACCCGGCGGCCACGGGCATGAGCCGCACAAATCCCCGGTTTTTATGAGATCCCAGCCCCCGTTTCTTCCAGTCTCCCTCAAAGAGGGAAAGGCTCTTGGCATCGATCAGTTCGATATTATTCTTGTCACCGGTGATGCATACGTTGACCATCCGTCATTTGGCACGGCACTTATTGGCCGGGTCCTCTGGGACGCAGGATTTTCGGTCGGCATTATCGCCCAGCCGGACTGGAAGACCGACCGGGACGTTACGGCTCTCGGAAAGCCCCGGCTCTTTTTTGGCATATCGTCCGGCAACGTCGACTCGATGGTCAACAACCTCACGCCGAACTTGAAACGGCGAAGTTCCGATGTATACTCTCCCGGCGGGGTTCCCCGGCGCCCGGATCGGGCGACCATCGTGTATGCAAACCGGGTTCACGGGGCATATCCCGATGTCCCGATCGTTATCGGGGGCATCGAAGCGAGCCTGCGCAGGTTTGCGCACTACGATTACTGGCAGGACCGGGTGCGCCAGTCGATCCTTGCCGATGCCCCTGCCACCCTTCTGGTCTACGGCATGGGCGAGCGGCAGATGGTCGAAATTGCACGGCAGCTGGATGTGGGGGAGCCTGCCCGATCACTGCGGGATATCCGGGGAACTGCATATGCGATGGAAGTTGCCGAATGGCGTACCGCCCGGCCGGAAGGGGTTATCGAGATCCCCGGTTTTACCGATGTTAGTTCGGACAAGACCGCATACGCCCGGGCGTTTGCCCTCCACTACCGCGAACAGGACCCGGTCCGGGGAAAACCGGTCGTCCAGCCTCACCCAAAGACGGTGATCGTCCAGAACCCCCCGGCCCAGCCTCTCTCTACGGCCGAGCTCGACCATATCTACGAGCTGCCCTTCTCCCGCCGGGCTCACCCTTCGTACCAGAAGCCGGTCCCTGCGCTTGAACCGGTGCAGTTCTCTGTCGTGAGCCACCGGGGATGTTTCGGGAGCTGCTCGTTCTGCGCCCTCACCCACCACCAGGGACGGATCATCCAGAGCCGGAGCATTGAATCCATCGTCCGCGAAGTGACCCGGATGGTCGCGATGCCAGACTTCAAGGGGATCGTCCAGGATGTGGGCGGCCCGACGGCAAACATGTACGCGATGGAATGTGGGTGCTGGGAAAAGGTGGGCGCCTGCCCGGACAAATCCTGCACCCCGGCGTGCAAGACCCTCAAAACAAGTCACCGGCGACTCACCGAACTCATGGAAAAGGTCAGCGAAGTGCCGGGCGTGAAAAAAGTATTCGTTAGTTCAGGCATCCGGTACGATCTTGTCCTCGTCGACGATCCCGGCTCCAATTATCTTTCGCAGCTCTGCGACCGGCACGTTTCCGGCCACCTCAAGGTCGCCCCGGAGCATGCTAGCCCAAAGGTCACCGCCGCGATGAACAAGCCGGACGGTGCAGTCTTTGACCGGTTCCACGACCTATTCGAGGCACTCCAGCAGGGGAAACGAAAACGCCAGTACCTTGTTCCTTACTTTATGTCCGGCCATCCGGGCTGCACAATCGGGGACATGGTCGAGCTCGCGGAGTATATCCGGGACCGCCAGCTCTACACCGAGCAGGTGCAGGATTTCACGCCGACGCCCATGAGCGTTTCCACGTGCATGTACTACACCGGCATGAACCCGTTTACGCTCGAACCGGTGTATGTGCCCAAAGGCCGGGAGAAGAAGATCCAGCGGGCGCTGATGCAGTACCGGGAACCGGGAAACCGAACCCTCGTACTCGAAGGGCTCCGCATAGCGGGCAGGAGAGATCTTATCGGGAGCGGAAAAAAGTGTCTGGTGGCAGGGGACGGGCATGGGGATTGGGGTCCGTCCCCATCTTTTGTGCGGCGGAAGTAATCCCTACGTTCTCCCGTAATCGTCCTTGAACCGGACGATATCGTCCTCTTCGAGATATTCCCCGAGCTGCACCTAGATGATCTCTAAAGGGATCACGCCCGGGTTCCTGATCCGGTGCCGGATCCCGCTCCTTACAAAGGTACTCTCCCCCTGCCGGAGCAGTGTTGTCTCACCGTTGAGTTCGATTTCCGCCGTCCCCGCTCACAACGACCCAGTGTTCGCTCCGGTGGTGATGGAGCTGGAGGGAGAGTTTCCGGTTGGGCTTTACGGTCATGCGCTTGATCTTGTAGCCCTTCGCATCCTCAAGCACTGTATACAATCCCCAAGGACGGTGCACCTGCCGGTGGAACCGGGTGACCGGGTCGTCCCGCTTCTTATACCTGTGGATGAGGTCTTTTACCTGCTCCGTGTGACGTTTGTCGCAGATGAGAAGTGCATCGGCCGTATCCACGACGACGAGGTTATCCACGCCGATCATGCCCACGTGCTTGCCTGGTGCTTGCACGTAGCTGTCCCGTGCCGACAGGCACTCGGCTGTCCCGACATTTCCCTCGGCATCGTGCGGCACCACGGCCACCTTCTTTGAAGGTTCGGGCAGGCCGTAATCGATCGAGATGGATGCCAGCTTCGCGTACTCCGGGACGCTGGCACTGCCAAACGCGGCAGAGAGGTGAGGCTGGTATTTTTTGAGTTCCTCAAAGAATACCGGGATGGAAAGGAGGAAGATCCCGCTGTTCCAGAGGTACCCTTTCTTCACGTAGTCCGTTGCGGTCTTTTCATCCGGTTTTTCCTTGAACTGATCGACACGGATCCATGGGTGAGCGCCTTTCCCGGTTTGCTGTACCCGTATCCTGTGTGGGGCGATGTGGGTTTTACCCCGAATGTGACAAGGTATTCCCGTGCGAGAGGTTCTGCGGCCTTAATCTGGTCGATTGCGACATCGCCGAGCAGATGATCGCTTGGGAACACCACTGCGGTAGCGTTCTTGTCCTCTTTTTTGATCTGCTGTATCGCTCATGCGATCGCAGGCAACGTATTCTTTCCTTCCGGCTCAGAGAGGATGTGGTCGTCCGGGATTGAATAGCCCAGATCGTCCATCTGGTTTTTGACAAGATACTGGGGGATCTCGTTTGTCACCACCCAGATCTCATCCTCCCGCGAGAGTTTGGCCGCCCGTTCGCAGGTCTTCTGGAACAGGGAATTTCCATCCATCGGGATGAACTACTTGGGGAAATATTCACGCGAGAGAGGCCAGAGCCTGGTTCCCACGCCGCCCGGCAAGGATAATCGTCTTCATGAATTCGCCTTGATAGGTGTACCGGAACCTGTCAAGAGATCCCGGAACGGTATTCATACAGGACATTGTGTCCGGAGTTATTCCTTATAAAAGTCGATCCCGCACGATACTGGTTACGCTACCGGCGCCGTCCCACACGGAGAATCAATAAATTTCCTCAACCACATTTCGGCGCAGATGATCCGCCAAACATCAAAGGAATATGCGGACGTACCTTCGATGAACGCGAGATAGTTTTTTGCCACCGCATCAGCATCCCAGTAGGGCCGGGATTTGAAACTCCCTGATGAGAGGATCCCGAGCACGAACGGCCTGAGTTCGTTTTTCATCCAACATTCTTCCGGGGTAACAAACCCCATCTTATCCTGGCGGCAGCGGATGGATTCCGGGATCAGGCCCTTGATTGCCCGCCGCAGCACCGCTTTCGTGACACCGTTGTGGATCTTTTCTTTGAAGGGGAGTGATGCGATGTACTCAGCTACCCTTATATCGAGATACGGCACCCTTGCTTCAATGGAAAATGCCATGGAGTTGCGGTCCTCGTAATGAAGAAGTTCCGGCAGATTGGTGGAGACGAGCTCGCGATAAAGGACTTTATCAAGGGTGCCCTGGTAACGATCGATCGTTTCCGGGATACATTTCAGAAGACCCCTGCGCGCTTTTCGCACCCTTAACTGCTGCAGTGCGGCAGTAAAGAAGCCATGGTGGTGCCGGATGCTTCCGATAATCTCAGAGAGTGCGGTTCCCCAGTGGAACGTCCATATGAGTTCCCTGATGTAACTGCCTTGGTACCCCAGGTACCCGGCAAGGAGTTCGTCAGCCCCCTGTCCATCCAACACCACCTTGACCTTTGTGCTGGCGAGTCTCATCACGCAGTACTGGGCGTACATAGAGAGCGAACCGAAAGGTTCGTCCTGTATATACACGAGGCGGTCTATGTCTTCCCAGAGCTGGTTGGGTGTTGGTTCTGTACGGGCTGCATCTACGCCCGTTGCGGCTACGACATCGTTGATGTATTGGCTTTCATCAAATTTTTTATTGGAAAAAACTACGGAGAAGGTTTTCTGCCGTGTGCCAACTCTGTCGGGGGAATCTTTTCTGATGAGCGTGTTGATGATGACGGCAAGCGTCGATGAGTCAATCCCGCCCGAGAGGCACGTGCCGACAGCCACATCGCTTTTTAAGTGGCTACGGGCGGCATCGGTCAGGAGTTCGCGGAGGTGTGTGGCTATTGCATCCTCATCGCTATCAGTTCCGATCTCGGGGTTTACCGTTATGTCCCAGTACCGGAACGGCGGCTGTATCCCCTCTCTTGTAACGATCAGGGCATGGCCCGGTTCGATCTGGAGGATGCCTTCGAACATGGTCCGGCTGCAATGGTCCTGCACGCCCCAAGCGAGGTAGGTGCAGAGCATTTTGTCGTCCGGTGTGTTCCCGGCATCCGGGTGGACGAGCAGTGCCTTGATCTCGGATGCGAATAAAAACGAGCCGCCGACAGTAGTATAATAAAAGGGCTTGATGCCGAACCGGTCCCGGGCGCAGAAGAGTTCCTGTTTTCTCTCGTCCCAGAGTGCGAACGCCCACATACCGTTGAACCGTGCGAGGCAGTCATGCCCCCATTCCTCATAGGCATGGAGGATCACCTCCGTATCTGACTTGGAGTAAAATGTATGCCCTTTTCTCGCCAGTTCTTCGCGGAGTTCGACAAAATTGTAGATCTCGCCGTTAAAGACCAGCCAGAGCGAGCTGTCTTCGTTTGTCATCGGCTGGAGACCGTCGGGAGACAGGTCGATGATGGCGAGCCGCCGGTGGACAAGCCCGGTGCTTCCGCTGATATGCGTGCCCTCGCCATCGGGCCCCCGGTGAGCGAGCCTCTCCGACATGGCTGCAAGGAGTCGGCTTTTCGGCCTGCCGCCTTTAAAGCAGTACTGTCCTGCGATCCCGCACATTCGTTTAATCTATGGTCTGTGGAGGATTAAAAAGGTGATATGGAGCCTGTACTACGATTTTCATGATTGCTAGCTGGGGGTAGGGGGGGTTGGGAGGGTACATATGTGACCACCCCCCCTTCCGGCTCCCCTCTGCAATGTTCCCGGTTCATGTATCTCTCGTCCTGGGAATTACCGTGCCGGAAACTTCCCTGTGGGGAAAAAAACAGTTGAAACAACCCTCGGAAATCCCGGGAAAGTCTCCCGGAAAAATCAGGGCAGCCCCTGAAGGGTTCAGGGACTACCAAAAAAGGAAACCGGTCTCACTTTTTCTTATGAGCCGTTCCAATCTTCTTTTTCCCGGCGGCTTTCTTCTGCGGCACCGATTTTACATCGCAGGGAAAACACTTCTCCAGTTTCTCGTCGACGACCCTGTAGGCGTTGGCAAGCACCGAGGAGTTTGCAATCATGCCCGAGAGCAGTATCACTTCAAGGATCTCCTCCCGGCTTGCCCCCATCCTGGTCGCTGCCTGCATATGGTAACTGGTACAGTACGGACATTTCAGGGCCGCCCCGACCGCCATGCTGATCAGTTCCACGTACTTGGGGTCAAGCTGACTCGTCTCAGCCACGGTACTTTTGTACAGGAGGTGAGAGATGAGGACTTCGGGCCGCTCTCCCATGCGCCTGAAGATGAGCGGCACCTTACCGTACTCGTTCTCGATCACCCTAAGCCATTCATCGGCCGTGGCGTCAGCGCCCTGATCAACAATCTGCCGTAGCCGGGCCTCAAAATCATCTTCCTGTTTGCGTCCCATGATACCTCATATCACCGTGTTTGTCTCAGAGAACGGTCTGACCCTCACGATAATGTAGTCCCGCATCCGCGAGGGCTCGATGTCCGCGATGTCGCCGATTTTTATTCCATCCTCGATCTCGATCTTCCGGAGCACCTCTGCGTAGGTGTCGTACGGCAGCTTCACCCGCAGCCCCGACATCTGCACCGTGAGAGGGGTCGGAGAGGTCACAGTAAGAATGGCCGGCACCTGTTCCCGGATCACGTCCATGAGCCGGGCCGGGGAGACCGAGAGCGGATCTTTTGCAAGTGCCTCCCGGCGTTTCGAAAGAACCCGGGTGATCTCCGCGATGATCTCGTCGAGCTTCGTGAGTTCCTCGGACTCTTTTGTCCGGTGCATGAACCGGCCGACGTTTCCTACGTACCCCTCCACTTTTGGCTCCACGATACGCTGGAGCACTTCCTTGTCCGGGCCGCCGCAGACGACGACCGGCACCTCGATCCCCCGGAGCAGCACCGGCATCTTGTGCTCGATGCAGGTCTCGAAGTTCCCGAGCAGGTACACCGCGATATCGTGCTCGTTGATGATATCGCGCTCCTCGTCATTGAGGCCAGCGATCCGTTTCCCGACACCCCGGGCCATCCCCACCATGTTGCTTTTGGCCCCGAGCCGGCGCACGTACTCGGCAATATCGCAGGACGGGTGCGGCAGGTGGTGGATCTCAAGGCTCATGCTCACGACCGCGATCTCGGTGCCCACGAGCGGCGAATCGGTCACTTCCCCGGCAAGTGGCTTTCCGATCGCCCGGATCAGCTCGACATCGTCCTTTGGCACGAAGCACTGGAGCACGACTTCCTGCGCGATCATGTGCTTCTGGATGATGTAACCCCCGAGGTCTTCGATTAGGTCGATGATCTCGCTGTGCCGGTAGACCCCGCCCCTGTACGTGATCGGGACAAGGATCATGGCGTCTCCCCCATAAGCGCGAATTTCTCACGTAGAAGCGCCATGCCGGCGTCCGTTAAGGTGTCCTCGCTTGCCACAAACGAGAACTTCTCGGCGCCGTAATTCTCGCTCCTGACCCGAAATCCCTCGGGACAGATGCACCGGAGGGCGTAGACAAGGTCCTTGTACAGCGCCTTGCTCGGGTCAGCGATGGCTATTTCCTCAATCTCCCGGGCTCCGGCCGTGACCCCATACAGGATCACCGTGAACCGGTCCGGCTGGTCAACGTGCTCTTTCCCGAACCGATCCCAGAAGATCTTCAGCATCGGTGCGAGCCAAGTCTCGTCTGAGATGGCGAGCGTCAGTTTCCCTTCCTGCGGGTTAACATTTGCGATATCGCCAACTTTGACAAGCGTTGTTACTTTTCTTAAGACCCCGACAGCGACAAAGATGGGCACCTTCGGGTCGATGTAGACGTGGATCTTGTGGATAACCCGCAGCAGGTTGTGGTCGAGGAGCACGTCATTTGCGATCTGCCGGTAGTACTCGCCGCCCAGTTTCTCCGTGCACTCCACTTCAAAGTATTCAATGGCCTGCATCTGTCCCGTCCTTTATAAACCCTGATGCCAGCAGCGCTGAGCCGACCGCACCGATGTACTGCGAGTGCGGCGGGACGACGATTTTTACCTTGAGAAGTTCGCCCATCGCGTGCACCAGCCCCTCTATGAGCGAGGTGCCGCCGACCATGAGCACGGGCTCCTTGATATCGACTTCCTGGAGCTGCTGCTCGAAGACCTGCTCGGCGACACTGTGGCAGGCCGCTGCCGCGACATCCTCCCGTGTGCTGCCGGCGGCAAGGGCGTTCACGAGGCTCTGGGTGCCAAACACGATACAGTAACTGTTCATAGGCACCCGGCTGCCCATGCCTTTCATCGCAAGCGGCCCGAGTTCCGTGATATCGACACCGAGACGTTTTGCGGTCATCTCCAGGAATCTGCCGCTTGCACCGGCGCAGATGCCGCCCATTGTGAAGGTACCGGGGATCCCGTCCATGACAGTGATTGCCTTGTTGTCCATCCCTCCGATATCGATCACGGTCGCCGGCCCATGCTGCTTATTGGCGAGATAGACTGCACCTTTTGAGTTCACGGTCAGTTCTTCCTGGATCAGGTCGGCGTTGAAGTCTTTTCCGACCAGAAAACGCCCGTAGCCGGTGGTGCCGATCGCCTGTACAGCTTCAAGTTTCATTCCCGCCTCGGCAAGAGCGTGGTCGACTACCTCCCGTGCGCACTTAAGTACCTCGGTCGTCGGCTGCCATCCGGTGCCGATGATCTTGTTGTCCTTCATCAGGATGGCCTTCGTGGTCGACGAGCCGGAATCGATCCCGAGCGTGATCCCTTCCTGGACCTCCCGGGCAAGAAGGGCCCTTCTCCGGGCAATCGTCGTGAGCGCTTCCATACGGGTTAGAAGCGTTCCTGCAGTAGTGCGTTCCGTAAATGAGTAACTGACGACCGGGAGCTTCGAGTGCTCAAGGATGTAGCGCCTGAGCTCGTTTCGCACGATTGCAGCCTCGGCGCACCGGAAACAGGTTGCAATAAAGACCGCATCGGCTTCCACACGGCCGTCGACCAGCGCCATCGCCCGCGATATAGCGAGTTTTAAGTCGGGGCTCCTGACTTCGAGGCCGAATGCGTCAAAATCCCGTGTTATGTCCTTGAGCGCGACGTCCGGGAAGAATATCTCGCCGTTGACGGTTTTTGCGGCCGCGTTAATCTCCTGCTGCACGCCCGAGTAGTCCGGGCCGCAGGAGAGCTGGGCGATACGTACCGGTGCGGTCATGGTTTTCCCCCGAGGTCATTCAGGAACTTTTTGATCGCGGCGACAAACCGTACACCCTCATCCTCGTTTGCGGGGTACTCCAGTTCGAGTTTCGGGATATCCTTTTGCCGGAGCAGGAACTTTAAGAGTTCGTTTGTCCGGGCACAGCCCATGCAGCCGAATGCGAGGTCAGCGTTGTTGATGATGATCGCGGCGTCACATTCCTCCACCATCGGGCCGTACAGGGACATGCGCCCCCGCACCCCGCTCGGGACTTCAACTGCCGCCCAGCGGAGACCTTTCTTTGGCTCTTCGGGCGTGATCTGGAGCGGTACTGATTCGAGTCCCGGGGTCTGGACGCGTTCGCGGATAGCAATCGCAGAACCAAGCGGGGTGTGCCCGAACCGGGTTACCATGTCGGAGAGGATTAGGCTCGTTGCGGGATAGATGAATACTTTTACCATGGTCAGGGCTCCTGTGTATCGATCATTTTCTTTAAGGTGTACACGTCAAGCCGGGGGGCGTTCTGCGCACTTTTCGGGGCGGCAATGGCTGCGGCGTCACGGTGGTCGAGCTCTTCGAGCGCGTGGGAGATGTAAGGGAGGATCCCCATTTCGAATTCGATCCCATGGAACCCGGGCCGTGCACCCCCGAGCGTCGCCCGGCACCTTCGGGCGTCTCCCGGGGGAAAGCCCCGGTCCTTGACAAATATATGCGCCGGGTCCATCTTCCGGACTTCGGCAATAACCCGGTCAACATCTTCCTCTTTTCCCATGACGACCAGGCCAAAACAGTTCTCCTTGATCATCACGCCCTTTGCTATCTCGTACGCCCGGATCGCGACATCTGCCGGGGTCACGTTGTATGACTCCACCACCACGTACCGGGTCACGGTCCCGGCGTTTGTCGGAGTGTATTCTGTCACTTCCTCACCTCGCGGATATACACCATATACCGCTCCTTAACGCTCTTTAATTTGTCCGTATCGATCACGCGCCCGATGATATTGGTGCCTTCAAACGGTTCTGAAGTCGGGCCAAATTCCCGGTTCGCCGATAACCGCACCCCCACAAGACCGGCCCCTTTGCGCGAGTCATTGGTGATGGCGAGGGCTGCGCCGGGGACTTCCCTGGTTGGGCAGTTCTCGGGATAGATCTTGATGGTGGTCGGGATCTTCGGCTTGAAGAGGTACACATCATCGAAGACAAAAAACGCCGGCATCATGCCGGCATCGTGCTCCTTTAACCCGGTGATCCGGCGGAATACATCGCAGCTCATGGGGGCCCGTGCATCGTCGAGTTCGATATCGATCACTTGTTCAAACGGCGCTGTTGTCACCGTTGCCGAACGTTCGCTGAGCACGTCCAGCGTCGTGCCCGGTTCCTGCGACACGACAATCCGGTCCGCACCGTCGGTATCAATCGCAAAGGCGATCCCCCGGGCTGCCGCCACCTTTTTTGCCTCCTCAAGCGGCAGGCCCAGGAGATCAATACGTGAAGGCACTATCCGGGTGGAGAGGAGATCGCCTTCTTTTGCAAGTTTTACGAGTTCGATCCCGTGAACGACCTGTCCGACCACGCTGTGGGCCGGGCTGCTCGGGACATCCGCCCGGTAGATGTATACGCCTCCGACTGAAGGCCCTCCGGTGCGCACGGTCACTGTTCCTTCCCGCCGTGGGCGTTTGAACTGGGAGGGTACATCGGTACCGACCAGCCTCTGGTCAAGGATGTGGGTGCTTGTCGCACGCCCGACCGCAAACTTCCCGGACTGGAGGGCGACGAGCAAATGCTCGACACTTCCTGCGGCCTCGGTCGTGATCCGCTCCGGGGTATACCCCTGTGCCAACACTTCGACACGGGTCACAATAAGCATCCCGTCTTCAAGGACGAGATTCGGGTCGGTGGTGGTGAACGACCGGCTTGTATCCGCCCAGCTGATGACCGGCTCGGTTTTGGTCACCCTGTCGCCCGTCGCCCACCGGTCGAGCACGGCCTTCCCGCTCACGACCTGTCCGACCACGCCACCGGACTCATCGGCGCCGTGATCCGCGAGGTGGCGGCTTTTTGAAAAAATAAGGTACGAGGTTTTCGGGTCGTATCCGCCGCAGCCGAGGATCACATTGCCCCGCTCGTAGAGATGGGGTTTCCGGGCCGGGCGGATTTCAGAGGGGAACGGGCCGAACGCCGCCGCGTACCGGTCCGTCCAGTGGAGAACGAGGCTGCCGGCCGCCTCCGGGCGTTCGAGCACATCCACCTCACGGCCGGCCAGTTCGATGGTGATTTCCCCGGTGGTCGTCGTCACCGTGATACTTGCGGTCTTCTCCTGCTCCTGTGTTGCAGGCCGTATAATGGCGACAGCGCACCCGGCAGGCTGGCCCGGAATGAGCGTGGAAAGCGAGCTCCTCTCGCTGATTTCACGGATCTCCCCGTCAAGGTGAACACGGATCATGTGCGCCTCTTTTTCAAGCAGGAGGCTGGCTCTGGCTCATGACCTTGCGCTCATCGTCGGTCAGGTGCGCGAGTACATCGGCGGTTTTCCCCATCTCAACAATCTTTCCGCCCCGCATCAGGGCAAGCCGGTCGCAGATGTCGTGCACGAACTCCATATCGTGCGAGACCACGATGAACGTCTCGTCAATCTCGTCCCGGGAGTGCATGATGGAGTGCTTCACATCGATCTTCGTGATCGGGTCCATGGTACCGGTCGGCTCGTCGAGGATCACGATCTTGGGCTCCCGGATCAAAACCTGCGCAAGGGCGACCCGGTGGCGCTCCCCCTCAGAGAGTTGGGCCGGCATGCGGTCGAGAATCTCTTTGCTCTTTTCTTCGGAGAAACCGGACATCTTTAACGTGACGATCGCCTTTCGCATGGCCAGCTCTTTTGGGAATTCAAGGCCGATCGCATCGGTGAGGTTATCGAGCACTGTCCGGTGCGGGTAGAGGTCGTACTCCTGGTGCAAAAGGCCGATATACTCCTTTGCCCGGCCCCGCTGGTCGATGCCGGGCTTCGTCATGTCCACCCATTCCTCTCCGATCCTGATGTTGATCTCCCCGCTCGTGGGCTCGATGAGGCCGGCGATGATTCGCGAGAGCGTTGTTTTTCCCGCCCCGCTCTTTCCTATGATGCCGAATATCTCCTTTGTATACACATCGAAACTGACGCCGTTAACGGCTTTGACGACTCCCCGGTCGACCGATATGTAGCGCTTGACAAGATCCCGTGCCGCCACGATCTTCTCGCCCGCTGCCGTGTGTTCGAAGGTCTCCGTGTCGTCGCAGCCTTTCATGAACTCGACAATCACATCCTTTGGCGCTCCGATCTTTGCGATGGCACCGTCGACGAGCAGAAGGGCACGGCTGGCCACATCCTCGATCACCTGCGAGAAGTGGGAAGTAACCACCATGCCCATATTGTTGGTCTTTGCCGCTTCGGAAAGCACCAAATGGACAATCTTTGCAGTACCGGGGTCAAGCGTGCCGGTCGGTTCGTCGGCAAAGAGCAGAAACGGCTCTTTTGCAAGCTGCCGCGCAAGCACGACCCGCTGCTTTTCGCCTCCCGAGAGGTCGCGGGCGATATGCATCATCCGGTGGGAGAGGCGGACCTGGTCGATAAGGTCTGCCGCACGGTTGATCGCCTCGTCCTGTGGGTAATCGATATCGTCAAGTGCATGAAGGACATTCTCGATCACGCGGTCATCGCCGTACAGGGCAAAAGTCCGCTGGAACATGATCGCGGTACGGCGCATGACCCGGCGTTTTAACGTCTCATCTGCCTCGTTCCAGAGATCCACATCAATTGCCGCAAGCGTGCCACCGCAGTGCGGGCAAGGTTTCCCGGCAGAACTGGCAACGTCCATAAATTCGCAGGAAGGGCAGGCCGAAACATGGTAGATGATCCTGCCGCTCGTGGGTGGCTGTTCCACCCCCCTCATCAGGTGCATCAGTACGGTCTTGCCGGCACCGCTCCTCCCTATAATCCCCATGATCTCCCCTTCTGAGATCTCAAATGAAATATTTTTAAGGGTGTGTGTGCCGTCAAAATCCATACAGATATTGTCGACCGTTATCAGTGGAGCCTTCATAATTCCCTAATTCCCTTGTACCTAATGTTATACTGGTATCATATTACCTTTTATATGATGCACGCTGTCGTCACGATCGGGAAGTGTTGGGACATTTGAGCAGTGCCTGTATGATGGGCAGCACATCTCCGACATGGCTGATCACGTAGTCTGCGGCCC
The DNA here is from genome assembly GCF_003170075.1 of Methanoregula sp. Taxonomy (GTDB): domain Archaea; phylum Halobacteriota; class Methanomicrobia; order Methanomicrobiales; family Methanospirillaceae; genus Methanoregula. The sequence goes on from NZ_PMZU01000038.1 coordinate 25,877, forward strand.
TGAAGAGTTCCTCGGGACGGTCTCCTGCCTGCTGAACGGTCAGGATCGCGGTGTCGGCTTTTTTAAAGGCACCGAGATCGTTGATTCCATCCCCGATCATGACGACCTGGTCGTACTCGTTTTTGAGATCCGAAACGATCTGCGCCTTTACCGAGGGGGTCGCCACCCCGTAGACCCGGTCTCGGGGGATACCGAGATGATCGGCCATGATCTCCAGTTTTGTCGAACGGTCGCCGGACGCGATGAACGTGGGCACGCCCATCCGGTGAAGTATGGTAATAGTCTCCTTTGCCCCTTCAAACGGCCAGCCTCCCACCGTGATGGTGAACTCGATGGATTTGTGTGCCATGTTGAGGATGGCGCCGCTGTTGAGCGAGAGCATGGTCTCGTCCCTGCAGACGCCCCAGACGTTACGGATGCACTCCTGGAGGTCGCCGACATGCGTATGGGTGTCGGTATACAGCATATCCCCGATCTCCTCCGCGGTCGTGATCTTACGGGTGCAGCTGATCCCAAAGCCGATCTGGTTATCTGCGAGATATTTAGAGAGCAGCATGTCGGGCGGGGCCGCGATGATATGCTTGGAATGGACCGGCAGGACAATCAGGACGCGGTCCGGTGACGCGAAGGTGAGCGTCGTAGTTTCGATACCGGGCATGAGCACCTGTCGTGAGACCTCTTTTGCGACCCGGTACGTGTTCAAGAGCGTCCCGGCACTATCGAAAACCACGGCGACTGTCATCGTTTCACCCGGCAATAAGCTCTATGTAGCATCCCCTCTCCATTGAATCATTGAAGCTGATGATCGTATCTGAAACTGCAGACAAGATAAAGAACATGGAGATCCGGGGGGCGGGAAGGATTGCCCGGGCAGTCGCGGAAGCCCTGCGGGACCATGCCCTCACGGTCCGGACCCCGGCGCCGGCTGCGTTCCGGGAGGAGATGGAGCGTGCCGCATCCACGCTCCTTGCCACACGCCCGACCGCTGTTTCCCTGCCTAATACCGTCCACATTGTCATGGCCGATCTCGGGCATGCAAAGACCACGGAAGAGGCCCGGGCCGGCGTGGTTCAACGGGCTGATGAGTTCATCAGGTCATCGCAGCACGCGGTGGAACAGATCGCACAGTTCGGCGCGAGTCACATCCGAGACGGCGATACGATCCTCACCCACTGCAACTCGGAGGCCGCGCTCGGGTGTATCATCGAGGCGCACCGGCAGGGTAAGGAGATCGAGGTCTTTGCAACGGAAGTCCGGCCAAGAAACCAGGGACTCATCACGATTCGGACCTTAAACGATGCGGGCATAAAAACGAATTTCATCGTGGATTCTGCGGTCAGATCCTTCATCAACGATGTCGATCTCGTGATTGTGGGGGCCGACGCGGTAACAGTGAACGGCGCGGTGGTCAACAAGATCGGGACAGCGCAGGTCGCCCACTCCGCCCGCGAGGCCCGGGTAAACATGATAGTCGCTGCTGAGACCTACAAGTTTGCGCCCCGCACGATCCTCGGGGAACTCATCAGGATCGAAGAGCGGCCCGGAAGCGAGGTGCTGCCCGACGAGATCGCCCGGACGCTTCCCCTTGTGACCGTGAGGAACCCGGCTTTTGATGTGACGCCGGCAGAGTATGTCGACCTGATCGTTACCGAGAAGGGGGCGATTCCCCCGCAGATGGCCTATGTCATCATCCGGGATTACCTCGGCTGGGGGATCGACGAGTTCCACACTCCATTCGGGCCGGCGGGTTTCAACTGTGAGTGAGGACATTATTTCCGGTCGTCCTGCCATAGCAGGCCGATGTGTTTATTGATGGAAAGTAAGAGAAAGAATACCGGACGATCCGGGTGAACCGGCATCCCCGGAAAAAAAGAAGAATGCATCGGATCAACAGGGGAAGTGCGATGGAGATACCCTTTACCAAACTGCACGGGAACGGCAACGATTTCGTGCTCATTGATGAGTATGAGAAGATGGTCATCCCCGATGACATGAAGGCGCATTTTGCTGCCCTCTACTGCGACCGGAGGTTCGGGATCGGGGCTGACGGTATCCTGTACCTCTCGAAGTCCGCAACCTCTAGTATTAGGATGCGTATCTTCCAGCCAGATGAAAGTGAGGCCGAGATGTGTGGCAACGGGATCCGGTGCCTTGCCAAGTACGCGTTCGATGCCGGGTACATCGGGGAGACCTGCACGGTCGAAACGCCCGCCGGGGAAGTCGGTGTGGCCCTTGCATATGCCAATGAAGATTTTACCGCGACCATCCGTATGCCCACGCCGAAATTCGAACGACGGGATATCCCGGCCACGGGTGACGGGGAATACCGGGAGCGTATCGGGGAGTTCGATGTCTATGCCGCAAATACCGGCGTCCCCCACGCGGTGATCCTTGTCGATGCGGTTGACAGTATCGACATCACCGCGGCCGCCCCGCCGATCCGCCATCATGCCAGTTTCCTGAACGGCGCAAACGTGAATTTCGTGCAAAAGACCGGCGATGATTCTATCCGGGTGCGGACGTTCGAGCGCGGTGTCGAAGAAGAGACGCTCTCCTGCGGGACCGGTGCGACAGCCTGTGCGGTGATCGTGCGCAAACTCGGCTACATGGGCGATATCGTCCATGTTGAGACCCAGGGGGGCCCGCTCACCATTCACTTCAACGATGGCGTGAAGATGGAAGGCCCGGCCGTCACGGTTTTTTCCGGCGTTATCTCTTATTAATCTCTTTTTGTGGCCCTGTTCTTTAGCACTTAGTGGAATCCTGCGAGGGTCGCCTGCCGGGCCGCGCCGGAAAATGCCAGGTGGGGCAGCGCCCGTTTCAGGCAGGAACCTGGGACGCCAAGATCCCGGGGCGTCCGGATCGTACGGTGTTCCCGGGCCTGGATGATGGCACGAGCGGTGACCGTCCCGATGCCGGGGACATGGACGAGATCGGCAAACGATGCAACGTTCGGATCGACCGGTTCCCGGCCCCGGGCAAGGAGGGCTTTGGGGTCATCGTTCTGGAGCGTGCCACAATCTTCGAGCAGGGGCAGCAGTTCCGTCCTGTTAAAACCGTACTCCCGGATGAGATAGTCCATCTGGTACCAGCGGCGCGAGCGCCAGGCCGGTGTGCTTTCCCGGGAGGCCAGCCGGGTTTTTGGGAGCGCCTTAAATGCTGAGTAATAGATCCGTGAGGGAAGCATCTGTTCGTAGAGCGCAGTGACACAATTGAAGATCTCCCTATCGGTTTCTCCTGCCGCACCGATCACGAGCTGCGTTGTATGATGTCCGGGCGCCGCCTCGGCGATCCAGCCGAGTCGTTTTATGATATCGCCGGCATAGTCCTTTATCCCGGAGAGGGCCCGGAGCCGGCTCTCTCCGGTCGTCTCGACATTGAGGCTTATCCTGTCTGCAAGTTGTGCAGCCTCATTGATGTCAGGCCGTTGTGCCCCGGGCAGGATCTTGAGATGAAGGTACCCTGCATACCCTTCGTTTCTGAGGATCCGGGCGGTCTCAATAAGTTCGCTCATCACGTCATCGGTGTCATACGGAATACCTGAACTGAGAAAGAGGCCCCCGACAAGGTTTTTCCGGTACAGTCCAAAGAATGTTTCTGCCAGTTCGCGGGGGGCAAAAGAGAGTCGTGACCGGTCGACCCGGACAGGACAGTAGGCGCAGTCGTACGAGCAGCTCCCGTGAAGGAGCACCTTGAGCATCCGGTTGCAGCCGCTCGCGTTCTGGTTGTACGTGATGCAGGCACTTGAGGTGAGCATCTGCATACACTCCCCCGGCATACAGACATCGTACTGGCTACCGGAGGTCAGTTTTGCCAGTTTTTCCCCGCACCCGGGCATGTATGCCCGTTTGACAGACGCGGGATTTAAAGAGGCGGCAGGCGAGGAGTGAAAGTGACTGGTATCCCCGGGCATCCGTTCAGTTCAGGGAATCAGTCCGGCATTTTGCAGGCATCCTGGCTGTTTTTATTGCACTCTCCCCTCATTTCCCGGACTGTTTCCTTTCAGTGATATCTTCTACAAGAGCGAGCGTCGAGATGATGCGGCCTTCCCGATCCCTGAGCGGACAGACTGTCAGCGAACCCCAGATCTCGGAGCCATCCTTCCTGACATAACGCTTTTCCGTGCGGTACCTGGCAATACCGCCAGAATAGAGTTTTTTGACCTCAACCATATCCTGATCCAGATGCTCAGGGTGGGTTATATCCGCAAACGTTCTAGTCAGCAGTTCTCCGGCAGTGTACCCCATCATCTCGCAGAACATCCGGTTCACCATGACAAACCGGTAGTCCTTGCCTACTATCGCCATACCGAGTGGGCCGTCCTCAAATATTCTCCGGAACCGGTCCTCACTTTCCAGGAGTGCCTCGGATGTGAGTTTCTGCTCAGTCATATCGATCCCGATGCCCCGTATACCCGTGATCGCGGCATTGTTGATCACCGGTGTGACATACACCTTTATCGGGAACGTGCTCCCGTCACTGCGTATGGCGCTGTATTCAATGGTGGTGGGGAACTGGTCCGGCGGGTTTGACACTGACTGCGCAACGAGGGCTGATACCATTGGCTGATCAGCTGGGCTTATCATCTGCCCTATCGAGAGTCCGCGTTCAAAGTCGGCCGGGATATACCGATACATCGCAAAACTGCCCCGGTTGGCAAAGATCAGATGACCGGAAAGATCGCACTCCCAGACAGACTGGGGCAGGAGATCCGCCAACTCACGGAATTTTCTTTCGCTTTCCACGAGATGCGTCTCTGCCGCCTTTCTTATCGTAATATCCTCGACAATAGAGATCGTTGAAGTGACCCGGTTTTCCCGGTCCCGGATGGGGGTGACGGTGATCGATACCCATATGGCAGTACCGTCTTTTCGCAAGTACCGTTTTTCATCATGGGCAAGGGAGATGTTTCCGGTGTAGAGTTTGTGCAGGTTCTCCAGGGCCTGGCTGATGTCTTCGGGATGCGTCACATCCTCCAATGATTTTCCCAGCAGTTCTTCTGCGGTGTAGCTGAGCATATCGCAGAATCTCCGGTTGACGAGGGTGAACCGGTGCTCCGGATCGATGATCGTCATGCCAAGCGGGCCGTCCTCAAAGGTCCGCCGGAATCGCTGTTCGCTTTCCATGAGCGCATCCTCTGCCTGTTTGCGCCGGGTAATATCACGCGAGACCCCGAAAACCGACCGGATGCCTCCCAGTCCATCGGGGATCGGCACAAGTACGTGGTCGAACCACCGCATCTCCCCGTTCACCGGGATCGGTCCCTCGCTATGGGAGGGAATGCCGGTGATAAAGGCCTGCTCCAGTATTTTCTCCTGCCGGTGCGCCAGTTCGGGCGGAAAGAGGTGCGCCCATCCATTCCCTGTTATCTCCCCAGGAATTTTCCCGAAGATCCCTGCGGCATAGCTGTTGATGTACTCGACCTGGTTGTCCCGGCCGATCATGAAGATCAGGTCGCTCGACGCTTCGGCAAGCACGCGGTACCGCTCCTCGCTCTCCCGCAGCAGCTCGTCCGCCCGCTTTTTCTCGGTAATATCTTCGAGGATGACCGAGACGCCTTTCTGCCCGTTGTCAAGGGCCGTCGGGGCGATTCGGCAGAAGAAGATGATCTCATGGTTTGCGGGGGCGAGTTCACCGCTCCACTCGGTGCCGTTGAGCCCCTCTTTCACCCGCTCCAGAAAACCGGCGAAAAGATCGTCAAATGCCGTCACCATTGGGGTGTATTCAATATTTTTTCCGATCAGGTCATCGGCCGGTGTGGCAAGAAAGTGTGCAAACGTCTCGTTTACAAAAACGATCCTCAGGCTGCTGTCCAGCTGCATGATGAACTCGGAGGAGATCGAGAGCACCGCAGAGATCGGGACGCGATGCGCGAGTGCATAAATCTTGGCCATGCCAAAATGACGCATCTCCACCTGCCCGGAGATAAGTAGTTTGTCGAGGTATCTTCCTGCGGTGTTCCGGTTGATATGGATCTCGCGGACAATGTCGGTGATATTCAGGCCCTGCGGATTTTTCGCCAGGACGTCCTTGATCTGTGCGGTGATCTCCCGGCTTAGAATCATTAAGAGAGTAATATCGGTTCCATGAGATATAATGGTTCAGCATTTCCCACTTGTCAGGGCTCAAGTCACGAGTGTTTCCCCCGGATGGGAAATGCAGGCATTATTCTTTTGCCCGGATCCCGTCCTGCACGATCTCAAACTCGAACGAAGCGCCCTCGGGCCGGGACCGGTGTTTGACGAGCGTTGCCCGCCGCCACCCGGGCGCTTCGAGACGATCCAGCCGGATAATCGCTTTTGAGATGTGTTCGAGTGACATGCCGCCAAGGCCGGCAAACGTGTTCCTCGTGGTGTCCATGTAGACCTGGTTGGTGACAAGCACCGGGAGTTCGTACCGTTTCGCATACCCGAGGAGCTGAAGTATCTGCCGGGTGAGCATCTGCATGGCGTCCCGTCCCTTTTCGAGATCAGTGCGGTAGAGAGCGGTTGCTGAGTCAAGAATGAGCAGCCCGGGCTTGTGCAGCTTGAGGACCTTGTCCGACTCGGCAATCATGCTGCCCTGCTGCTCGAAGTCGACAGGTTCAAAGAGGAAGAGCCGGTCGGCGAGCGCCTCTGTGTCACTGCCTGCGACCTGGCGGAACCGCTCGATCGAGAAGCCTTCGGAATCGATATAGATCACCGATCCCCCCGCCCGCAGGCAGGAGACCGCAGCGATCGTGCAGAGCGTGCTCTTGCCGCTCGCCGGGCCTCCGTAGAACTGGGTGATGGTACGGAGTTCGAGCCCTCCGCCGAGCAGCCGGTCGAGGGCTGCATTTCCGCTGCTCTGCCGGTCGGTCTTCATTTGTCACCCGGGCCTGCATCCTGCCTTTTTTCCCGTACCTGGTTCCACGCCGCGTCCTCAATGGCGCGGAGCACGTCGCGCACCGGCAGATCCAGATCCGCCGCCCAGTCACGTGCGGTATCGAACTCGGCCTTGAGCGTGTAGATGCGTCCGTCCATCCACCCGCACTTCACCGGCAGGCGTTTTTTGTGCCCGCATATCTCCACATCCACGTCTGCCATCGTTCGTTCAGCGACAAACCGGTGGACCACCGGGATGCACCGGATCCCGAGCGTGCCCAGTTCGCGGGCCATGAGCCGTGCAAGGGCAGCACTCGTTTCAGGAAGCGAGATAACGGTTACAAGATATCCCGGACGCCCCTTCTTCATGACGATCGGCGTCGCGCTCGCATCCCGTGCCCCGGCAGCCATGAATCGTGCAAGAGATTCCCCGATTACTTCACCTCTCACGTCATCCACGTTTGTTTCGAGGAGGTCGACCGTATCCTGCGGCAGCGCACCGGTCGTCTCCACCACCATTGCCCGAAGCACGTTCGGGGAATGGGGTGTGTCCCGGCTCCCGGCCCCGTAGCCAACGGCTGTGATCGTATACCCGCCGAGATCGGCCTGATTAAGCGAGGAAAATTCCGCAAGCAGGGCGGCACCTGTCGGTGTGCAGAGTTCTCCCTCATTGCTCCCCTGCATGGAGGTAAGTCCCGATCCTTTGAGGATCGCCACTGTCGCGGGTGCCGGGACCGGGATGGTGCCATGCGATCCGGTGGCCGTACCTGACCCCAGCGCAATCGGTAGCACTGCGATGCCATCGACCCGGAGAGTGGCAAGGGCAGTGCAGGCGCCGATCACGTCTGCGATAGCATCGTCGGCCCCGACTTCGTGGAAGTGGACATGGGCCCCGTGGACTTCTGTTTCTGCCGCGTTGATCCGCGAAAAAACCCGGCGAGCCGTCGCAAGCACTTCGGGAGGCACAACAGGGCTTGCATCATCGAGCCGCTTGAATACCTCGTCAAGCGACCGGTGTACCGGGGTGGCGTGGGTATTCACTTTCGTGGCCCGGATCCCGGCCCGGGTCACGGTTTCAACCGCTGGTTCCGCGACAACGGCCCGCATCGCGGCAGCGACACGTTCCCGATCGGCCCCGCAGTCGAGCAGGGCAGCTGTGATCATGTCACCGGCTGCGCCGTGGAACGGGTCAAAAACAAGGACTCGCATTTACAGTACTTATAAATCCCTGCGTATATGACCTTTAAGGTAATGCCTGAAGCGCAACTGAAGGTCGATTCCGCGTATCCCGGTGACCAAGGCGGGGGAAAAGCGCGACTCGATCCTGAAACCATGCTCCTTCTGAAAATTTCACCAGGGGATCTCGTGGTAATCGAGGGGAAACGCCGGACCGTGGCAAAAGTCTGGCGATCCCTTGTCGAGGACTGGAACCAGCGCAAGATCCGGATCGACAATTTTACCCGGATCAATGCCGGTGTGAGCATCGGGGACACCGTCAAGATATCGACGCTCTCTGAGGAGATCGAGGCAAAAAGGGTCGTGCTCGCTCCCCCAGAAGACCTCCCCAAGAAAATACCGATTGCCAATAACCCGCATGTGATTAACGGCCTCCTGGATTTCCCGGTCGTAAAAAACGATTCGATCCCGATCATGCTGGGCCTGCCGTTTGTCCAGCCGCAGATCGTCGCGTTCAAGGTCGTCGAGATCGAGCCTGAGGAAGCTGTCATCATCACCAAGAATACTTCCATCGAGTTCTCCGACAAGCCGGCCGCTGGATTCGAAGGGGTCAAACGGTTCAGTTACGAGGATATCGGGGGATTAAAGGACGAGCTCCAGCGTCTCCGCGAGACGATCGAGCTGCCCCTCCGGCACCCGGAGCTCTTCCAGAAACTGGGGATCGAGCCGCCCAAGGGTGTGCTGCTCTACGGTCCGCCGGGGACAGGCAAGACGCTGATTGCAAAGGCGGTGGCAAGTGAGAGTGGTGCGCATTTCATCTCGATCGCCGGCCCAGAGGTAATCTCGAAATATTATGGCGAGAGCGAGCAGCGTCTCCGTGAGGTCTTTGAAGAGGCGCGGGAGAACGCCCCCTCGATCATCTTCATTGATGAACTGGATTCCATTGCACCCAGAAGAGAAGATGTAACCGGCGAGGTTGAGCGCCGGGTCGTCGCCCAGCTCCTGACGATGATGGACGGTCTCGAAGAACGCGGGCAGGTTGTCGTTATTGGTGCCACGAACCGTGTCGATGCGATCGATGCGGCCCTGCGCCGGCCCGGACGCTTCGACCGTGAGATCGAGATCGGTGTGCCCGGAGAACCGGATCGGATCGATATCCTGAAGATCCACACCCGGGGTATGCCGCTTGCCGAGGACGTAAACATTGCCACTCTCGCCCAGCAGACCCATGGGTTTGTCGGCGCCGACCTTGCTGCGCTTGCCCGGGAGGCGGCGATCCGTGCCCTGCGCCGGTACATGCCCGATCTCGATCTTGAGAAGGAGGAGATAGACCAGGAAACGCTCGATAAGCTCCGTGTGCTCGCAAGCGACTTCCGGAGCGCCCAGCGGGACGTGGGTCCGAGTGCGATGCGCGAAGTAATGCTCGAAGTCTCGCATGTAAAGTGGGAAGCGGTCGGCGGGCTTGACACGGCAAAGACCGAAGTCCGCGAGGCAGTCGAGTACCCCTTAACCCACCATGACCGGTTCGACGAGCTCGGGATTGTGCCGCCCCGGGGCGTGCTGCTCTATGGTCCACCCGGGACGGGCAAGACGCTGATCGCAAAGGCTGTCGCAAGCGAGAGCGGCGCCAATTTCATCCCGGTACGGGGGCCGCAGCTCCTCTCTAAGTGGGTGGGCGAAAGCGAACGGGCGGTACGCGAGATCTTCAAGAAGGCCCGTCAGGTATCTCCCTCGATCATCTTCTTTGACGAGATCGATGCGCTAGCCCCGGCACGGGGGACCTCAAGCGACTCCCATGTGATCGATAATGTGCTCAACCAGATCTTAACCGAGATGGACGGCCTTGAGGAACTTAAGGACGTCGTGATCATGGGCGCGACCAACCGGCCGGATATCGTCGACCCGGCACTTCTCCGGGCCGGGCGTTTCGACCGGCTCGTCTACATCGGTGAGCCTACGTTAGAGGATCGCAGGAAGATCATCGGCATCCACACGCAGTTCATGCCTCTCGAAGGTTCGGCGCTCGAAGAGATTGTCGGCCTGACCGAAGGGTACAATGAGGACGCGCTCAGCGAACTGGTTGAGAAATTGGGGAAGGATGCAAAAATTACTGCGGACACCGTAAAAGCGGCCATCATGCCGGCGGAAGATGCGGGTGCAGGGATCTCTAAAGGAGCAAGGCGGCGGAGGCTGGTCGACTTAATGTGCGAGAAGAACCTCACGTTCGAAGACCCGGTCCGGGACAAGGACCTTGCGGACCTTGCCCTGATAACCGAGGGATTCGTGGGTGCAGATCTCGAAGCGCTCTGCCGGGAGGCCGGGATGTTTGCGTTGCGGGATGGCGCAACGACGGTGACCCCGCAGCACTTTTCAGACGCCCAGAAAAAGGTTCACCCGACCATGAACGACAACCTGCGGGACTATTACGGCAAGATCCAGCAGCATTTCAAGGGCGGGCTCCCAAAGAAGGTCCAGCCGCCGGAATACCAGTAGTTTCAATAATTTTCCGCCCTTTTTCGATCAGTGCAGCCCTGTGTCCTTGTGTCCCGGAAAATATTCCGTTGCCAAAAATTCCGGGAAAATGCCGTGTTCTGGAGACCTCCAAAAGAAAAATAAGGCAGGGAACATATACGAAACCAGAAATCAGGAAGTTATATACCTGTTCATGACGGTTAATCCACTATGCAGGAAGTCCGGTTAACCCTCAAGAAGCGGGCATTTCCAAGCCAGGGACGGGTGCGTCTCAATATCGCACACCTGCCCGCACTGGGAATCCATGAAGGGGAACACGTAGATCTCATCAATGAAGCCACTAAAAAATCCGTTACAACCTCTGTTATCGCTGACACCATGGTACGGGAAGGGCAGGTCCGCATAAGTGAAGAGGATCTCAAGACGCTTGGTCTTGACGATGACGATGAAGTTCTTGTCAGGAAGTCACTCAAACTGCAGGAAAAACTCTCCAAAGCCGCAGCAGAAACCAACACATCGATTTCTAAAGGTGTTGGCAAACTTGGCAGCGCGGCCAAAAAAACTGCCGATGAGGTGAAAACCGGGGCGGCAAAGACCGCAAACACGGTGAAAAAGGAGACGAAGAAGGCATCGGCGAGTATTGGGAAGGCTGCTGCAAAAACCGCAAATACGGTGAAAAAAGAGACAAAGAAAGCATCGGCGAGTGTTAAGAAGACTGCTGCAAAGACCGCAAATACGGTGAAAAAAGAGACAAAGAAAGCATCGGCGAGTGTTAAGAAGACTGCTGCAAAGACCGCAAAAAAGGGAAAAAAACGGTAAAGAAGGCAACACGTACCGGGGATGATCTGTAACGTGGTCTCTTTTTATGCAGAACCAGACAGGGGCCTCCCGGTTTTTTCACGGTAACGAAAATTTTCTGAAAGGTACACCGGTCGCACCTTAATCTCCCTCTCCGCAGTCTTACGGTACCCTGCCGCCGTCTTCAGATTGTGTCCAGCGGTCAAAAACCGGTGGCTGGAACGGCTGGATGTGCAGACCCATATCTCAATCTCTCCACAAGAATCAACCCGGCCAAAAAAAGTTCCTGCCCGGCCGTTTATTCGTTATACCGTCGCGCGTTGATCTTTGTGGCCATGATAAAATCGTTTAAGGTCAGGCCGCCGGCCGGGTACGTGTAATACCCGACATCCACGAATTTTCCTTCCCGCATAGCAAGATCCGGGATGTGCCCCTCTTCGGTAGATATCGTCAGCACATCGTTTAAAAATTCGATGGACGTCTCACTGTCCTCGAACGTGAACGTGCGCTTTAAGTGCCCGTTATCAAGCGACCAGCCAGGCACCTCTTTTAAAAGTTCGACCGTATCCTTCCGTGTGAGCGGCGGCGAGCCGGGCTTGTATGTTGAGCATTTCTTCTGCGCGAGTTCCATAGTTATCTAGTCCGCCCCGTAACCAAAAAAGGTTTTCTTAAAAAAAAGTGCAGGAATTGTTCTTTTTTTTACCGGCCGGTGAAGGTGGGCTAGGTGGTATCTCCTGCCCGGACCGGCTCCGGAGGACAAGCAGCACAACGAACGAGAGCGGCAGGACTCCCCAAAAGACCATAATACGCACGGCACAATGAAGTACTACGAACAGGCCATCGGTATTTTCCAACCTGCACGAGTCCCTCCGTGCCGTGCTTGCTGAACGGCTGGGCTGGTGCGAACTCCGCGAGGTGCAGGAACAGGCGTATACGGCAATACGCGGGGGAAACGACGTACTTATCATCGCACCGACTGCAGGGGGAAAATCCGAGGCCGCCCTGATACCGGTGCTGGATGATATCCTGAAGTCCGGCACGAAGGGGGTAGCCTGCCTTTACCTCTCGCCTTTGAAGGCGCTCATCAACGACCAGGAGGAACGCATCGCCGCATTCTGCCGGCCCACCGGCCTTTCCGTGACAAAGTGGCACGGCGACGTTCCGAAAGGCGAACGGGGATGGAACGTGGACGAAGCACCGCAGTTCCTGCTGATCACACCCGAGTCGCTCGAAGTGCTCCTGCATGAAAAGGGGCATGGCGCCGACCTTGCAAACCTGCGGTACGTCATCGTGGACGAACTGCACGCGTTCGTGGAGTCGGAGCGGGGAGTCCACGTAAAAATCCTTCTCGACCGGCTCGACCGGATCGCCCGGGCCCCGCTCCAGCGGATCGGGCTCTCGGCGACGGTCGGGAACCCGGACGAGATCCTCGCGTGGTTCTCGGGCGGCCGCCATCCCCGAAGGCTCGTTGCCGTCCCTGCGCCGGCAACGGCAAAAAAGTTCCGTTTTGTCATTGAGCCCGACCCGGCCCGAAGGATCGACGCTCTGTCCGGGCTTGTTGCCGGGGAAAAAGCGCTCGTCTTTGTCAACAGCAGGAGCATGGCAGAAGCGATCGTGCAGGAAGCATCCGGCCGGATAAAAAACCTGCACATCCACCACTCTTCGGTCCCGCCCGCCAAAAAAAAGGCGGCCGAGGAAGCGTTCCACAGCGGGGAGGGGGCGTGCATTATCTGCACGAGCACGCTGGAGCTGGGGATCGATATCGGGGACCTGGATATCGTAGTGCAGGTCGGCCCGCCGGACTCGGTCTCCTCGTTCCTGCAGCGGATGGGCCGGAGCGGCCGGCGGGAACAGGCCGCATTTATCGCTTGGCTCCTTTCCAATCCGGCGGAACTCCTCACCAGCTGCGCGGTGATCGAATGCGCCATGGAAAAAAAGGTTGAACCTCTCCTGCCGCTGGAAAAACCGTATAACGTGCTCGTTCAGCAGATCTTCCTCTACGTCCTCTCTGCATCCAGGGCCGGCCGGAGTACGATTGCCCGCGATCTCCTTACGTTCTCCGCATTTGCGCACCTCTCCGCTGGTGACGTGGATCGAATTCTCGATCATCTTGTCTCTGCCGGCTATCTTGCCGCTGACGGCGAGATGCTGATGCCTGGTGCGGAAGCGGAACGGGTGTTCGGGCGATCGAATTACCGGGAACTGTACTCGGTGATCAGCGGGGGGAACGAGTACCGGGCGGTGACACCGGATGGCGAGGTGGTGGGCAGCCTCGATGCCCGGTTTGCCAACCGTTCTGACCCGGGGGAATTTGCGCTCGGGGGGGAAACCTGGTCGGTGGTCAAGTGCGACGAGAGCCACAACCTCGTGGTAGTGGTGCCGGGCGGGAACGGCGGGGGTACATCTAGGGTTTTCTGGACTGCGGGCGAGGAGGCCGCGCTCTCGCCGGTGATCTGCGGTGCAGTGCAGCGGATCGTTGCCCGGGGCGGGACCGCCCTGCCGCTTGGGGAAGGGGAGATGGAGGCCCTTAATGCGGCGCTTCACACTCTTCCCACCGGGATTGGCGGGCAGGGTATCTTTGTCCGGGAGGAACGGGGAAACAGCGGAAAGGAGGTGGTCGTGTACTCCTTTTACGGCAGCCGGTTCAACCGGGTGCTGGCGTATTTCATAAAAAGCCTGCTCGGCCGGGTTCAGGTCAGGTATGATGATTATCGGGTGCGGGTTATGCGGGCCGGAAAGATCGGTGCCGCCGTGAAGGTGGCAGAAGCGATCCGTGATATCCCGGCAATCCCCGCCGAAGAAATTGCGGGGCTCCTCCCGCTGCCCTCTTTTCAGTCATGGAAATTTGCTGCAGCGCTCACGGCGCTGGATTTCCAAGCGATGGTGCTTGCGGATTATTACCATATCGGGGAGTTTACGAAAACCCTTGTGCAGGTACCGGTCATCCTCATGCCGGATGCAGAGCCAGGCGCGACAAAGGCGGATGCCGGGGAGTGAGTGCCCCCATCTGGGCGGGTGTAATGGTATCATACCCGCTCCCGGATCTTTAAAGAAGCAGGGCTGTACATATCATTAGAGAGAAAATGAGGAGGGTTCCCTGATGAAACACATTCTTCTTCTCTGTATGGCAGTCATTTTTCTCCTGCTCATGGCAGGATGTACCCAGACTGCGCAGCAGGGTCAGCCTGCTGCCACAACAACACCTGCACCGGTGAATACCGTGACGATCTCTGCACCTGTAGCGACAACGACCGCCTCGGTCTCGGACAATACAGTCCTCATACAGAATATGGTGTATAACCCGGCGCAGATCACGGTGAAGGCCGGCGAGATCGTGCGGTGGGTTAACAAGGACAAGGTTGTGCACTCGGTCGTGTTTTCCAAGGACTCAAAGATTGATCCGTCCGGTCCGCTATCAGCCAGCCAGTCGTTCTCCGTGAAATTTTACGACACCGGCGTTTATACTTATTCCTGCGGCATACATCCCCAGATGCAGGGCTCTGTGGTTGTGATCTGACGATGCTGCAGGAAATCTCTTTTTACCCGATCTTTGGCAAACCGCTCATCATGTACCTGGGGATCCTGACGCTCACAGGTTTTCTTGTTACCGCTCTCGTTGCCATCATGAACCGGCGCGGCATCCATGCGATCCCCTTTGCTTGGCACCCCCGGCTTGCGGTGTTCTCCATCGCGTGTGCGGTTATCCACGGGACGCTTGGCGTCCTGATGTTCTTTTGAATTTTTTTGGCTCTGTTGAAACGCACATGAACGGGAGTTCACACCTGAAGCATGAAAATCGAATACCCGGTTTTTGTTTTGGTGAGATTGGTTAACCCAACTTTGTTGATTTTCATGAGAAATCCTCCCCAGTTCAGAGATACCCGCTGTTAATTATTTTAAAAGGTTGCAATGCGTGGAACTTGATTTGAGGGTTTCAACAAAACCTTTTTTGGTTCTTTGTGGGATTCCATAGTTTCTGTCGGTATATTTAATGTACCCATCAGACCCCCCACCCAATCAGCACCAGACTGGCTCCGGGTACTTATGCCGTTTTGTCCTCCATAATCGTATTTCTATGACTATAGTTTTCCTGCACAAGACTTGTGAGGTTTCACAAAGTTCGTAGAAATTTAGGGATCTTTTTAGTAATGTACCCATGCGACCCCTCCATGACCTCGCGGGAAAAAAGACTTTCTGGGGAAATTTCACAACGTTAATTTCGCTTGAAATTATAGTATGGTGGCATGGGGGGGTCGGGCAGGTACATTGATGGATAAGCGGAGGGGGGTTTGTGAACCCGGGGAATTTACCCGGCCCAGATCCGGGTTCACTGCAGATTGTCACACAAAACGCCAGCGTCAGTCTTTTTCTCACGAACTCTTCTTTGAGGTTTAGCACTTCCCAGAACGGAGAGATGCGCAGGTGTCTACCCAATCCCGAAAAAACTGGCAGGATGACGGATGAAACGATTGACGCCCGGTTAAAGAGAATTTTTCCGCTCAAAGGCGGCCGTGCAAAAAAGGATCCCGGGCCGGTCAGTAGCCGGCCACCCGGAGTAACGCACCGACGATGATACCGAACATGGACGAGGATGCCGACATCAGCCCGAGCAGGATATACCCGGCCACCACCCCAATCTTTAATGACGTATAGGTACGGTTGATGTTGAGGCGCCGTACCGTACGGAAGGATCTGACATCAGCTGAGATCTTCGGTTTGTTCTTCTTGATCCGGAACATGGTCTTCACCTTAAGGATCGATCATGGGAATACGGCAATCGTACGGGATGCCCGCAGGTATGTTATACTACGAACAGGGTATATTTAGAATTTTTTACATTTCGGGGAGAGGAAAATCCTCTGAAATATGGGATTTAATTACAATCGGAGACTAGATGTGCCGATTTGTTTAATTTTTCCGAGAACAAACCAAAAAAAAGAAAGGGGATTGTTTACGCCGAGGGGGAGATTTGAACTCCCGAGGCGCAGAGCGCCAGTAGCTTTCGAGGCTACCGCCTTCCCGGACTAGACTACCTCGGCACCCGGTTCAGATCATTTTCTTTGCGATTCCACTAATAGTTATCTGATTTCCATCGCACCGCACGAATCTGGTGTGTTAAGAAGGACATGGCGTCCCGGGTGCAGATACGTATCACAAACAACAAAAAAGGTCAGGTATTCTTGTCCGGGCTTATGCCATGGGCGGCATGCCCGGGGCTCTCTTGGACTGCGTGATCATCATGTCGTCGACACGGATCAGCATGATGGCAGTCTCGGAAGCGCTCTGGATGGACTGGCGCTTTGACCGGAGAGGTTCGAGTACTCCCTCGGCCTGCATATCGATAACCTCACCCGTAAAGACGTTGAGGCCGGCCGTCTTCTTTCCCTTCGCATGGGCGTTCTTAAGTGCGACCAGCTTGTCGATCGAGTTGTACCCGGAGTTCTCGGCAAGGGTTCGGGGGATGGTCTCAAAGGCCGTCGCGTATCCCTCGATAGCGAGCTGGACCCGGCCCCCGACAGTCTCGGCATAATCCCGGATCTTCATCAAAAGTTCGGTCTCGACCGCGCCGCCTCCGACAACGTAGGTGCCGTCTTCGATCGCGTCCATGACCACGCGGGTACCGTCGACCACGGCCCGTTCGAGCTCATCGAGAAGGTAGTCGCTCGTGCCCCGTACGAGGATGGTGATGGTCTTGGGGTTCTTGCAGCCGGAGATACGTGTGATATCGATATCGCTGTCCTCTTCGACAGCCTCGGCGTGGCCGAGATCCTTTGCGGTCAGGTCCTCAGGCTTATTGACAATATTTGCATTCAGCGCCCGGGCGGCATACTTGAGGTCCTTTTCCGGGACATCTTCAACGGCATAAATGCCGTTCTTTGCAAGGAAGAACTGGACCGGGTCTGCGATGCCCTTCTGGCAGAGCACCACATTCGCGCCGGCATTCATGATGGCATCGGCAAGTTTCTTTAATGTCGCCCGCTCCTGCTCGGAGAAGGCTGAAATCTGGTCGGCCGTCGTGATCTTGATCTTCGCCTTCACCTGCGTCTTTGTGATCTCCATCGGAGTTGCAATGAGTGCAACTTTGGCATTCGTGACCTTCTTTGGCATGCCCTCGCTTATACGCTTTTTGTCAAGGACAATCCCTCTGACGAGCTCGGCGTCGTCCATCGACTTGCCCTTCTGCTTCTTGATCATCACATCGTCTTCATCGGCAAGGTACTTTCCGTCGACCTTTTCTGCGATGGTCATCACCGCATCAACGATGATGCCGTCCAGTTTTCCCTTGACCGATTCGATCGACTTGCCGGTGATCGCGGTATCGGCAATCTTCACGAGCGTCTTCCTGTCCTTCGGGTCGACCTTGAAGGAGAGGGAGTCTGTGATCTCAAGGGCCTTCTGCATACCCAGCCGGTATCCCTGTGCGATCACGGTCGGGTGAATGCCCTGCTCCAGCAGATGCTCTGCCTGCTCCATTAACGAGCCGGCAATAACGACTGCCGTGGTGGTTCCGTCCCCGACCTCGTCGTCCTGAGTCTTTGCCACTTCGATGACCATCTTTGCGCCGGGGTGCTGGACCGAGATTTCCTGTAATATTGTCGCCCCGTCATTGGTGATGACAATGTCGCCGGTAGAACCTACGAGCATCTTGTCCATACCCCGGGGACCAAGCGTTGTCCGGACCGCACCGGCGATTGCCTTTGCGGCCATAATATTCGAGCGCTGGGCCTCCTTGCCCGTGTTACGCTCCACGTTGTCTTTTAGGATGATAATTGGTTGACCTGATAACATGTGTGATCCTCTAGTGCTGTAAAAGGTGGAATTGAACTTCTATATATACCATTCCCTTGCGGGGTCTGCAGAAAAATAATTGGTTAATCAATACGGGATATTTTGAAGAGCGAATAGACCGGGACGCCATCTATATCCTTGATGCCGCGCTTATCGAAGATCACCCAGATCGCAACCGGGACCGCCCCGTGTTTCTTGAGGTACTTGACGACCTCCCTCATCGTATTGCCCGAGGTGATAACGTCATCGACAATGATGCAGCGTTCATCGGCGACAGAAGCAAAGTTCCCGCTGATCGACCCGATCGGGTGCTCGCTCGCATTCTGCTTTGAAGGATGGTAGATCGCAAGCTGTGTCGCCTCCTGAACTGAGATAATCGTTGCAAGCGGGATGCCGGAGAGAGCGATACCCACAATGACATCTGCGGCTGGTGATGCCGGGTCTTTCTGCGCAGTATAATACCGGTTCAGCAGCATCTGGGCGATCCCGTCCAGCAGCGGAGCCTGGCTGCTCACCGCAGTCCAGTCGATATGCACGTCCTTTGGTGCGGCCGTGCCTCCTTTTGCCTGGGTCAGGAGCCAGGTCACCGTTTCCATGGAGAGCGAGAGCTCATCTGCAATCTGGCCGGGGCTGTGCCCCTCGGATAACAGCACTTTTGCCCGGGCGATCAGATCGTCAAGGGAAGACATGCAAAAAAGATTTGTGGTAATCTATTTAAGTTTTCGTTTAATATTTGAGCCGCAGACCGGGCATTCCCCGTCGGTTTTGAAATAGCGGCCGCAGCCGCTGCACCGGTATTTCCACGCGATCTTTTTTGCCGCCCGCTGCCGGAGCGGCTGCACGGCAATCCTCATACCTGCGGCCACGTTCTGGATCGCAAAGTCATCCGTGAAGATGGTGGCCCCGAGTTCTCCGGCAAGGGCGATCACGTCACAGTCAGTGCCGGAGATCACCGGAAGGTCCCCGGACTTCCTGGCTGCCTCCCTCACCCGTGCGAGATCCTGCCCCGCGGGAGACCGGACGGTGAGCCCGGCGGCGACGAGCAGATCGTACCGGCATTTACTCTTGAGATCCACCAGTTCCGCGACCACGGATGGCGTCGTGTAGCACACACCGGTGACCGGGTAATCCGTAAAAAAAACCGTGGAATCGAGGACGCACTTCATGGTTTATCCAGACCTTACCGGCGCGGTCTTCTGCTCCCGGCAGTCAGCCCCGCAAGGCAGCCACGATACGGTCGGCAGCGGAGATCCTGCTGCATCCCCGTTCGATAGTGTCGCTGCAGAAAACTTCCCGGATCCCGTTTGCCTTCAGATGCACATACGCACCGCCGATCAGTACGCCATGGACGCAGGCAGCATAGACCTCCGTTGCCCCCTGCTGGTACAGCATATTCGCAGCCGTTGCGATCGTGCTGCCGGTCGAGATGATATCGTCTACGATGACCACCGATCGCGATGCAGCACAGAGTTTTTTTGGCGCCATCTTCACATCGACCCCTGAGAGCCGGGTCTTTTCCAGGTGGTCGTAGTCCCATCCGCCCACGGATGCCACGTCATCAGCAAAGCCAAGCGCGCCATCGTCCGGGGCGAGGATCAGGGGGTCGGACAGGCCCATGGACCTGAGGTAAGCACCCATGTCCTTTGCAAGCGAGAGGTTGGTCGTGGGTACATCGAAATATTTCAGTACCTCCGGTTCGTGGATATTGACCGTGATGCAGTTTTCTACGCCTCTCCCGAAGAGGCGGGCGACCGCACGGGCGCTGATCGGTTCCCCATTCCTGAACCGTTTGTCCTGGCGGGCATACCCCATATAGGGAAGGACGAGGTGGTTTTTTGAGCCCTCGCAGGCATCGATTAAGAGGAGCAGCTGGACGAGCGCATCGCTGTCGGTGACACTCCCGACAATGATGGTCTCATCGTCAAGTTCACCGGCAGCAAGGTAAAGCTCGCCGTCAGGAAACCGCGAGAATTTCACATCAACGATTGAGGTGTTTAAGGCCCCGGCGATACGGGCGGCAAGAATCTGGGATTTTTCCGTGCTGATCACTTTCATGATAACGTTCCTGTCCCTTTGTGGTGGGTGGGGGCGTACCTTTCCCTGCCTTACTATTACACCCTGCTGGTTGTATTATTTTTGCATGGTGCGTGAGGTGTGACAGGATTTTTGCAATTGCTACAAAGTACTTAAACTATCATGCGTCAAATTATATGGAAACCGAAGGGTGAAAAGAGGTAAAATCTCCAATGGAAAACTCGGAACCAGCAGTACCGGTGCGCGATGAGGCAGTCTCCCCGGTCCCACAGTCAGAGCCCGCAACTCCCGGGGCAGCAGCGCCCCAACCTGGTACTACAGGGCAGGCGGCAAAAGTTGTCGAAGGAGCATCCTCTCAGATCGAGGTTCCGGCAAAGCTGATCGACCAGGTGATCGGCCAGGAGCGTGCGGTCGAAGTGATACGGAAAGCCGCGATCCAGCGCCGGCATGTCATGATGATCGGAAGCCCGGGGACCGGCAAGTCGATGCTTGCAAAGGCGATGGCCGAGCTCCTGCCAAAAGAGGAGCTCCTTGATATCCTCGTCTACCCGAACTCCGACGATCCCAACAACCCGATTATCAGGACTGTCGCCGCAGGCAGGGGCAAGCAGATCGTCGCCGCCCACAAGGCTGAGGCCAAGAAAAAGATCCAGTTCAGGAACACCCTTCTCCTGATTCTCGTTATCGGCATCATCGGGTACGCATTTATCACATACCAGTGGCTGATGGGGATCATCGCCGCAGCGTTCGTCTTCATGGCGCTCCGGTACACGACGCCCCGCGAGGAGGCGATGGTACCAAAACTCCTCGTCTCCAACGACTCCAAGAAAGCGGCCCCCTTCATCGATGCAACCGGCTCGCACGCCGGGGCACTTCTCGGAGATGTCCGGCACGACCCGTTCCAGAGCGGCGGGCTTGAGACGCCGGCGCATGACCGTGTAGAGGGCGGTGCCATTCACCGCGCGAACGGCGGAGTGCTCTTCATCGACGAGATCAATACGCTCGACCGCCCCTCCCAGCAGAACCTGCTCACCGCGCTCCAGGAAGGTGAATTCCCGATCACCGGCCAGAGTGAACGCTCGAGCGGTGCGATGGTGAGAACCGAACCCGTTCCCTGCAAATTCGTCATGGTTGCGGCAGGCAATCTCGATGCGATACAGGGCATGCACCCGGCGCTGCGTTCCCGTATCCGGGGTTACGGGTACGAAGTTTACATGGCCGAGAGCATGGATGATACTCCAGAGAACCGCGAAAAGTATGTCCGGTTCATTGCGCAGGAAGTCAAAAACGACGGGAAGATCCCGCATCTCGACAAGAGCGCCATTGACGAGATCATCCGCGAAGCCCGCCGGCGCTCGAACCGCAAGGGGCACCTGACCTTAAAGCTCCGTGACATGGGAGGGCTCATCCGTATCGCTGGCGATATCGCCCGGCAGGAAGGGGCGACCCTCACCACGGCAGCTCACGTCATCACGGCGAAAACTACGGCCCGGACGATCGAGGACCAGGTCTCGGACGAGTACATCCGCAGGAGCCGGGAATACGAGCTCACGGTGGTTGAGGGAACCCGGATCGGCCGCGTCAACGGGCTTGCGGTCATGGGAACCGATTCGGGATCGGTGCTTCCGATCATGGCGGAAGTGACTCCGGCTATCGGAAAAGAAGGCGGAGAGGTCATCGCCACTGGTATGCTAAAGGAGATCGCGCTGGAATCGATCCAGAACGTGAGCGCGATCCTCAAGAAGTTCACCGGTAAAGATGTGAAAAATATCGATATCCATATCCAGTTCATCGGCACCTATGGCGGTGTCGAAGGCGACTCGGCTTCGATCAGCGTGGCCACGGCCGTGATTAGCGCAATCGAGGGCATCCCGGTGCGGCAGGACGTTGCCATGACCGGCTCGCTCTCTGTCCGGGGCGACGTGCTCCCGGTGGGCGGCGTGACATTCAAGATCGAGGCGGCGGCAAAGGCCGGGATCAAGACCGTGCTCATCCCCCGGACCAACATCAACGATGTGATGATTGAGGAGAAGTACAAGCCCCTCGTGACGATCATACCTGTGGATACCATTGACGAGGTGCTTAAGCACGCGCTCGTCCCGGAGAACATGGAAGGGTTCCTTTCTAAGCTCAAACAGATGGCGATACGGTCGACGTCGGTATTTGCGGATGTCCCGGCCATCAACAAAACACCGGCATGACCGAGACGCCCGGCATCCGGTATTACGACCTGCGGCAGGTGAGTGGGCAGTCTACCCATGTCGATGTCGATATGGGTGTGATTGAGTCTGCCGGCACCACTTTTTATAACAAGGCCGTGATCCGGGTTCTTGGCCCCCGGGGATGGGGTATCCTCCAGATCGATAATTACACCCCTGTATCCGGTAAAAAATTCGAGGAAATGCTGGCGTCTGCCGAAAAGCTTGCGCTGGTGGCTGATGATGCGGTCAATCTCGGCGATGTACCCCGCACGATACAGGCTGTTCCCCCGGTAAGAGAGGACTGCCGCAACGTAAGTATCGAAGAGAAAGCGGAGCTGCTCCTCGCGATCGAGAAGGCAGCGGACCGGCCGCTGGTGACCAGCCGGCGGGCAAACTACCTTGAACGGATTGAGAACGTCCGGTTCATGGACAGCTCCGGCAGCGAATACTCTTATGAATGCTGCCGGTCGGGATTTTCCGTGATGGTGGTCGCATCTCGGAATGGAACCGTCCAGATGGGCTATGAACCGGATCACACCATCCACGGCTTCAACCTCCGGCACCGTGAGGATATGGGCAGGAAAGCGGCGGAGATGGCCGTTTCCCTGCTGGACGCCGGTCTTGCAAAAGGCGGGAAGATGCATGCCGTCCTTGACCCGGAACTTGCCGGTGTTTTCGCGCACGAGGCCGTGGGCCACGCGAGCGAAGGCGACCTTATCGAAGAGGGAAACTCGGTCCTTAAAGGGAGAACCGGCGAAAAGATCGGGGACGCTTCGCTTACAATCGTCGATGACCCGTCCCTTCACGAGTTCGGGTTTGAGCCGGTCGATGCTGAAGGAATCGCGGTGGCCAGGACCGAGATCATCCGCGCCGGGAAGGTCAACTCTTTCCTCCACAACCGGCAGACCCTTGCGGCGATCGGAAACGGCGTTGCCGGCCATGCCCGGGCGATGCCCGGTAAACCGCCACTCGTGCGGATGAGCAACACGTTCATCGAGGCCGGGGACGCGACCGATGAGGAGATCTTCGCGGAATGCAAAAACGGGATCTTTCTTGCCGGTTCGCGGGGCGGGCAGGTCGATCCGGGCCGGGGTGTGTTCCAGTTCAACGCGGAGTACGGGTACCTGATCGAGAACGGGGAGCGGACACGGATGGTCAGGGACGTCTCGCTCTCGGGGGAGATCTTAAAAACGCTCCACGGGATCGTCCTGTGCGGGAAAAAAAGGGTCATGCACTCAGGATACTGCGGGAAAGGCGGGCAGAGCGTGCCGGTGAGCGACGGCGCCCCGCTGGTACTCCTGCGCGATGCGGTGGTGGGTGGCAGTGGCGTGGATTGAGGAACTCTTTAAGCAGGGTGAGAAGCGGGTCGACGAACTTGAGGTGTACTGTTTTTCCGGGACTTCGGTCTCCGCCGACTTAAAACAGCGTCGCGTGAGCCTCTGCTCGTCATCGATCGAGACCGGCCTGTGCATCCGCACCATCGACAAGGGGAAGATCGGTTCGTCGAGCACGAACGACCCGCAGCAATGGCAGGCCTGTCTTGATGCAGCCATCGCCGGCGGCCATCTTGCCACGCCGCAGGAATGGAGGGGGCTGCCGGACCCGGTCACGCTCCCGGTCGAGGATCTCGCGTACGATCTGTCCCTTGCAATCGAACCGGCAATGGCACACGACCTGCTCCGGGAGATGCTGAACGGGGCTGCGGCGCACCCGGAGGCATCGGTAACCGCGGGTGGAGCAGGGATCGCGGCCGGGGAGATCACCTTTGCGAACAGCCACGGTATCCGGTACGCGTCCCGACAGTCGGAAGTCTCCATCTCGCTCGAAGCAATCAGCGGCCAGTCCACCGGGTACGAATTCGATCATGCCTTTTCACGGGCGCTGGTGAACCCGGAAAGGGTCGGCGAACGGGCGGCATTTCTTGCATCCCGGTCGGCAGGAGGGAAGGATGTCCCCTCGGGAGAGTACGATGTCATCCTCTCCCCCATGGCATACGCGGACCTGCTCGGAAACATCTTTGTACCGGCGCTGAACGGGCGTAACGTCCTGCAGGGCCGCTCGAAACTGGCCGGCCGGATCGGCGAAACGGTTACCGCGCCGTTGCTCTCCCTGTACGACGACCCCCACCGTAAGGGGGCGGGCGGGAGCACGTGGTTCGATGCCGAGGGTACCCCCACCCGACGGCTGGACTTTGTCAGGGACGGCATCCTTACAGCGTTTGCCTACGACCTCAAGACCGCATACCGGGCCGGCAAGGGATCCACCGGCAGTGCTATCAGGGGCGGGTTTGCCGGGCTTCCCGCGATCGGCCATCACAATTTTGTCGTGGATGGGAAACGCGACGAACTCTTTGATGAACCTGCGATCTACGTCCACAGCGTGGTGGGGGCACACACGGCAAACCCCATGAGCGGGGATTTCTCGGTCGAGATGTCCAACCCGTTCCGGGTAAAGGATGGCGCTCTTGCAGAGCCGATCCGGGGAGCAATGATCTCCGGCAACGTTTTCGATCTCCAGCATCAGGTTGTCGCGCTCGGGAAAGAGAGTCGTCCCGTCGGATCGTATATCCTGCCCCCGGTAAAAATTAATAAGGTGCGGGTCATTGGTAAGTAATTATGAGTGACATCATCCTTGCCGTCATCCTTATCGTCATCATCCTTGCCATCGCGTATTATCTGGTAAAAAAACTCGCGGTGCTGGTCATCAACGCCGTTCTCGGCCTTATCTTTTTGTTTATCTTAAACACGTTCCAGGTCATGCAGTGGGTGGGCAAGCCCGATCTTGGGTACAGTCTTGCAACGCTGATCATCTGCGGTGTGGGAGGACTACCGGGCGTGCTCGTCCTTGTGCTGCTCAACATCCTTGGAGTTACGGTATAAGATAAAAAAAGATCTTTGTTTTTTAGGAAATCCCATTGGCGGACTAAAAAAACAAATACCTCAGAACACGTTTGCTTCCGAGTACATCGTCACTTGTGTCTGCCCAATGTCGTAGATCTTGATCTCCAGGGAATGGAGGCTCCCCTTGATAAGTAACCGGACTGTACCGGAACCGTAAACAGACATAAATAATACAATGGGGGAGTAGGATACTGAGGTGATTGGAGCATGTGTAGTGTTGGCGGACCATTGGATGTCGATCTTCCCGAAGACCGGGTCAAGACGAAAGACTACCGGTGCAAGGACTGCGGCGAACAGTTCAAGGGGATCGGCAAACGGCCCATGTGTCCTTCCTGCCAGTCGGAAGACGTTGTGGAGATATGAACGTTTCCGTTGGCGACGATGTCCTGCACGTGAAGGGCATCCACTCTTTTCTTCTCGTAGCAGTTGTCCATGAGAATTTTCCTCTCTGCATCGAGGCCAGCCATGAAGAATACTGCCAGGGCGTCCATGCCGGTGATCTGGTGGTGGTCTCTGCACCCGAAGCGGGTCCGGTCGAGCCCGCCCTGATGCTTCTGGAACTGGTCAGGAAATACCACCTGCCGCTCATGGTTCTCTCCAGCGACCACCCGGGATCGAAGCGGATTCCCTACGTGGTATCAGTAGGTCCGGAGATCCAGACTAACTGTTCGATCGTCAGGGGTACGCACCCGGAGCAGCATCTGGTCTGTTCATCGGATGAACTCGCCGGTATAACCCTGTCAGGGTCCCGGGACGGTATTACGATCTCGCCGTTTCCGGAAATGCTTA
>NZ_PMZU01000069.1:0-904 GCF_003170075.1 Methanoregula sp.
GAGTTTACTATAGTGTATCAATAAATAAATTATTTAACATCTGCATTCCTACGACATGTACAGGCAAAAAGAGCCGATAAATTTAAACTGTGTTTGTAGTGTGTAATTAATACGAGGTGAACAATGGGTAGCGCAATTAAACTGAACATGATCACCCAAAGATCGATTGAGGAAGGCGCCGCGATGGAGAAGGGGAAGACCAACCCAGACTATTTCGAAGCGTGCTCGATCATTGAAATGAATCCTGAAGACATGAAGAAATCAGGCATCTGGAAGAACTCGAACGTGAAAGTGACAAGCGAGTGCGGAACGGTTGTTGTCAAGTGCATCCACGCGACGCAGTACTGCCCCCCGGGCCTCGCCCACATCCGGCAGGGTGTCTGGGCAAATCAGGTTGTCCCTCCGCGGACCCAGTCGACCGGCACCCCCCAGTACAGCGGTTTCCCGGTCACCGTAGAGCCGGCATTTAATGAAAAACGCAAGACAGCCCTCCAGCTCGTGCAGGGTTCTGTGGGTCTCTGGAAAGGAGGGAATTAATTATGCCAAAACTCATCCAAGGTGTCGGATGCCCGTACTGCGGTTCATCCTGCGACGATATCGAAGTGCTGGTCTCCGATGATGAGACCAAGATCCTTGAAGTTCATAACGCGTGCATTATCGGGACGAACCTGTTCCACCATGCAAACGACCCGACCCGGCCCAGGCTCCCCCGCATGCGGCAGCCCGACGGCTCGATGAAGGAGATTCCTTACGAGGAAGCGATCGATTACTTTGCGAAGACCCTGCTCGCGGCCAAGAAGCCCCTCATCTACGGCTTCGGTTCCACCAACTGCGAGGGCATGAGTGCGGTCGCCCGGATTGCCGAGAAGGCCGGGGCCGTCCTCGACAACTGTGCAACCATCTG
>NZ_PMZU01000069.1:942-10274 GCF_003170075.1 Methanoregula sp.
TGCAACCCGATGCACGCCCACCCGAGGCACACCTCCCGGTACTCAATCTTCCCCCGGGGTTTCTTCACCCCGAAGGGCCAGATGCAGCGGACAATCATCAGCATCGACCCCCGCCAGACCGATACCGCAAAACTCGCGGATATCCACCTCATGCTCAACCAGGGTCACGACTACGAACTTTTCGATGCGTTCCGCACCGTCCTCAGGGGGTATGATATCCCTGATGAGGTCGCCGGCATCAAGAAAGAGGTGATCGTAAAGTCGGCCGAGATCATGAAGAAAGCAAAATTCTGCATGATCTTCTTCGGCATGGGCTGCACCCACACGGACGGCCACAACCACAACATCGATGCTGCCATCAGCCTGACCCGCGACCTCAACAACCACACCAAGGCCTCGATCATGGCGATGCGGGGCCACTACAATATCACCGGCCCCGGCCAGGTCTGGTCCTGGCAGTTCGGGTTCCCGTACTGCATTGACCTCTCCAAAGGCACCCACGCCCATATGAACCCGGGCGAGACCAGTTCGATCGATCTCGCGATGCGGGACGAAGTAGATTGCTTTGTCAATGTCGGCACCGATGCGGGCGCACACTTCCCCATCCCGGCAGTCAAGCATCTCAAGAAACACCCGTTCATCACCGTCGACCCCAACTTCTGCATGGCGAGCGAGATCTCAGATCTCCATATACCAGTAAGAATTGCCGGTGTCGATGAGCCGGGCGTTGTCTACCGCATGGACAACGTCCCGATTCAGTTCCGGTCGGTCATCAAGGGCCTGCCGGGAGTACCGAGCGATGAGGAACTTTTCGACCTCGTGTACGAACGCATGTGCGAGTTGACCAAGACCGAGCCAGTCTGGCTTGCAGCAAAGGCAGACCGGAAATACCCCCAGAACCCGGCGGTGAGCTGAACATGACATCAGGAGAAATTATCATTAAGGGCGGATTCGTTGTCGACCCGACCCGCAAGATGGAGGGGGATATCACAGATATCGCCATCAAGGACGGGAAGATCGTTGACAAGGTCAGCTCCTCCGCAAAAGTGATCGATGCAAAGGGCAAGACCGTGATGGCCGGTGGCGTGGATGTCCACGCCCATGTCGCGGGACCCAAGGTCAATGTCGGCCGCCTGTTCAGGCCCGAGGACAAGCTTTTATCGGGAGTCTGCAGGAGCGCAATGGCACAGAAGAACGGAGCCCGTATGGAGTCCGGATTCTCGATCCCGAGCACCTTCAAGACCGGGTACGACTATGCCCGGATGGGGTACGCGTTCGTTATGGAAGCCGCGATGCCTCCTCTCTACTCCCCGCATATCCACGAGGAGATCCACGATACCCCGATCATCGATGAGGGAGCACTCCCGGTCTTCGGGAACAACTGGTTCGTCATGGATTACCTCAAGAAGGGCGAAATCGAGAACACGGCGGCTTATATCGCCTGGCTCCTCAATGTCACGAAGGGCTTTGGCGTTAAATGCGTCAACCCCGGCGGTACCGCTGCCTGGGGCTGGGGCCTTAACTGCTTAAGTCTCGACGACGTGGTCCCGTACTTCGACACCACCCCCCGGGAGATCATCACCGGTCTCCTCAAGGCAAACGAGTACCTCGGTCTCCCGCACTCGATGCACATTCACCAGAATAACCTCGGGAACCCCGGCAACTACCAGCTCACCATCGACTCGCTGAAACTTGCCGAGGGCATCAAGACGAAAAACAAGTTCGGCCGCGAGCAGGTCATGCACTCGACCCACCTGCAGTTCCACTCGTATGGCGGAACCGGCTGGGGCGACTTCGAGTCCAAGGCAAAGGAAGTCATGGACTACGTGAACAAGAACAAGGCGATCACGGTCGATACCGGGAATGTCACACTCGATGAGACCACCACGATGACCGCCGATGGTCCTTTCGAGCACCACCTCCACAGTCTCAACCACTTAAAGTGGGTAAATGTCGATGTCGAGATGGAGACCGCTGCCGGTGTTGTCCCGTACGTGTACGACCCGAACATCAAGGTCTGCGACATCCAGTGGGCAATCGGTCTTGAACTCGCGCTCTATGCCAAGGATATGAACCGGATTTTCCTCACCACCGACCACCCGAACGCAGGGCCGTTCACCCGGTATCCCCGCGTCATCAAGTGGCTCATGAGCAAAAAGGCCCGCGAAGCGGTGCTCGACTCATTCAAGCACAAGGACAAGGTCATCGACGCCACGACCCTCCACACCATCGACCGCGAACTCACCCTCTACGAGATCGCCCAGATGACACGGTCCGGTCCGGCAAAGTGCCTCGGTATGTCTAATATCTATGGAGGCCTCGCCCCCGGCATGAACGCCGATGTCGGTATCTTTGACCTCAACTACAAGAACATGCCGAGTGATCCCGAGAAGATCGAGAAGGCATTCCAGCGGGCTGCCTGCTTCATCAAGTCCGGTGAGATTGTGGTCAAAGACGGCGAAGTGCTCAGCCGCGGTCACAAGAAGACCGTCTGGGTCCATGTCAATATGCCAGAGAACCTGCAGGTCAAGCGCGACATCACCCAGAGCTTTACGAAAGACTACACGGTCAGTCTTGTCAACTACCCGGTCCGGGACTACCTCGCCCCGCACCCGTTCGTGCTGGAAGTTGACGTGGAGGCCTGAGGTGCGATCATGGCAACCGTTACGTTAAAACCCACCAAGGTCCCCGAGCTCATGCTCGAGGGCTACAGTATCACTCCCGACGCATTCGCAGGCAAGACCCCTGCACAGATCGCAGCACTCCCGGCCCACGAGGGCAAGATCCATGTCACTCTCGGGGACTTCTTTGAAGTCTCGGGTAATGCGGGCGCTACCGCAGCAGAGACAGACATTGTTATTGCCGGCGATTGCACCCGCGTGAAATACATCGGCTCCAAGATGACTGCCGGGACCGTCAAGGTCAACGGCAATGCTGACATGTACGTCGGCGGCTGGATGAAAGGCGGCAAGATCCACATCACGGGCAACGTTGACTCCTTCTGCGGTATGCAGATGCAGGGAGGCGAGATCCTCATTGACGGCAATGCCCAAAACTATGTCGGCTGCGCCTATCGTGGTGACTGGAGGGGCATGAAGGGTGGCACGATCCGGATCAAGGGAAGTGCCGGTAATGATATCGGAACCTTCATGCTCGGCGGCACCATCATCATCGAGAAGGACACGTTCATCCACGTCTCCACCCACGCGGAAGGTGGCACCGTCATCCTCAAAGGTGATGTCGAGGGCCGTGTCGGTGGGCAGATGGTAAAAGGCACCATCTATGTCTTTGGCACCATCAAGTTCATGATGCCCGGCTTCAAGAAAGTCGACCGCGTCGAACTCGAAGTCGATGGAACGAAAGCCACCTTTGACCACTATATCGGGGATCTCGGGGAACGTCATCCCAAGAGCAAAGGCAAGGAGATCTTTGCCGACCTGTATGTCAAGGCATAATCAATCTTTTTCCTTTTTCTCGTCCCGGTCCGGGATACCTGGTGGTATTCACCATGAGTGTAAATTTATAGCTACACCAGAAAAACTGAGGTCAGATTATGAACGATGTCGGTAAAGAATTTATCAAAGGAACCCGGTACCCGGATTATTCTACCGTAGACCTGGTCCTGCGCAAACCGGAACCCCCGGCGGAACTCCCGATTCCAGATGGAGCAAAGATCACAAAACTTCCCAGCCCGAAAAAGATCAAGGTACCCAATGTCCCGGTAACGGATCTTATCGGGAAATGGGAACCTTCGTCATTTTTCTCGCGCTCATCCATGACCCTTGCAGAACTCTCGGCACTGTTGTGGTACACCCAGGGATTCCGCGCAAGAATAAACGAATTTCTGGTTTTACGAAACGTCCCGTCCAGCGGTTCGCGGTATCCAATTGAAACCTATTTCGTCGCAGGAGAAGTTAAGGGACTTGACACCGGCATGTACCGGTATGTCCCAAGCACACACAGCATAATTACCATTAGCGAAGACCCGGATCTCTCCACCGCAATTGCAACCGCAAGCATGAATTTCAAGGTCGTCACCCGTGCGGCAGTAACATTCATCTGGGTCGGGATTCCGTACCGCTCGACATGGGCACTGGGGAACCGGGGATACCGCAGCGTCCTCTTAGAAGCCGGACACACCTGCCAGGAATTGATCATGACGGCAGGTTGCTTTGGATTTGAAGTGCAGCCTATCGATATGTTCCATGACGAAATGATAACCCATCTTGCAAATCTCGATCCTGAAACACAGTGGCCGGTCTACCTTGCCGCAGTAGGAAAACGGACACGCGAGGTCTGACCAGCACGTACCGGAGGTTTTTAAGACCCTGTTACCGGAGATAAGTTACCAGGAGACAATAATCGAATCATTTATCGATGATTACCGGGATATGGTACCTGATTACCAGCAGGGGCATGCATATCCCCACTTTTAGAATGCGATTGATATTCATGACCTTCCCTGTAATAACGATGGCAGAAAAAAGCGTATTACGGTGATGCAGTATGGTGAAACGCTATCTCTCACTGGTTAGATTTGATCAGGCACTGCATCTCCTCAAGACATCATTTGCCATCCCGGAGCGGACTGAGCTCGTTTACGTTACCCGGTCGCTGGGCCGGGTCGTCGCCGAACCTGTTTATGCCCGGTACTCCGTGCCTGAAGTAAGTCTGGCAGCTATGGACGGCATAGCAGTAAAAAGCCGGGATACCTTTGGTGCTTCCGACCAGGCGCCGGTTACTCTTAATGATTTTGCCCGGGTCAATACCGGGAATATCGTCCCCTCTCGGTTCGATGCCGTGATCATGATCGAAGACACCTGGGAAGTGGAGGACAAGTTCCAGGTCCGGAAAGCCGCAAGGCCGTGGCAGCATGTGCGCCCGGCAGGTGAAGATATCAGGGAAGGCCGGCTTGTTCTCCCGAAAGGTCATCAGATCCGGGCTTTTGATATCGGTGCCCTTGCCACTTACGGGATTGTGAAATTGAAGGTAAATACCGTTAATGTTGGGATCATTCCTACCGGAAGCGAGCTGGTCCCGTTAGGGGTCCGGCCAAGCCCGGGCCAAGTCGTGGAAAGTAACACGGTCATGGCACAGGTCCTTCTTGATTCGATGGGAGCACATTGCACCCGCCTGCCTATCGTACGCGATGATCCTGACCTTATAGAGAAAGCGCTTCGTACTGCTGCACAGGAAAATGATCTTGTTATCGTATCGGCCGGATCTTCGGCCGGCACGCGGGATTATACTGCGGGGGCCATTGCAGCCATCGGCGAACTGCTCTTCCATGGCGTCGCGGTGAAGCCGGGGAAACCGATGATGCTGGGGAAAATCTATGGCAAACCGGTCATCGGGCTTCCCGGTTACCCGCTTGCCGCCCAGAGTGTCCTGCGGGAATTTGCCGTCCCCCTCCTTGAATATTGGGGACTAGCACCACTCACGAAATATTCGGTCAAGGTAAAACTAGCGACTCCCTTAAGTTCCGATCTCGGCTTTGACGAGTTTGTTCCGGTTTCTGTCGGGAGGATCGGCACCCAGTACTGGGGTATGGCCCGTTCACGGGGGACAGTTGTACAGATGTCAACGGTCCGATCAAATGGTTATACGCACATTCCGGCATCGGTTGAAGGGTATGATGCGGAACACGAACTCAAAGTTTATCTTACGACAGACCCGGCAAATATCGAGCGGACACTTATCTTCTCGGGTGCCATAGACCCGGTCCTGGAAGAACTGGGAAACATCGCTCACGACCAGGGCCTCTTCATCCATACAGGAAGTGCCGGAAACACCGGCGCTATCCTTTCGCTCAAACGGAATTCCTGTCATGCAGCGCCGATGAGCCTGCCGGCATTCTCCTTCCTGCGGGACTGCCGGTTCATCCAGCCTTATCTTCAATCGCTGGATCTTGTCTTTGTCAACATCGCCACACAGGAACAGGGAATTGCATCCGCAAAAGAAATCTCGCCCAATACCCTTGATGCAGTCTGCTGGATCAACTCCCGCAAAGATACCCCGGCACGAATCCTTTTTGATTCATTGCTTTCATCCCACAACATTACACCCTCACGGATCCGTGGATATGGTAATGAAGTAGCAACGCCGGGGACTGTTGCCGCAGCAATCCGGGCCGGACAGGCAGATGCCGGCATCTGTTCAAAAGGACTTGCAGTGTCCCATGATCTGATGTTTCTTCCGGTAGCGCAGGAGCAGTATGAACTTGTGATGCGCCGGGAGATGCTGGACGACCCACGGATTGTGACCCTTATTTCATTGATAAAAAGTCCGGAGTTCAGGGCCCATCTTGACCGGACCGGTGCCTATTGTACAACCCAGACCGGGAGGATCCGGAGCATATCTTCCGACAACATCGAAATCGAGATACCCCCGGCCAGTAATTCCCTGAAAATTTCATAAGTATTACCGCTGCCATTTTATATGCTGCCTGTGGACAGTTCCTCAGGAGAGGCAGGATACTCGGGAACAGGGAATCGTTATGGACATGCTCATTAACGGGATTGCGGCTACTGCAGCAGATAAAACGTGGATCGAGGTTACCAACCCGGCGACCGGTGAATATGTAGACCGGGTCCCCCGGGGTTCCGAGGAAGATGTGAATGCGGCTGTTGAGGCAGCCGACGCGGCTTTTGGCATATGGTCTGAAAAGACCACACGGGACCGCGGTCTTGTGCTCTACCGCGCAGCAGAACTGATCAGGCTGGATCATAAGGATCTGGCACAGCTCCTCACCACGGAACAGGGTAAGCCGCTCAAAGAATCGATTGACGAAGTCCGTGGATGCGCAAATATTCTCGAATACTATGCGTCCATCGCCGGACAGCCGTCCGGTGAGGCCGTGCACTTGGGTAAAGCCGGGGATTGTCTGGTAACCCGGGTCCCGCTCGGGGTCTGCGCCGCAATCATTCCCTGGAACATGCCGGTGCTCATCATGGGATGGAAGGCAGGGCCGGCCCTCCTTGCGGGAAATACCCTTATTCTCAAGCCGGCGTCAACAACACCCTTAACGAATCTCAGGATCGCAATACTATTGCAGGATGCAGGCCTGCCCAAAGGCGTGCTCAATGTCGTGACCGGCCCGGGAGAGACGGTCGGAGCAGCATTGGTAAAACACCCCCGGGTGAAAAAAATATCTTTTACGGGAGACTGTGCAACCGGCCACCGGATCCGTGAGATGGCAAAAGACCACTTAAAGACACTCACGCTGGAACTGGGTGGATCCGACCCGATGATCGTAATGGCCGACGCGGATATTCCCAAAGCCGTTGAGGGGGCGCTCCGGGGCCGTTTCTATAATGCCGGCCAGATCTGCACCGCGGTCAAACGGCTGTACCTGCATGAGAAGATTGCGGAGGAGTTCATGCGCCTGCTTACGGCCAAAGCAGAAGGTCTTAATGTCGGAAACGGACTCTCTCCGGGCACAGATATGGGACCCCTCAACAGCGCAGAGCAACTCGGGAGGATCAGTTCTGTGATCCATGAAACGACCGAGCGGGAGGAGGGGACAATCCGGACCGGCGGCTGTCCGTTAACAGGATCGGCGTATGAAAAGGGTTTCTTCTATACACCGACCCTCATCACCGATGTTGCACCTGATGCCGCGCTCCTCACCAATGAGATCTTCGGACCGGTCCTGCCGGTGGTGACCGTACCGGATCTCGGTGCGGCAATCCGCGAGGCGAACCATTCGAAGTATGGCCTTGGCGCATCGGTCTGGACAAAAGACCTCGCAACGGTAAAACAGGTGTACCAGGAAGTAAATGCCGGTATCATCTGGGTGAACCGTCACCTTACGGTTCCCCCTGAAGTGCCGTTCGGGGGAACAAACGAGAGCGGAATGGGCCGGGAAAACGGCTCAAAGGCACTCGACAGTTACACCCAGACAAAGACCCTGTACCTGGGCTGGTAACCAATTTCCCGTTTTTATGTGAGCCTGCGGATCAAAAGCACCGCGGCGATACTGCCCAGACACACCGCTGCCGGCACCGGTGATTGCCGGGTTGTTACAGGAACCGTTGTCGATGGTAGTGTCGGGGTATCCGGTGAAGTCGTGGTTGCGGTGGCAGTGGCATTTGACGAAGCGGTGGGGACGGTTACGGCACTCACCGGGACACTGCAGGTATCGCCAGATCCACTGCACAGCACATTGAATGTGGTTGATGCAGTCACGTCTTGCAGGACTCCCGAGACCTTCACCAGGTACATATCCGGGGCAAAGGAGGAGGTATCGACATCAAAAGACCAGGTATTCCTGCCCCCACTGCCGGCTACCACCTTCACCGTACCGCTTGCACCGGATAATCCGGACGACTGTGTCTTGGTGGTCGGGATATATGACGATGAATAGATCTCAACCATGAGCTCGTCATCAGGGGCAAGGCTGGTGGTCCCGTTGATGGTAAATTTATCTCCTGTGTACCTGTCGCCAATCGGATTGATGGTCGCCACTGGAGAAGCGACATAAAACGAGACCGTGGCAAAGGTATCGTCAATATTCTGGCTGCTGACGGCCTGTATCAGCGCCGTCGCGGCATCCGTACTCTGGAGACTTCCGCTGCCGGTGAACTGGTAGAGTGTCTTACCGGTCTGCACATTTATTACTGCTCCGGAAGAGGCATCATAGACCACATCGAAACGACCATTCATCATCGGGTGCTGGATCAGCACAAAATACTGCCCCGGTGCGAGGTTTGCAGTATCGGATTTCTGAAGTTCGTAATCGTAGGAATTATCATCATTTACCTGGACGGTGGTAACCTTGGCGAAATTATACCCGATAAACCAGACCTGGAGCCCCACCTGCGGATGGCCGGTGGCGATGCCCCGGATATAGACCGGGTCTCCCTGCGATATGGTGGTCATTGTCGCTGAACTTCCGGGCGTAAGGGTTACCGCTGCTGCGCAGGGTATGCCGATGGCGATGGCAAGCAGCAGGAGGCAGATTATACGGTGCGCATTTCCAAGGGTATGGTACGTTGTCAAGGCGGGACTTCCTTATTGTTTACATATATGATCTCTGCCAGTCCAGAAAAAACAGATTGTATTGTTTTGAAAAGACTTTTTTTTGACCATTCCGAAAGATGCAGACGGTACCTTCCTTTTGGTCTCATAAAGGAAAACCCGGGCACCATCACGTTTTCTGCCGGTCGGTGATTGTATCCGGGCCTTATTATCAAACGGCGGGCCACAGGGAGCACGTATTGTTCCTTTTATGCGCGCGAACTCCTGTAAAATCAAAATTTTGTCAAAAGGAGCATAATAATGTCTTTAATCTTTTCCTGAAGTTTATTGGCAGGTATTTACAACCCATACCT